>NZ_JBQEQE010000004.1:0-218742 GCF_052046095.1 Pseudomonas sp. 22072
CTCATTGTTTACCAAGGAGTTTTCCGTTTCGACTGCGCCGGAAGTGGGGCGAATTATAGGCTTCCAGAATCTGCCGTCAAGGCTTAATTACGCTTTTGTGGCAGAAGGCGCTTTTTTAGCAATAAGGCGAGGGATTCGACGCATTACCGGCGGCACCCGCATCAACAGAAGTAGCGCACCTATAGAAGCGTAGATAGCCCACTCCTTCAGATCCGCCCGCACTATCCATAGCATGTGCAGCAAACCGAGCCCAAGAATCACATAGACCAGACGATGCAGCTTCTTCCAGCGACTACCCAACCGACGCTGGCTATAGCGGTTCGACGTAACGGCCAACATAAGGAGAGCAACAAACCCCAGCGCCCCCACAATGATGTAGGGCCGCTTGCTCAACTCTACGCCGAGCTGCGACCAATCCAGCCCCAGGACAAACACACAATAGGCCGCCAGGTGCAGCACAACATAAGCAAAGCACCACAGCCCCAACTGTCGTCGCACTGCTATCCACCCCGCCCAACCGCTCAACTTCTGCAGCGGCGTCATAGCAAGCGTGATCAGCAATAAAATGAGCGTCCCCAAACCCAGGCGATCAACGAGCACCTTGCCTGGATCTGGCCCCAGCGCAGAACTCCATGCTTCATACAGCCAGAGCAATGGCCACACTGCTGCGGCTACAAACACGCCGATGCGCCAGATGGGATAGCGCATCAGTAGTTCTTCCGCAGATCGAGGCCTGTATATAAAGAAGCGACCTCATCCGAATAGCCATTGAACATCTGCGTCTCGCGCACATTCGGACTAAACAGGCCGCTCGGCAGACGGCGCTCCCGCGCCTGGGTCCAGCGCGGGTGATCGACCGTAGGATTCACATTCGCATAAAACCCATACTCATCAGATGCAATACTCTGCCAGGTCGTTTTCGGCTGCTCACTGACCAGACTGATACGCACGATGGACTTCACACTCTTGAAGCCATACTTCCACGGCACCACCAAGCGCAACGGTGCACCGTTCTGGTTAGGCAACTCCCGCCCGTACATGCCCACAGCGAGGATCGCCAACGGATTCATCGCCTCATCCAGGCGCAGCCCTTCCACATAAGGCCAATCGATCAAGCCGAAACTTGAGCGTTGCCCAGGCATGCTCTTGGGATCCTGAAGGGTTTCAAAACGGATGTACTTGGCTTTGGAGGTTGGCTCGACCTGCTTGAGCAACGCCGAGATGGGAAAGCCTATCCACGGAATCACCATGGACCATGCCTCGACGCAACGCAGGCGGTAGATGCGCTCTTCCAGCGCATAGGGTTTCATGAAGTCCTCCAGGGCATAGCGCCCAGGTTTTGCGACTTCACCATCAATCACCACACTCCAGGGCTGCGTCTTGAGCGAGCCCGCATTCGTTGCCGGGTCGCCCTTGCCTGTCCCGAACTCATAGAAGTTGTTGTAGTGAGTTGCATCCTTGAATGGCGTGATGGCCTCATCTTTGACCGTCACCGACTGCCACTTCGCATTCGGAAGTTTTTCCGTAAACCAGTTGGGCGCACTGCCCGGCTCGACGTCGGCATACCGCGAAGCATCGCCGGCACTGGCCCAACGCGGCAAGCTGCTGGCGGCAACACCGGCAAGCGCACCACCGAGCAGGCTGCGGCGAGAGAGATAGAAAGATTCAGGCGTGACATCCGATTCGTGACAATCGGACGCTTTGGGTAATTTGATTAACATGGTAACTCCGCAGCGTTGGAGAACTGATGCACCAATAGACTGCGGAGTATGGGGGAAATTACATTAAGACAATGTTTTGTCCCGACGCAGACGCAACAAGTACTGAATCGGGCCAGAAGCCGCATAGGCCAGGAACGCCAGCAGCAGGATACGCGGTGGATCACTGAACACGACCGCGAACACCAGCACCACCACAAGGATGGCCACGAAAGGCACGCGCCCCTTGAGGTCAAATTCCTTGAAGCTGTTGTACTTGATGTTGCTGACCATCAGCATGCCGGCCGCTGCCACCATCAGGGCAACCAGGAACGACATCTTCGATCCCTGAATCCCGTAGTCACTGAACGCCCATACAATCCCCGCGACAACACCCGCCGCTGCCGGGCTGGCAAGGCCGATGAAGTAGCGCTTGTCGGCAGTCCCTACCTGGGTGTTGAAGCGCGCCAGGCGCAAAGCGGCACCCGCGACATAGATGAAGGCAACCATCCAGCCGACCTTGCCCATGTCACCCAATGCCCAGGCAAACGCCAGCAGTGCGGGGGCAACACCAAAGGCAACCATGTCCGACAACGAGTCGTACTCGGCGCCAAAAGCACTTTGAGTATTGGTCATACGCGCCACGCGACCATCCAGGCCGTCGAGCACCATGGCCACGAAAATTGCGATAGCAGCAAAGCCAAAGTATTTGCTGGCACTCGCCGCATCACCCGCCGCCAGCGCGCTCTGGGCACTCATGGAGTTGATGATGGAGTAGAAGCCGGCGAACAGATTCGCCGTGGTGAACAGGTTGGGCAGCAGATAGATGCCACGATGCCGGACCTTGCGGCCTTCGGCGTCATGCCCTTCTTCGACATGTTCATCAATCGGCAGCATGCTTTCGGCGTCGGAAGCCTGGTTTGGCTCTTCGGGACGTTCGCTCATGGACTTTACCTTGCAACGGTGTGAAAAAATTCGACAGATACTTGCAGCGAGTGTTCGCCTGCAAACGATGCAGCTTTATACCAGAACCAACCCCTCAAACGAAAAAACGCGGCCTAAGCCGCGTTTTCCCTTGATGCGTACGACTTAGTTCTTGGCTTTGTCGACGATCTTGTTGGCACCGATCCACGGCATCATGGAGCGCAGTTGCTCGCCGATGACTTCGATACCGTGAGCGGCGTTATTACGACGCTTGGCGGTCATCGAAGGGTAGCCGGTAGCGCCTTCGCTGATGAACATTTTGGCGTATTCGCCGTCCTGAATACGTTTCAGGGCGTTGCGCATGGCCTGACGGGACTCGGCGTTGATCACTTCCGGACCGGTCACGTACTCGCCGTACTCGGCGTTGTTGGAGATCGAGTAGTTCATGTTGGCGATACCGCCTTCGTACATGAGGTCAACGATCAGCTTGAGTTCGTGCAGGCATTCGAAGTAGGCCATTTCCGGCGCGTAGCCAGCTTCAACCAGGGTTTCGAAACCAGCTTTTACCAGCTCAACGGTACCGCCGCACAGAACGGCTTGTTCGCCGAACAGGTCGGTTTCGGTCTCGTCCTTGAACGTGGTTTCGATGATGCCGGTACGACCGCCACCCACGCCAGCAGCGTAGGACAGTGCAACGTTCTTGGCATTGCCCGACGCATCCTGGTAGATCGCGATCAGGTCAGGGATACCGCCGCCTTTGATGAACTCGGAACGCACGGTGTGGCCCGGTGCTTTCGGCGCGATCATGATCACGTCGAGGTCAGCGCGCGGCACGACCTGGTTGTAGTGAATCGCGAAGCCGTGGGAGAAGGCCAGGGTAGCGCCCTTCTTGATGTTCGGCTCGATTTCGTTCTTGTACAGCGAGGACTGGAACTCGTCCGGGGTCAGGATCATGACCAGGTCGGCAGCCGCAACAGCAGAAGCAACGTCGGTCACTTTCAGGCCATGGGCTTCAGCCTTGGCGACAGTGGCCGAGCCTTTACGCAGGCCAACGGTCACGTCAACGCCGGAATCTTTCAGGTTGCACGCTTGAGCGTGACCCTGGGAACCGTAGCCGATGATGGCGACTTTCTTGCCCTGGATGATCGACAGGTCACAATCTTTATCGTAATAAACTTTCATGAGGTTCCTCTATATATCCAGGCCGTAAGGCCATTCGCTAATTGGGTTAGATGCTGAGTACTTTGTCGCCACGGGCAATCCCGGTGACACCACTGCGTACGGTTTCCAGAATCGAGGCCGTCCCGATCGACTGGATGAAGCTGTCCAGTTTGTCGCTGGTACCGGTCAGTTGAACGGTATAAACGCTGGCGCTCACATCGACGATCTGCCCGCGATAAATATCGGTAGTGCGCTTGATCTCGGCACGCTGGGCGCCAGTGGCCTTGACCTTGACCAGCATCAGTTCGCGCTCGATGTGAGCGCTTTCCGACAGGTCGACCAGCTTGACCACTTCGATCAGCTTGTTGAGGTTCTTGGTGATCTGCTCGATCACCTCATCGTGGCCTACGGTGGTCAACGTCAGGCGCGACAGGGTCGGGTCTTCGGTCGGGGCCACGGTCAGGCTTTCGATGTTGTAGTTGCGTTGCGAAAACAGGCCGACAACACGAGACAGAGCGCCGGGTTCGTTCTCCAGAAGCAGGGAGATAATATGCCGCATGATTAAGTACGCTCCGTCTTGTTCAGCCACATGTCGCGCATAGAGCCGTCTTTGATCTGCATCGGGTAGACGTGCTCGCTGGTATCCACCTGAATATCGATGAACACCAGGCGGTCCTTCATGGCGAACGCTTCTTCCATCTTCGGCTTCAGATCTTTCAAATCAGTGATGCGAATGCCGACGTGGCCATAGGCTTCAACCAACTTGATGAAATCCGGCAACGATTCCATGTAGGAATGGGAGTGACGGCTACCGTAGCTCATGTCCTGCCATTGACGAACCATGCCGAGCACGCCGTTGTTCAAGCAGACAATCTTCACGGGAAGACCGTATTGCAGGCACGTCGACAGCTCCTGGATGTTCATCTGGATGCTGCCTTCGCCGGTGACGCAGGCAACGTCGGCATCCGGGAAGCTCAGTTTCACCCCCATGGCCGCAGGGAAACCAAAGCCCATCGTGCCGAGGCCACCGGAGTTGATCCAGCGGTTAGGCTTGTCGAACTTGTAGTACTGCGCCGCGAACATCTGGTGCTGGCCCACGTCGGAGGTCACAAAGGCGTCGCCCTTGGTCACTTCGCACAGGGTTTCGATCACGGTTTGTGGCTTGATGATGCTGCCGTCGCCCTTGTCATAAGGGAACAGGCCACGATCACCGCGCCATTCGTCGATCTGCTTCCACCAGCTGGCAACGGACTCCTTGTTCGGCGTTTCGCCGATGTCCTTGAGTGCAGCGACCATTTCGGTCAGTACACTTTCTACAGGCCCCACGATTGGCACATCGGCCTTGATGGTCTTGGAGATGGACGCCGGGTCGATGTCGATGTGGATGATCTTGGCATTCGGGCAGAATTTGCTCGCGCCGTTGATCACTCGGTCATCGAACCGCGCGCCCACGGCGAGGATCACATCGGCGTGGTGCATGGTGAGGTTGGCGGTGTAGCTGCCGTGCATGCCGAGCATGCCGACAAACTGACGGTCCGAACCCGGGAATGCGCCGAGGCCCATCAGGGTGTTGGTCACCGGCAGGTTGAGCAGCTTGGCCAGTTCGGTGAGTGGCGCGGAACCGCCGCCCAGAATCACGCCACCGCCGGAGTACAACACGGGGCGCTTGGCCGCCAGGAGCATTTCTGCCGCCTTGCGGATCTGCCCCGAGTGCCCACGGACGGCCGGACTGTAGGAACGCAGCTTGGCTTTCTTGGGAAAAACGTATTCGAATTTTTCGGCCGGGTTGGTCATGTCTTTCGGGATATCGACCACCACAGGGCCCGGGCGACCGGACTGTGCGAGGTAAAACGCCTTTTTCATGACTTCCGGGATTTCCGACGCGTGCTTGATCATGAAGCTGTGTTTCACGATCGGGCGGGAAATACCGATCATGTCGGTTTCCTGGAAAGCGTCGGTGCCGACCATGGTGCTAGGCACCTGGCCAGAGATGATCACCATCGGGATGGAGTCCATATACGCAGTCGCGATGCCGGTGATGGCATTGGTTGCGCCTGGGCCGGAGGTTACCAGTACCACGCCGGCTTTACCGGTGGCACGGGCGTAACCGTCAGCCATATGGGTCGCGGCCTGTTCGTGGCGAACCAGGATGTGGGTAACAGCCGGTTCCTTGAACAGTGCGTCGTAGACATGCAGCAGAGCACCACCTGGGTACCCGTAGATATAGTCGACGCCTTCGTCACGCAAAAAGCGGACGAGCATCTCACCGCCAGATAAAAGCTCCACGTTGTTCACCTCTAAAACGCCAGAATACCGTCCGTTAAAAAACCGACGGGTCTTAATAGGTTTACTTCTCAACAGAGCATGAGCGACGGTGGTCGCCGACTACGTCAGCACTGACTGAGCAAGTATTGGGATCGTCCCAAGTGTTGCGGGCTTTTCCCACCCAGCGCGAGGTAACGCGTTGCGGGTGTTACAGGTCGGCGCGGATGTGCGCCTCATGATCTGCTGAGCGGGCCTGCTTCTGGCAGTCCCGATACAGCGGACTTTGGATTCTTCTGTTTCACGCCCTTCAAGTCAAGCAATAATTGCGCTTTTTTCCAACTAAGCGCATGAGAACGCAGAAGAAAGGGCTTTGAGGAGGGATAAAACTCGCCTGAATGTCGTCAAGCGGTAGAAATGTGCGCAAGACTGCCGGAAAAACCGGCAGTCAGGCAATTAACGAGCGTCGGCGATCAATTGATCGAACTTTTTCAGCGCGTTACGCAAGCCGAGGCTCTCCCGCGGCCGGTCGGCGTAGACCATCTCGGCCATTTCCAGGATCCCCGACGCATTCGGCAAGGGCAGGTCCTGTTCCAGGATCTGCTTCATACGCGCGAGGAAGATCCACTGCAGCCATTGGTGGAAATCAAGAGTATCGACGGAAAAGGGTTCGACGCTGCTGAGGGCTTCAACACCGGGGGATACTTCATCCCACCAGCCCTGCACGCGCAGTTCGCGCTCGATCAGCAATAACTGCTCGGCAATCGCGGGAAAACGCGCATCCATCAGAGGCTGACCTTGGCTTTTTGCCGCGCCTGGGCGGCACCCGCTGCATCGCCCTGGGCGGCACGCGCATCCCCGATCAAGGCCCACAGGCTGGCTTGCAGGTCTGGGCGCCCATTGGCCAGGCTCAGGCCACGGCGAGCGAATTGCTCCGCCTGGGGCGCATCGCCCTGGGCCATGCGCACCTGGGCCAGGCGATAGAGCACTTGTGGCTCACGCGGCGCCACGCGCTGGGCACGTTCAAGGCTCGACGAGGCGCCATTCAAATCGCCACCCGCCTGCTGCTGCTGAGCGGTGGTGAGCAACGCCAGCACCGGGCCATCGAGTTGTTCGTCCGCCGATAACCCGCCCGCACTGGACGATGAGGGAATACCGCTCGGCGTCGAAGGCATGTTGTAGGTGCCCTGATTGACCGGCGCGGTTTGAATCGGCGTGGAGTTCACCGGCCCGGAAGTGCTCGGGCCTGGGGTCCATGGCTCGGCACTGATAGGCGCCGAGGTTGCAGCCCCACTGCCGGGCACCATCACTACGACGCCGGAATCCTGGGGAATTGCCTGGGTTGCAGCTTGGGCTGGCCGTTTGACCACGGTCTGACGGAAGCCGCCATTGGCCGAAATGCGGTCGTTATTGGAAACGGACGTGCTTGAGTCCACCACAGGGATAGAGCCGCGCTGCACGCTGGAGCAACCGCCGAGCAAAGCCAGAGCCGTAATTGCTGGAATCCACAACTTGTTCACTTGAAACCCTCTTTGCTTAATTCATCCAGCCCTTGACCCAATCCATCACCGAATCCGCGTCAGCAGGAGCACTGCCACCGCACGCAGGGCCGGGTGGTGGTTCGCTGCCGCGAATATACGGCATCTGCACCGCGCCCGGACAGTTGGCATCGGAGCCTTGGCCGGTGTGCGGATCAATCCAGGCCTGCACAATATTGTCCGGCTGCGGCATGTTGAGCGGCAACGGGTCAGCCTTGCGCATGAAACTAGTCCATACCTGCAGCGCGCCGGTGGCACCGGTGAACGGCGTCTTGCCATTGTCGTCGCGCCCCAGCCATACCACGGCCAGTACATCCTGGCCGAAACCTGCGAACCAGCTGTCGCGGGAGTCGTTACTGGTACCGGTCTTGCCCGCCAGGGTCAGGTTCGACGGCAGCACGCTGTAGACCGAACGCCCCGTACCCTCGCGCATCACGCGCTGCATGGCGTTCTGGATCAGGTAGATGGAGCCCGCGTCGAAGCGCTGCTGAATCTGGAACGGGTAACGCTTGAGCGGTTCGCCATCGGCGGTCAGCACACTGCGAATACCGCGCATCGGCGTATTGAAGCCACCATTGGCCAGGGTCTGGTACATGGTGGTCACTTCCATCGGCGTCATGGCCGCAGCGCCCAGGAGCATGGACGGGAACGCCGGGAATTCGCGTTCGACTCCCAGTCGCGCCAGAGTCTTCAGCACGTTCGGCACACCCACTTCAAGCCCCAGACGCGAGGTCGAGATGTTGTAGGAATGCGCCAATCCTTGATACAGGAACACCGTGCCATGGGAACGGCGGTCGAAGTTCTTGGGCGTCCATACCTGGCCATCCGCGCCTTTGATCGACAGCGGGTCATCGGACAGCCAACTGGTCAGCGTGTACTTGCTGGGTTTTTCCAGTGCAGTGAGATAAACCGCAGGCTTGACCAGCGAGCCAATCGGCCGCACGGCATCCAGCGCGCGGTTGAAACCGGCGAAACTGGCCTGGCGGCTGCCGATCATGGCCTGGACCTCCCCGGTTTCCGGATTGGTCACGACCATGGCGGCCTCGACTTCATCCGAGCCCTTACGGCCAGTCAGGCGCTTGAAGGTGTCGTTGACCGACGCTTCGGCCTTCATCTGCAGGATGGGGTCGAAGCTGGTGAAGATCCGCAGCCCCTCTTCGGTCAAGTCTTCGTCGCGGTAGTCTTCGCGCAGTTGGCGCTTGACCAGGTCGATAAAGCCCGGGAACGAGCTATCCGCCAGCTTGCCGCGGGTTGTCACACCCAGTGGCATTTTTTTCGCAGCGGCCACTTGTTCAGCGGTGGCCACACCCTGCTGCTCCAGTACATCGAGCACCAGGTTGCGACGTTCAAGCGCACGCTCCGGGTTGCGGCGCGGGTTGTAATAGGACGGCCCCTTGACCATCCCCACCAGCAACGCAACCTGATGCAATTTCAATTCGGACAACGGCTGCCCGAAGAAGAACTGGCTGGCCAGGCCAAAACCGTGCACGGCGCGCTGGCCATCCTGACCGACGAATACCTCGTTGAGGTAAGCCTCGAGGATTTCCTGCTTGCTGTAATGCAGCTCCAGCAACATCGCCATCATGGCTTCGGTGAGTTTACGGGTCAGGCTGCGTTCGTTGGTCAGGTAGAAGTTCTTGACCAGTTGCTGGGTCAGCGTACTGCCGCCCTGGGTCATCTTGCCGCCGGACGTGTTGACCCAGATAGCACGGGCGATCGACTTCGGCGACACACCCCAGTGGCTATAGAAATCGCGGTCTTCGACAGCGACCAGGGTTTCGAGCAGATACGGCGGTACCTGATCGAGCTTGATCAGGATGCGATCTTCAAGATTTTTCGGGTAAATACCGCCGATCAGCAACGGTTCAAGACGCACCACCGGCAGCTTGGAGCCATTGAGCGACGACAGCTCAGCCACATAGTCGCCAGAGAAACGCACGCGCACCGGCTGGGCTTTTTCCAGGCCTTCGTAGAACTGGAAGCCACGGGTGTTCAGGTCGACGGTATTACCGCTGACCGCCGCAGCGCCAGGGCCATTGCTCACGGGTTCGCGGCGGTAGCCCAGCGCATCGAGCTCGGTAAGGAAGTCATCCTTGCTCAGCTTCTGGCCGGAGAACAGCTCCAGCGGGCGTGCATACACCTTGGCCGGAATCGTCCAGCGCTTGCCGGAGAATTTTTCCTGCACCACGGCATCGAGGTACACCGCAAGGCCGGCGACCGCCACAAGGCCCACCAGGCCAAGCTTGATCACCCAGCCCAGCCAAGGGCGCGGGCCGCGGGAAGGAGGTTTTTTACGGGAACGGGGAGATCGGGTTCGAGTCATGGCGGCGGATTATACGCACTTTATTGATGATCAACATGAGCCGGACAGCGGTTTGCACGACTGGCATCAGCAGCCATAATGCCCCCCATGATTTTCCCCAGACTTTGAAGGATCGCCCGTGAGCCAGACCCTGATCGCTGCCCTGCAAAACCCGGCCTTGTACCCTCATCCGGTTGAAGCGTTTCAAGTCATCGAGACCCATATTTCCTGGGTGATACTGACGGGGCCCTACGCTTATAAGCTGAAGAAACCGATGAACTTCGGCTTCCTGGACTTCACCCACCTGGATGATCGTGGACATTTCTGCCGCGAAGAACTGCGCCTCAACCAGCGCCTGACCGAAGATTTGTATCTTGAAGTGTTGCCGATTACCGGCACTGCCGAGGCGCCGCAACTGCGTGGCGACGGCCCGGCCATCGAGTACGCGCTGAAAATGCGCCAGTTCCCGCAAAGCCAGATGCTCAGCACCCTGCAAGCCAACGGCGAACTGACCAGCGCGCACATCGATGAGATGGCCAAGCAGATCGCCCAGTTCCACCTCAACGCCCCCAAAGTCCCGCAAGATCACCCCGCCGGCACGCCGGAAGAGGTGATGGCTCCGGTACGCCAGAACTTTGACCAGATCCGCCCGTTCCTTAGCGACAAGGCCGACCTGACTCAGCTGGAGGCTCTGCAAGCCTGGGCTGAAAGCAGCTTCGAACGCCTCAAGCCTTTGCTTGCGCAACGCAAGCTCGATGGCTATACCCGCGAATGCCACGGCGACATTCACCTGGGCAACGCCACGCTGATCGATGGCCGCGTGGTGATCTTCGACTGCATCGAGTTCAACGAGCCTTTCCGCTTTACCGACGTGTACGCCGACACCGCTTTTTTGGCGATGGACCTGGAAGATCGCGGCCTGAAATGCCTGGCACGGCGCTTCATAAGCCAGTATCTGGAATTGACCGGCGACTACCAGGGCCTGGAGCTCCTGAACTTCTATAAAGCCTACCGTGCATTGGTGCGCGCCAAGGTTGCGCTGTTCAGCATGCCGAGCGAAGCCAACCCCGTGCAACGCGCTACCACCCTGCGCCAGTACCGCAACTACGCCAACCTGGCGGAAAGCTACAGCACCATCCCCTCGCGCTTCCTGGCAATCACCCATGGCGTTTCAGCGGTGGGCAAGAGCCACGTGGCCATGCGCCTGGTCGAAGCCCTGGGCGCGGTGCGCCTGCGTTCGGATGTAGAGCGCAAGCGCCTGTTTGGCGAACAACAGGTAGAGAACACCCTGCAGGCCGGTATCTACAATCAGGACGCCAGCGCTGCCACCTACACACGTCTGAACGAGATTGCCGACACCGTGCTGCGCGCCGGCTACCCGGTGGTGCTGGATGCCACTTTCCTGAAACGCGCACAGCGTGACGCTGCCGCCCAGGTTGCCGAAGCCACTGGCGCGCCGTTCCTGATCCTCGACTGCAACGCCCCGCAAGCCGTTATTACCAGTTGGCTGGCACAACGTCAGGCGGATAAAAACGATCCGTCTGACGCCACACTGGCCGTTATCGAAGAACAACAAGCCACTCGTGATCCGCTGACTGCCGAGGAACTGCTGCTCAGCAAGCGTGTGGAGACCAATGAAAGCGGGACGCTCGACGCGTTGGTCGGGCATATCCGTCAGCACCTGCCGGGCCTGTAAGAAATATTTCTTGGTCGCGTCGTCGTCTTCGGCGCGCGACCCAGCGATAGTGGCACTATACTGGCATCATAACACCAGCCAGAGTCGCGATCATGAGTCAGCCCAAGCTTCTTGATACCCAGCTCTATGCCCTCCTGCACAAGGACGACATCCACGGCTTCAACCAGGAGCGCCCTGAAAACGGCACGATCGACATGCGCGGCGGCGACTTTCGAGGGCTGGACCTGCGCGACCTTAACGCCACCTGCATTGACTTCACCGACGCCTATTTTCGCTCTGCCGACCTACGCGGCCTGGACTTGCGTGGCTGCTCACTGGAAGGCGCCAGCCTGGCCCATGCGCAGATTTCGGGTGCTTATTTCCCGCCCGAACTCACGGCTGACGAAATACTCATGTCGGTCAATTTCGGCACTCGCCTGCGCTACCGCACCAAGTAACCCCACACACCGAGTACCGGCCAGCCCCCCTGCCTGCCGGGCACTTTGCGCCTGCCTGCGAGCAAGCGCCGTCGCGCCATCCTTATAAGCTTTTCAGCCCTTTCTGACCAAAGAACCACGCTTTTCCTACTGAGCGCTACACTCATTTTCAGGCTGCCTGGTCACGACACCCACCGCACCATTCGGCCAACGCAAGGAGGCTTGATGAACGATGAGCTGCAACACCTGAAAAACCTTGGCAAGACGTCAGCGCAGTGGCTGCATGCGGTGGGCATCCACAGCGCGTCCGACTTGCGTCGGCTAGGGGCGGTCGATGCCTACCGAGCCGTGCGCACGCGCGGGTTTCGAGCTTCGAAGGTTCTGCTGTATGCCATTGAAGGGGCATTGATGGATGTGCACTGGAACGACATACCCACGGAGCGCAAGGAGGCCTTGAACCGTCAGTTGGAAGCGATCTCAGTACATCAGAAGAACTAGAGCGGCACTCAAACCCAGTGTTGATGGGCATTGCAAACGAGCGTTTGAGAAAACTGGATGAAGCAGGAAAACAAATGTTGACTCTCAAATGAGAATCGTTATGATTATCACAACTGGTCGCGAGATCAGCCGATAACTGAAAGACCATTGGTTCGGACTCTCAGATTATCTCCTCATCAGGCTAATCACGGTTATTTGACCCGGCTCTTGCCGGGTCTTTTTTTGCCCGCGAATTAACCGGCCTTAACGCGCAATGATCAACGGATGCCCACGCTCCGGATGCGGCTGTACCAATACATCCAGACCGAATACAGCCTTCAGTGGCTCTGGTTGCAGGACCTTAGAGGGCGTATCCAACGCGTGGGGGCGGCCGTTTTCCAGCAACAGGATCCGGTCGCAGTAGCGCGCCGCCAGGTTCAAATCATGCAGGATGACCAGCACCGCAGCGCCTCTGTCGGCAAAATGTCGGATAGCTTGCAAGGTGGTGTGTTGGTGCAGAGGGTCGAGCATTGATGTGGGCTCATCCAGCAGCAACGTCTGCCCTGCCTCACCCGGCCATAACTGCGCCAATACCCGTGCCAGGTGCACACGCTGCCGCTCGCCACCCGACAAGGCCAGGTAACTGCGGCCACTCAGGTGGCCTACATCAGCAGCCTGCAGCGCGGCGTTGATGATTTCGTCGTCGCGCAATCGCCCGGTCTGATGAGGCAAGCGGCCCATGCCCACCACCTCTTCGACACGAAAGGCAAAGTCCAGGGTGGAGGATTGTGGCAGCACCGCCAGGCGCTGGGCACGCTGCACACCGGTCATGTGCTTGAGCGCCTGCTGATCCAGCCAGACCTTGCCCTGATCCGGCTGCAACTCCCCGCACAGCGCCCCAAGCAAGGTACTTTTGCCGGCGCCATTGGGGCCCAGCACGCCCAGCACTTCGCCCGGCAATAGGTCCAAGGTGACATCGGCCAGCACAGTCTTACCACCGCGCCGGATCTGCAATGCTTCTACCCGCAACATCAGGCGCGCCCTCGTAACAATAAATAGAGGAAAAACGGCGCACCGATAAACGCAGTGACAATACCGATCGGCAGTTCCGCCGGCGCCAACGCCAGGCGCGCCACCAGGTCCGCAAACAACAGCAGGCTCGCGCCCGCCAACACCGAGGCCGGTAACAACACCCGATGATCCGGCCCCGCCAGCAGCCGCACCAGATGTGGTACCACCAAACCGACAAAACCAATCATTCCCGCCGCCGCCACTGCGGCGCCAACACCCAAGGCCGTGCAAAACACCAACTCGCGCTTGAGCCCCTCGACATCAATACCTAGATGGTTGGCCTCGGACTCCCCCAACAGCAGCGCGTTCAGCGCCTTGGCCCGGCGCGGCAACCACAGCGCCACCCCTGCACTCACCAGCAGCAAGGGCCACAACCGCGAATAACTTGCGCCATTGAGGCTACCCAGGTTCCAGAACGTCAGGGTGCGCAAGGTGGCATCGTCCGCCAGATAGGTAAACAGGCCCACGGTCGAACTGGCCAGGGCCGTCAGCGCGATACCGGCAAGCAACATCGTCGCGACATTGGTCTGGCCATTGCGACGCCCCAGGCGATAGACCAATGCCGTGACGCCCAGGCCACCGAGAAATGCGCACAGCGACAACAGATACGGCCCGAAAGCATCCGGCAGCCCGCCAAAGAGCGAGCCACCGACAATCGCCACCGCCGCTCCCAGCGCCGCCCCGCTGGACACGCCGACCAAGCCAGGGTCGGCCAGCGGGTTGCGGAACAACCCCTGCATCGCCACGCCCGACAACGCCAGCACACCGCCGACCGCCAGCCCCAACAGGGTCCGCGGCAGGCGAATCTGCCCCAGGATCAACTCGGCCTGCTCCAACCCCTGGGCCTCAATCGGTACGCCCATCAGCCTTAACGCAGCCCTGAGGGTGTCCACTAACGGCAGGCTGACCGGCCCCAGTGCCAATGAGAGCCAGATCGCCAATACACACAGCAGCGATAGCCCGATAAACAGCGTTTTTGGCTTAACCAGAGTGGTCATGGAGCAGGCTTAGGCTGGGACGGATAAAAACCGGCAGACAGTTTCTCCAGGCTTTGCGGCAATCGGGGCCCAAGGCCGCCTACCAGCAAGGTCGGATCCAACTCAAACACGCGGCCACTCTTGGCTGCCGGCGTAGAGGCAAGGATCGGGTTTTCTTTGAACAAGGCTGCGCGCGCCGCGTCACCGGTCAGGGCGCGATCAGCAAATACCAGCACCTCAGGGCTCAACCCTGCCAGCGATTCGACGGAAAACGGCTTGTATCCCACATGCGTGGCGAGATTACGCCCCCCAGCCTGCTGCAACATCCAATCAGCGGCGGTGTCCTTGCCCGCGATCAGCGGCTTGCCACCGGCATGGCCGAGCAGCAACAGCACGCCTGGAGCTTTTTGTGTGGCCTGGGCCTTGGCCACCCAATTTTTTTGCTGTGCCAGCGCCTGCTCATACACGGCAAACAAGGCATTAGCCTGGTCCTCACTGCCGAGTAGTTTCCCCAGGTGTGCAAGGTTGCCTTTGAGCGTGGGCAAATCCGGCTGGGCCGAGAACATATCCACCTGCACCCCGGCACTGCGAATCTGCGCCAGCACCGGCGGAGGCCCCATTTCCTCCGTGCCCACAAGGATTTGCGGACGCAGGCTGAGAATGCCTTCGGCCGACAACTGCCGCTGGTAACCAATGCTCGGCAAGGCCTTGAGCGAGGCGGGATGCTGACTGGTGGTATCCACTCCCACCAACTTCGATTCACCGCCCAGGGCCGTCACCCACTCCGACAGCGCCCCACCGGCACTCACCCAGCGTTGCGGCAGTTCAGAGGCGTGCGCCCCAGGGTTGACCAGCAGTGAGGCAACAAGCGCAATAGCGCTGGTACTCAGGCGCATAACAGGGTTTCCTTCCTAGGGCAGGGCCACTCAAGCACTCATTGATGTGACAGATAACCCCTGCCAGGCATCGTATTGAGCACCCAGTCAGCTGACGGGCGAAGCGGGCATTTGATAATTGTTTGCATTTGAACGTCAAGGCACTTAAGGATTGAAATGAAGTTTCTCTGCACCTCAGGCGACCTCGCCCCCAACAGCAGCCGCGGTTTTGATATCGATGGCCACAGGCTGTTGGCGGTGCGTCGGGACGGCATTGCGTACTTCTATCTCAACCGCTGCCCCCATCGTGGTATCCCGCTGGAATGGCAACCTGATCGCTTCCTCGACGACAGCGCCAGCCTGATCCAATGCGCCACCCATGGCGCATTGTTTCTGATTGAAAGCGGCGAGTGCATCGCCGGGCCCTGCGCAGGCCAACACCTCACTGCCCTGCCCGGCCGTGAAGACGAACAAGGATTGTGGGTCGATCTCTAATCGCCCAGCAGCACTTTCAGCCGACGCTCGACGTAAATCTCCTGAGGCGTGACCCGTACGCCGTAGGCCAGCACCTCCACACCTGCGGCCTTGGCCTCACGTAGCGCCGTCGCATAACCAGCGTCGATTTCCACAGCCGGGCGCACCGCGTCGATCCCCGACAGGTTCACGCAATACAGCTGCACCGCCCGTATACCGTCGCGCGCCAGGTGGGCCAGCTCACGCAAGTGCTTGGCACCGCGCTGCGTCACCGCATCGGGGAAAGCCGCCACTGAGCTGCCATCAAAGCCCAGGGTGACGCTTTTGACCTCGACAAACGCAGCGCCCTGAGGGTAATCCAGGCGAAAGTCGATGCGGCTTTTCTCCTGGCCATAAGGCACCTCACGCTTCAACGCAGTAAAGCCGTTGAGCTCAGTGAGAGCACCGGCCAGCAAGGCTTCTTCCACCAACTGGTTGGCACGCGCGGTGTTGACGCACGCCAGCCGGCCCTGGGGCGTTTCGGCAATTTCCCACGTGCCAGGCAGCTTGCGCTTGGGATCCGTAGAACGGCTGAACCAGACCTGGCCACCTTCGACCATGCAGTTGAGCATCGAACCGGTGTTAGGGCAGTGAATGGTGAGTAACTCGCCGGTAACGGTTTCGATATCGGTGAGAAAGCGCTTGTAGCGGCGGATCAGCCGCCCTTCTTCAAGAGGAGGATTAAAACGCATCAGCCTTGCCAACTCCGCAAACCACGGGCAATCCGCTCCACCGCTTCTTGCAGCCGATCGAGGTTTTGCGTGTAGGCAAAACGCACATGGTGCTCCGCCTGGTAGCGACCGAAATCCAACCCGGGCGTAAAGGCCACATGCTCGGTTTCGAGGAAATGCCGGCAAAACGCGAAGGCATCGCCGCCGAACGCGCTGATATCGGCATACAGATAAAAAGCACCTTCGGGCTCCACGGCGATACCGAACCCCAGCTCACGCAGAGCCGGCAGCAGGAAGTCTCGGCGGCGACCAAATTCGGCACGGCGCTGCTCCAGAATCTCCAGAGTTTGCGGGGTGAAACAAGCCAAGGCGGCATGTTGGGCCATGCTTGGCGCACTGATGTAGAGGTTCTGCGCCAACTTCTCCAACTCACCCACCGCTTCAGGGGGCGCCACCAGCCAACCGAGGCGCCAGCCGGTCATGCCGAAATACTTCGAAAAACTATTCAGGACAAAGGCGTCATCATCGACTTCCAGCACGCTGGCGGCGTCGGTGCCGTAGGTGAGTCCGTGATATATCTCGTCGACCACCAGGTGACCGTTGCGCGCCTTGATGGCGCCCGACAGCCCAGCCAACTCGTCCCGGGTGAGGATCGTGCCGGTGGGGTTGGCGGGCGATGCCACCAATGCACCGACACTGTCCTGGTCCCAATGCCTGGCCACCAGATCGGCGGTCAACTGGTAGCGTACGTCTGGGCCGACCGGCACCAACTGCGCCGCGCCTTCCACAAGGCGCAGGAAGTGCCGGTTGCAGGGGTAGCCTGGGTCCGCCAGCAGCCAATGCTTACCCGGATCCACCAGCAAACTGCTGGCCAGCAATAACGCGCCGGAGCCACCGGGGGTGACCAGAATGCGCTGCGGGTCGATGCTCAATCCGTAGCGTTGCTGGTAGAAACCACTGATGGCCTCGCGCAACTCGGGCAAGCCGCGGGCGGCGGTGTAGCGTGTTTTACCGTTTGCCAACGCCGCTTGGCCGGCCTGTATGATCGGCTCGGCGGTGGTGAAGTCCGGCTCGCCGATTTCCAGGTGGATCACGTCGTGACCGGCTGCCTGCAGCTCATTGGCACGCGCCAGTAACGCCATGACATGAAAAGGTTCGATGGCGCGACTACGCGCACTGTAGGGCTGAGCCATTAGCCTTCCTTAGACGGTGAGGACAAAATCTGGATTCTACCGAACCCTCACGGTAAAACATGCTCTATTGCCTGATTGGGGCTGCAAGTGCACCCTGCGCGCGCTCGTAAAACAGCTAAAATCAACATTCGAGGCGATACATACCCAGTCATGGCGGGCTGCTGCGGTTTGCAACCCCTTTGCCTTGGGCCTCGACAACCGGGAGTAGCGCACCCTGAATCTATCTGGTAAGTTCGCCCGCTTGCAGCCGCAGGGCCGGCAGGTGTCGGTGACGTTGCAATCCTGCGCAATGGATTAGAAGAGTGAGAGGCGGTCTATTCATGTCCACCCAAGCAAAGCAACAGCAGACTCAAGGCCTCGGCGGCTTCGAACCCTATGTCGAAAAAAAGGGCGAGGAGTACATGGGCGAGCCCATGCGCGAGCACTTCACCAAGATCCTCAACAAGTGGAAACAGGACTTGATGCAGGAAGTCGACCGTACGGTTGACCATATGAAGGATGAAGCGGCCAACTTCCCTGACCCGGCCGATCGCGCCAGCCAGGAAGAAGAGTTCGCCCTCGAACTGCGCGCCCGCGATCGCGAGCGCAAGTTGATCAAGAAGATCGACAAGACCCTGCAACTGATCAAAGACGAAGAATACGGCTGGTGTGAATCCTGCGGCGTCGAAATCGGTATTCGCCGACTGGAAGCCCGTCCAACCGCGGACCTGTGCGTAGACTGCAAGACCTTGGCTGAAATCAAGGAAAAACAGGTCGGCAAGTAACTTTGCCGAGCTGAACGAATGGAGCGTGCGAACGCTCCATTTTTGTTTCTGGCGTTTACCGGTTATGCAGTAGTATCCGGGCCATGACAGCCTCTACCTATATTGGGCGTTTCGCCCCCACACCCAGCGGCCATTTGCACTTCGGTTCCCTGGTTGCCGCCCTCGCCTCCTACCTCGATGCACGCGCCCACCACGGCCGTTGGTTGATGCGCATGGAAGACCTTGACCCTCCCCGTGAAGAGCCCGGCGCTCAGGCGGCGATCCTGCATGCGCTGGAAAGCTATGGCTTTGAATGGGATGGCGAACTGGTTCGCCAGAGCGAGCGGCATGATGCCTACGCTAAAGTGCTCAACGACCTGTTCAACCACGGCCTGGCCTACGCCTGCACCTGCTCGCGCAAGCAATTGGAGCCCTACAACGGGATTTACCCAGGCTTGTGCCGCAATGCCGGCCACGAACAGCAGGATGCCGCGATCCGCCTGCGCGTGCCCGAGTTGGAGTATCACTTTGTCGACCGCGTCCAGGGCGAGTTCCGGCAGCATCTGGGTCGCGATGCCGGCGACTTCATCATTCGTCGGCGCGATGGCCTCTACGCCTACCAACTGGCGGTGGTGCTCGACGACGCCTGGCAAGGTGTAACCGATATCGTACGCGGCGCCGACCTGCTCGACTCCACGCCGCGCCAGCTTTACTTGCAAGAACTGCTCGGCCTGCGCCAACCCCGTTACTTGCACGTGCCGCTGATCGTGCAGCCAGACGGCAACAAGCTGGGCAAGTCCTACCGCTCTCCACCGTTGACAGCCGACCAGGCCACGCCTTTGCTGCTCAGAGCGCTGCGTGCCCTTGGCCAAGAGCCAGACGCGCAGTTGCAGTACGCCAGCCCACGAGAACTGCTGGATTGGGGCATTGCACACTGGGACGCCACCCGCATCCCGCGCACACTGACCCTGGCCGAAGCGCAATTGAGTTGAAGGCGCTTGCAGGTTGCCCATCATCCGTTAACATCGCGGCAGATT
Organism: Pseudomonas sp. 22072; assembly: GCF_052046095.1. Taxonomy (NCBI): domain Bacteria; kingdom Pseudomonadati; phylum Pseudomonadota; class Gammaproteobacteria; order Pseudomonadales; family Pseudomonadaceae; genus Pseudomonas; species Pseudomonas sp. 22072. The sequence goes on from NZ_JBQEQE010000004.1 coordinate 19,554, forward strand.
TTTAATCAGAGGCCAACATGTACATCTATCGTTTGGTCCTGCTGCTGGTCGTCGGGATCTACCTGTTCTCCCCCGCCATCATGGATTGGTGGATCGACGCCACGGGCGCCTGGTATCGCCCTTATCTGCTATGGCTGATCCTGATCGTCGTGACCTTCATCCTGCAGAGCCAAAAAGATGCCGATGAGCTTTAGTCTCACCCAGATGCTGCTGATCAGCGCCGCCTACCTGGCTGCGTTATTCGGCGTGGCCTGGATCAGTGAGCGCGGAATGATTCCGCGGGCGATCATTCGCCATCCGCTGACCTACACCTTGTCCCTGGGCGTCTACGCCAGTGCCTGGGCGTTCTACGGCACGGTGGGGCTGGCCTATCAGTACGGCTACGGCTTTCTCTCCAGTTACCTGGGGGTGTCCGGCGCGTTCCTGTTGGCGCCGGTGCTGCTGTATCCGATCCTGAAAATCACCCGGACTTACCAACTGTCCTCCCTGGCAGACCTGTTTGCCTTTCGCTTTCGCAGCACCTGGGCCGGCGCGCTGACCACCATCTTCATGTTGATCGGCGTGCTGCCGTTGCTGGCCCTGCAGATCCAGGCGGTGGCCGACTCCATCAGCATCCTGACCCGCGAGCCCGTGCAACATCGGGTTGCCCTGGCGTTCTGCGCGCTGATCACCTTGTTCACCATCTTCTTTGGTTCTCGCCATATCGCCACCCGTGAGAAACACCAGGGCCTGGTGTTTGCGATTGCCTTTGAGTCGGTCATCAAGCTGATCGCCATCGGCGGCGTCGGCCTTTACGCGCTTTACGGTGTGTTCGACGGGCCGCAACAGCTGGAGCTGTGGCTGCTGCAAAACCAGACCGCCCTCGCCGCCTTGCATACGCCATTGCAGGAAGGCCCATGGCGAACGCTGCTGCTGGTGTTCTTCGCCTCGGCGATCGTGATGCCGCACATGTACCACATGACCTTCACCGAGAACCTCAACCCGCGCTCGCTGGTCAGCGCCAGCTGGGGCTTGCCGCTGTTCCTGTTGCTGATGAGCCTGGCGGTGCCGCTGATCCTGTGGGCCGGCCTGAAACTGGGGGCCACCACCAACCCTGAGTATTTCACCCTGGGCATCGGTATTGCCGCCAACAGCCCGGCTCTGGCGCTGCTGGCCTATGTCGGGGGGTTGTCGGCCGCCAGCGGGTTGATCATCGTCACCACCCTGGCACTCTCGGGCATGGCGCTCAATCACTTGGTACTGCCGCTGTACCAGCCGCCGGCCGAGGGCAATATCTACCGTTGGTTGAAATGGACCCGACGCGCGCTGATCGTCGCGATCATCATGGCCGGCTACGCGTTTTATCTGCTGCTGGGCGCCGGGCAAGACCTGGCCAACCTCGGCATCGTCGCGTTTGTCGCCACCTTGCAATTTCTGCCGGGCGTGTTGTCGGTGCTGTACTGGCCGACCGCCAATCGCCGTGGCTTTATTGCAGGGCTGCTGGCCGGGATCCTGGTGTGGACCGTGACCATGCTGCTACCGCTGGTCGGCAACTTGCAGGGCTTCTATATCCCCTTGCTGAACATGATTTACGTGCTGGACGACACCAGTTGGCACATGGCGGCCATCGCCTCGCTGGCCGCCAACGTACTGATGTTCACCCTGATCTCGCTGTTCACTAACGCCAGCGCCGAAGAAACCAGCGCCGCAGAAGCCTGTGCGGTAGACAACGTGCGCCGCCCGCAACGCCGCGAACTGCATGCGGCCTCGCCCCAAGAGTTCGCCACACAACTGGCCAAGCCCCTGGGTGCCAAGGCCGCACAAAAGGAAGTCGAACAGGCGCTGCGCGACCTCTACCTGCCATTTGACGAGCGCCGCCCCTATGCCCTGCGCCGCCTGCGTGACCGTATCGAAGCCAACCTGTCCGGTTTGATGGGGCCGAGCGTGTCCCAGGACATGGTGGAAACCTTCTTGCCCTACAAGGCCGGTGGCGAAAACTACGTCACCGAAGACATCCACTTCATCGAAAGCCGGCTGGAGGATTACCACTCGCGCCTCACGGGCCTGGCGGCCGAACTCGATGCCCTGCGCCGTTACCACCGCCAGACCCTGCAGGAACTGCCGATGGGCGTGTGTTCCCTGGCCAAGGACCAGGAAATCCTGATGTGGAACAAGGCCATGGAAGAACTCACCGGCATCGCCGCCCAGCGGGTGGTGGGTTCGCGCCTCAATACCCTGGGCGATCCCTGGAAAGAGCTGCTGCAGGGTTTCATCAACCTGCCGGACGAGCACTTGCACAAACAGCACTTGGCCCTCGACGGCCAGACCCGCTGGCTCAACTTGCACAAAGCGGCCATCGACGAACCTCTGGCGCCGGGTAACAGCGGCCTGGTGCTGCTGGTAGAAGATTTGACCGATACACAGATGCTCGAAGACAAGCTGGTGCACTCCGAACGCCTGGCCAGCATTGGGCGCCTGGCGGCCGGCGTTGCTCATGAAATCGGTAACCCGATCACCGGTATCGCCTGCCTGGCGCAAAACCTGCGGGAAGAGCGTGAAGAAGACGGGGAAATCACCGAAATCAGCGGGCAAATCCTTGAACAGACCAAGCGGGTTTCACGCATCGTCCAGTCGTTGATGAGCTTTGCCCACTCCGGCGCCCATCAGAATCAGGACGAAGCGGTGTGCCTGGCCGAAGTGGCCCAGGATGCCATTGGGCTGTTGGCCTTGAACCGGCGCAATTTCGAAGTACAGTTCTTTAACCTGTGCGATCCGGAGCATTGGGTCGATGGCGACTCACAACGCCTGGCCCAGGTGCTGATCAACCTGCTGTCCAACGCCCGCGACGCGTCGCCGGCCGGCAGTGCTGTACGCGTCAAGAGCGAGGCTTTCGAGCACACGGTCGACCTGATCGTGGAAGACGAAGGCAGCGGCATTCCACAGAACATCATGGACCGATTGTTCGAACCCTTCTTCACCACCAAGGACCCCGGTGAAGGTACCGGTCTGGGCCTTGCACTGGTCTATTCCATCGTTGAAGAGCATTATGGACAAATCACCATCGACAGCCCGGCTGACACACAAAGCCAACGCGGCACCCGTATCCGGGTGACCTTGCCGCGTCATGTCGAAGCGACGTCCGCTGTGAACTGAGACCGTCGAGAGAATTGAATCAATGCCGCACATTTTGATCGTCGAAGACGAAACCATTATCCGCTCTGCCTTGCGTCGCCTGCTTGAACGTAATCAGTACCAGGTCAGCGAAGCCGGCTCGGTGCAGGAAGCCCAAGAGCGATTCAGCATTCCCACGTTCGACCTGATTGTCAGTGACCTGCGCCTGCCAGGCGCCCCGGGCACCGAGCTGATCAAGCTGGGCCAGGGCACCCCGGTGCTGATCATGACCAGCTACGCCAGCCTGCGCTCGGCGGTGGACTCGATGAAGATGGGCGCGGTGGATTACATCGCCAAGCCCTTCGATCACGACGAGATGCTCCAGGCCGTGGCCCGCATCCTGCGTGACCGTGTGTCGGCCAGCAGTGCGCCTGCCGAGCCACGCCCCACCGGCAAGACCAGCGGCGCCGAAAAACCAGGCGCCAGCAACAGCAATGGCGAGATCGGCATCATCGGCTCCTGCCCTCCGATGCAGGACTTGTACAGCAAGATCCGCAAGGTGGCGCCGACCGACTCCAATGTATTGATCCAGGGCGAATCGGGCACCGGCAAAGAACTGGTGGCCCGCGCCCTGCACAACCTGTCCAAGCGCGCCAAGGCGCCGATGATCTCGGTGAACTGCGCGGCGATCCCCGAATCCCTGATCGAATCCGAGCTGTTCGGCCACGAGAAAGGTGCGTTCACTGGCGCCAGCGCCGGGCGTGCGGGCCTGGTGGAGGCCGCGGACGGCGGCACCTTGTTCCTTGATGAAATTGGCGAGCTGCCCCTGGAAGCCCAAGCGCGTTTGCTGCGCGTGCTGCAGGAAGGCGAAATTCGTCGCGTGGGTTCGGTGCAATCGCAGAAGGTCGATGTTCGATTGATCGCGGCGACACACCGAGACCTGAAGAGCCTGGCCAAGATCGGCCAGTTCCGTGAGGACTTGTATTACCGCCTGCATGTCATCGCGCTCAAATTGCCGGCCCTGCGCGAGCGCGGCGCCGACGTCAACGAAATCGCCAACGCGTTCCTGTTGCGTCAAGGCGCACGCATTGACCGCACCGACCTGAAGTTTGCCGCGGACGCCGAGCAGGCGATCCGTCACTACTCGTGGCCAGGGAACGTGCGTGAGCTGGAGAACGCCGTCGAGCGCGCCGTGATTCTGTCGGAGAGCCCGGAGATTTCTGCCGAGTTGCTGGGCATCGACATCGAGCTCAGCGACCTGGATGACGACGACTTCATCGGCCTGGCCCCGCAGCAGGGCGGCGGTAGCAATACCAGCCATGAGCCGACGGAAGATTTGTCACTGGAAGACTACTTCCAGCACTTCGTGCTCGAGCATCAGGACCATATGACCGAGACCGAACTGGCCCGCAAACTGGGTGTAAGTCGCAAGTGTTTGTGGGAACGGCGTCAGCGCCTGGGCATTCCACGGCGCAAGACCGGGGTGGCCAGCGAAAGCTGAGAGCGCAGCCCCACAGGTAACACCTGCTGATGTGAAAAAACTGTTACCGCTGAATTTTCACGTAACAAAAGCCGGGGCTTACGGTAACGAAGCCCCGGCTTTTTTTTGGCCCTCAATCTGGCGAAACCAGCCCAAACCCCCGGTTTTGCTGGACGGCGCAAAAGTTGGCACGCACCCTGCTATATGCTTAGTACAAAAACAATAACAAGCTTTGTACAAGACAATAAAAATAAGACGAATCGACTCACGCATAACAAAAACAACACGGCGGAGGCGCAGCTAACTGATTCTTTTGGAGAGGCGTTGCATTTGGGGCTTGCCCCGCAACCAGGCCGAGAACAACAAAAACTGCCCTAAGGCAGAGCCTGAACTGGTTGGATCGTAGATCAGCAACACAGCGACCAAAGCAATCCGTTTGCTCTTGGCTCCCGATTGGGAGTGTCATGAAGGAAGCTTCGTGGCGAGGGCGATCAACAAAAACAAGAAGCCCGACATCAATAATAAAAATAGAGCACGCAACTACTTCTGGGGGAGCTTCGGCTCCCCTTGTAGTTTCCGGGATTTGACCTTCAAACGCTTATGGCGCAATGCCTTTAGCTTGTTCCTACACCATCCCCTGACTAAATGCTAGAATCCCCGCCCATCATGCGGTCATTCTTCGTTATGGCCGAACATTCCTTCAAACAGTGCATCCCATGCTGAAGAAGTTGTTCCAGTCATTCCGTTCTCCCTTGCGTCGAACGCAACACAAACGCAGCACGCCTGAAGTGCTCAATAGCAGCCAGCATTCGCTGCAGCGCGCTCAATTCAGCCGTTATGCAGTGAACATCGTCGAACGTTTGCAGAACGCCGGCTACCAGGCCTACCTGGTGGGTGGTTGCGTACGCGACATGCTGCTCAACATCACGCCCAAGGATTTCGACGTCGCCACCAGCGCCACGCCTGAACAAGTGCGCGCCGAGTTTCGTAATGCACGAATCATCGGCCGGCGCTTCAAGCTGGTGCATATCCACTTTGGTCGCGAAATCATCGAGGTCGCAACGTTCCGCGCCGGTCACCCGCAAAACGATGAAGAGGAGGACACTAACCAGTCTTCCCGCAACGAGAGCGGGCGCATCCTGCGCGATAACGTGTATGGCACCCTGGAAGAGGACGCGCAACGTCGCGACTTCACCATCAACGCCTTGTATTACGACCCGGTCAGCGAGCGCATCCTCGATTACGCCAACGGCGTACACGACATTCGCAACAACCTGATCCGGCTGATCGGCGATCCTACGCAGCGCTACCAGGAAGACCCGGTGCGCATGCTGCGTGCCGTGCGATTCGCCGCCAAGCTCAACTTCGGCATCGAAAAACACACCGCCGCGCCGATTCGCGAACTGGCGCCGATGCTGCGGGAAATCCCCTCGGCACGCCTGTTTGAGGAAGTGCTCAAGCTGTTCCTTTCGGGCTACGCCGCCGACACCTTTGAAATGCTGGTGGACCTGCAGTTGTTCGACCCCCTGTTCCCGGCCAGCGCCGAGGCCTTGGAGTACAACCCGACGTACACCCACACCTTGATCAGCGAAGCCTTGATCAACACCGACCTGCGCATCAAGCAGAACAAACCGGTGACCCCGGCGTTCCTGTTTGCCGCCTTGTTGTGGCCGGCCCTGCCCAAACGCGTACTGCGCCTGCAGGACCGTGGCATGCCGCCGATCCCGGCCATGCAGGAAGCGGCTCACGAGCTGATCGCCGAACAGTGCCAACGCATCGCCATCCCCAAACGTTTCACCATGCCGATCCGCGAAATCTGGGACATGCAGGAGCGCCTGCCACGCCGCAGCGGCAAGCGCGCCGATCTGTTGCTGGACAACCCGCGTTTCCGTGCCGGCTACGACTTCCTGCTGCTACGTGAAAGCGCGGGCGAGCAGACCGATGGCCTGGGCGAATGGTGGACCGATTATCAGGACGCCAATGACAGCCAGCGCCGCGAAATGATTCGTGAGCTGGGCAGCAAAGGCGATAGCGCCGGCGAAGGGCCGAAAAAGCGTCGCCGTAGCGGCACCAAGCGTAAACGCAGCAGTGCCGATGCCTCGGGCGCTGCGGGCGAATAAACGTGGAACGTATCTACATCGGCATGGGCAGCAACCTGGCTGCCCCGCAACAACAATTGCGCAGCGCGATCGAGGCGCTGGCGCAACTGCCTGGCACCCACCTCGCCGGGGTGTCCGCCTTCTATCAAAGCGAATCACTGCTGCCAGGCCAACCGCGCTACACCAACGCCGTTGCGGCGCTGGACAGTCGCCTGGCGCCATTGGACCTGCTTGATGCGCTGCAAGCCATCGAGAACGATCAGGGCCGCGAACGCCTGGAACGCTGGGGCCCGCGCACCTTGGACCTGGATATCCTGCTGTTCGGTGATCGCCTGATCGACGAGCCGCGCCTCAAGGTGCCGCATTACCAGATGCATCTGCGCGCGTTTGTGCTGTATCCGTTGGCTGAGTTGGCGCCTGCCGACCTGCAGCTACCTGACGGCCAGCGTTTGAGCGACCTGCTCACCGCCTGCCCGTTCGTCGGCCTGGAACGCCTCCCTCAAGAATGACTCGGTCAATGTGGGAGCTGGCTTGCCTGCGATGCAAGCGANGATGCCATCGCAGGCAAGCCAGCTCCCACATCAGATATTCAGTGCGCCCCCAACCTGTGCCCAGCTTGCTGAATCGCGTCAGTAACAGCGGTAACACCTCCATCGTAACAATGCGGTAACACATCCAATTGACTTCCCGTGTCCTCCTCACGACTATAGGCGTCCCGCTGCCGCCAACCCGGCGCGACAGGGCGCAATCCAGGCCTTATAAGCACTGCTTTCAAGACAGTGCGCCTGTATAAACGAAGACTCACGCGCGTTACTCGCTGTTTCCAAGCGCCTGAACGAGGACCCTTTCATGCCAGACATTACCCTGACCACCTTGCAGAGCCTCAAGCTCAAAGGTGAAAAAATCACCATGCTGACCTGCTATGACGCCACTTTCGCCCACGCCAGCTGCCAGGCTGGCGTCGAAGTGCTGCTGGTGGGCGACTCCCTAGGCATGGTTCTTCAAGGGAATGACAGCACGCTGCCCGTGACCACCGATGAGCTCGCCTACCACACCGCCAGCGTCAAGCGTGGCAACGATGGCGCCTTTATTATCGCGGACCTGCCGTTCATGGGTTACGCCACCCTTGAGCAAACCTTCCTGAACGCCGGCAAGCTGATGCAGGCCGGCGCGCACATGATCAAAGTCGAAGGTGCCGTGTGGCTGGCCGAGTCGATCCGGCTGCTGGCCGAGCGCGGCGTGCCAGTGTGCGCGCACATGGGCCTGACACCGCAGTCGGTGAATATCCTCGGTGGCTACAAGGTTCAGGGCCGCAATGAAGCCCAGGCCCGCCAGATGCGCGCCGATGCCATCGCCCTGGAACAGGCCGGTGCAGCGATGATTCTGCTGGAGTGCGTGCCTAGCGAACTGGCTGCCGAAATCACCCAGGCCGTCAAAGTGCCCGTGATCGGGATTGGCGCCGGTTCCGCCACCGACGGCCAGGTGCTGGTCCTGCACGACATGCTCGGCCTGTCGATCACCGGCCACGTGCCCAAGTTCGTGAAGAACTTCATGGCTGGCCAGGACAGCATCCACGCCGCCCTGAGCGCCTACGTCAGCGAAGTCAAAAACGTGACGTTCCCAGGCGTTGAACACGGATTCTCGGCATGAACACCGTTAAAACCGTCCGCGAACTGCGGGCTGCCGTAACCCACGCCCGTAGCGCCGGCAAGCGCATCGGCTTTGTACCCACCATGGGCAACCTGCACAGCGGCCACGCCACCCTGGTGACCAAGGCCGCGCAGCAAGCGGATTTCGTGGTGGCGAGCATTTTCGTCAACCCGCTGCAATTCGGTGCTGGCGAAGACCTGGACAAATACCCGCGCACGTTGGCCGCCGATCAGGAAAAACTCCTGCAGGCCGGCTGTAACCTGCTGTTCGCGCCCACGGTCGAGGAAATGTACCCCGATGGCATGAACGGCCAGACCCGCGTCAGCGTGCCTCAGCTGTCCGAAGGCTTGTGCGGCGCCAGCCGCCCAGGGCACTTTGAAGGGGTGGCCACGGTGGTCAGCAAGCTGTTCAACATGGTCCAGCCGGACATGGCCGTATTTGGCCAGAAGGACTACCAGCAGTTGGCGGTGATCCGCGCCATGGTCCGCGACCTGAACATGCCGATCCAGATCATCGGCGAGCCCACCGTGCGCGCCGAGGACGGCCTCGCGCTGTCATCACGCAACGGTTACCTCACCGATGAGCAACGGGCGGTCGCGCCAGTGCTGTACCGCGCGCTCAGCCAGATCGCCACGGCCATCAAAAGCGGCGATCACGATTTTGCCAGGCTTCGCGCCGAGCACATCCAGCAGATTGAAGCCGCGGGGCTGCGCATGGACTACCTGGAAGTGCGCCAAGGCGTGCATCTGCGCCCGGCCACGGCTGAAGATCGCGATGTGGTGATCCTGGTCGCCGCTTATCTGGGGGCAACACGCCTCATCGATAACCTGCACCTGAACCTCGCCTGACGCCCGCTTTACCTCAACCTGTTGCCCCGACGGCTGTGCCGGTATAAAAAAGTACCGGCCACAGCGCAGACAAAGCCAAGACATATCCACACGCTAGGTTTAATGTAACTGCCCTGCGCTATGGTTAGCGCTGTCTGGAACCCAATCCTTGCGATAAGACTGGATGTTCCGGGCTTTGAAGTGTCCTAAAGGCAGTCCCCGTAATAAAAGGAAACCCGCAGCGATGGCGTACTACCGCACCCCTCATGACGTTACCGCGCTGCCCGCCTGGCAAGCGCTTGTTCAACATCGCCAAGCCATGCAGGATTTCAGCATGCGCGAGGCGTTCAATGCCGATCCTCAGCGTTTTTCCCAGTTCACCTTGAGCAGCTGCGGACTTTTCCTCGATTACTCGAAAAACCTGATCACCAGCGAAACCCGCGACCTGTTAGTGGGCCTGGCCAAGGAAGTCAATCTCAAGGCGGCGATCGACGCGCAGTACGCTGGCGAACCGGTCAACTCCTCCGAGGGCCGCCCTGCCCTGCACACCGCCCTGCGCCGCCCGGTGGGCGACAAGCTGTCGGTCAACGGCGTGAACATCATGCCGGACGTGCACAAGGTGCTGAACCAGATCACTGACCTGGTCGGCCGTATCCACGACGGCCTGTGGCGCGGCTACACCGAGAAGCCGATCACCGACGTGGTGAACATCGGTATCGGTGGCTCATTCCTCGGCCCGGAACTGGTCTCGGAGGCCTTGCTGTCCTACGCCCATAAAGGCGTGCGTTGCCACTACCTGGCGAACATCGACGGCAGCGAGTTCCACGAACTGACCATGAAGCTGCGCGCCGAGACCACGCTGTTTATCGTCTCGTCCAAATCCTTCAACACCCTGGAAACCCTGAAAAACGCCCAGGCCGCCCGCGCCTGGTACCTGGCCCAGGGGGGCTCGGAAGCCGAGCTGTATCGCCACTTCATCGCCGTCTCGAGCAACAATGCCGCGGCCGTGGCTTTCGGTATTCGCGAAGAAAACATCTTCCCAATGTGGGACTGGGTCGGTGGGCGCTACTCGCTGTGGTCTGCCATCGGCTTGCCAATTGCCCTGGCTATCGGCATGTCCAACTTCAAGGAACTGCTGTCGGGTGCCTACACCATGGACCAGCACTTCCTGAACGCGCCGTTCGAAGCCAACATGCCCGTGCTGCTGGGCTTGCTGGGGGTGTGGTACGGCAACTTCTGGGGTGCGCAGAGCCATGCGATCCTGCCGTACGACCATTACCTGCGTAACATCACCAAGCATTTGCAGCAGTTGGACATGGAATCCAATGGCAAGAGCGTGCGCCAGGACGGCACGCCAGTGTCCACCGATACCGGCCCGGTGATCTGGGGCGGCGTAGGCTGCAACGGCCAGCACGCTTACCACCAGTTGCTGCACCAAGGGACTCAACTGATCCCGGCCGACTTCATCGTGCCGATCGTCAGTTTCAACCCTGTGTCCGACCACCATCAGTGGCTGTACGCCAACTGCCTGTCCCAGAGCCAGGCGCTGATGCTCGGCAAGACCCGCAGCGAGGCCGAAACCGAGCTGCGTGAGAAGGGCCTGCCGGAAGCCGAAGTACAGAAGCTGGCACCGCACAAGGTGATCCCGGGTAACCGTCCGAGCAACACCCTGGTGGTCGAGCGCATCAGCCCGCGTCGCCTTGGCGCACTGGTGGCTATGTATGAACACAAGGTGTTCGTGCAGAGCGTGGTGTGGGGCATCAACGCCTTCGACCAATGGGGCGTTGAACTGGGCAAGGAGCTGGGCAAAGGCGTGTACAACCGCCTGACCGGCGCCGAAGAAACCTTGGCCGAAGATGCGTCGACCCAGGGCCTGATCAACTACTTCCGCGGTCGTCACCGCGGCTGAAGCCGTTCATTCAAGGTCAACGTGCGTTTGGACGTTGGCCTTGAACCCTCCCGTCCCAGGGTGCATCTTTATGACTTGTCGCAAAAACAAGAATAAGGAGCGCTCATGTTCGATATCAGCACCTTTCCCACCGCCGATGCCGTCCGCCGGGCTGCGCAGCTCAGTCAAGAGGACTACCAGCGCCTCTATCGCCAATCCATCGACCAGCCAGACACCTTCTGGGCCGAACAGGCCAAGGGCTTTCTCGACTGGATAAAACCTTGGCACAGCGTGCAGCAGTCAGACATCCACACCGGTGCCGCCCAATGGTTTGCCGGCGGTCAGTTGAACGTCAGCTACAACTGCATCGACCGCCACCTGGCGCAACGCGCCGATCAGCCGGCCTTCATCTGGGAAGGCGACGATCCGTCAAAATCCTGCACGATTACTTACCGTCAACTGCACCAAAACGTCAGCCGTCTGGCCAATGTGTTGAAAAGCCGAGGCGTGAACAAAGGTGATCGGGTGTGCATCTACATGCCGATGATCCCCGAGGCGGCCTACGCCATGCTGGCCTGCACGCGAATTGGCGCAGTGCACTCGGTGGTGTTTGGTGGTTTCTCTCCTGACGCCCTGCGCGACCGCATCCTCGACGCTGATTGCCGCACCGTGATCACCGCCGACGAGGGCGTACGCGGTGGCAAGCCCGTGGCGTTGAAACATAACGTCGACAAAGCCCTGGCCAGTTGTCCGAACGTCAGCACGGTACTGGTAGTGGAGCGCACCGGGGCGAGCGTGAATTGGCACGAGGGCCGCGACCTCAAGTACCAAGCTGCCCTGGACGCCGCCAGCGACAACTGCCCACCCGAGCCGATGGACGCTGAAGACCCGCTGTTCATCCTCTATACCTCCGGCAGCACCGGCAAACCCAAAGGCGTGTTGCACACCACCGCTGGCTACCTGCTGCAAGCGGCGATGACCTTCAAGTACGTGCTCGATTACCAGGAAGGCGAAGTGTTCTGGTGCACCGCCGACGTGGGCTGGGTCACCGGCCACAGCTATATCGTCTACGGCCCGCTGGCCAATGGCGCCACCTCGCTGATGTTCGAAGGCGTGCCGAGTTATCCGGACAGTTCGCGCTTCTGGCAGGTCATCGATAAACATCAGGTGAATATTTTCTATACCGCGCCCACCGCCCTGCGCGCCCTGATGCGTGAAGGACACGGCCCGCTGCAGAGTACATCCCGCGCCAGCCTGCGCCTGTTGGGCAGCGTAGGTGAGCCGATCAACCCGGAAGCCTGGGACTGGTATTTCAACGCCGTCGGCGAACAGCGCTGCCCGATTGTCGATACCTGGTGGCAGACCGAAACCGGCGGCATCATGCTCAGCCCGCTGGTCAGTGCCCAGCGCATCAAACCGGGCTGCGCGACACAGCCCATGTTCGGCGTACAACCGGTGTTGCTCGATGAACATGGCAAGGAAATCAGTGGCGCCGGCAGTGGTGTACTCGCCATCAGATCAAGCTGGCCGGGGCAGATTCGCAGCGTCTACGGCGACACGCAGCGCATGATCGACACCTACTTCAAGCCCTACCCCGGCTACTACTTCACCGGGGATGGCGCACGGCGCGATGAAGACGGCGACTACTGGATCACCGGGCGGATCGACGATGTGATCAACGTCTCGGGCCATCGCATCGGCACCGCTGAAGTGGAGAGCGCCCTGGTGCTGCATGATCAGGTCGCCGAAGCCGCCGTGGTGGGCTACCCCCACGACGTCAAGGGCCAGGGTATCTACGCTTTTGTCACCCCCATGAATGGCGTCGAACCCAGCGACGCGTTGAAAAAGCACCTGTTGGAATTGGTCAGCAAGGAGATTGGCAGCTTCGCCAAACCGGAATTGATCCAATGGGCCCCTGCCCTGCCGAAAACCCGCTCCGGCAAGATCATGCGGCGCATCTTGCGCAAAATCGCCTGTAACGAACTGGACAGCCTGGGCGACACCTCGACCCTGGCAGACCCCAGCGTGGTGGACGGTTTGATCGACAAACGCCTCAACCGATAGCGCCAGGATTATCCCCGGCCTGTGCAGGCCGGGGTTAGCTGTTAAACTTCGCGCCCCATTTTTCTTATTCATCTACCAGCAAGGCGCGCTCCATGACTCCCTTGAATCAGGCGCTGCGCGCCGCCCTCGATCACCGCCAAGACCTGATCAACACGCTGCACGCCCAGGGTACGGACTGCTATCGGCTGTTTCACGGCAGCCAGGAAGGCGCCGGCGGCTTGACCATCGACCGCTACGGCCCGCAATTGCTGGTACAAAGCTTCCACCAGTCCCTGGAAACTGCAGACCTGCTGGACCTGCACCAACTGATCAACCAATACATGGGCCTGGAATTGTTGCTGGTGTACAACGACCGTGCCCGCGGCAACTCGCGCATCGACCGCGAAGACACGGTGTACCGCGCGGAGCCTGGCGCATTGGAAGACCTGGTCGGCCACGAGTGGGGCCTCAATTACCGTGTGCGTGGGCGCCACGCCGGGCAAGACCCACTGCTGTTCCTCGACCTGCGCAACACCCGGGGCTGGGTCAAGGACCACAGCGCCGGCAAAAGCGTGCTGAACCTGTTCGCCTATACCTGCGGTGTAGGTTTGAGCGCGGCAGCGGGCGGCGCACGCGAGGTGTGCAACCTGGACTTTGCCGAGGGCAACCTGGCAGTGGGGCGTGAAAACGGCCAGCTCAACCCGCAGTTGCCGAGCATGGAGTTTGTACAATCCGATTACTTCCCGGCCATTCGCCAACTGGCGGGCCTGCCCATCACCCAGCGGCGCGGGCAGAAGCTGCCGAGCTATCCGCGCCTGGAGCAACGCCAGTACGACCTGGTACTGCTCGATCCTCCCGCCTGGGCCAAGAGCGCCTTCGGCACGGTCGATTTGTTGCGCGACTATCAAAGCCTGCTCAAACCCGCACTGCTGGCCACCGCCGACAATGGCGTGCTGATTTGCTGCAACAACCTGGCAAAAGTCAGCATGGAGGACTGGCGTGAGCAGGTGCTGCGTTGTGCAGAAAAGGCCGGGCGCCCGGTGCGCGAATGGCAGGTTATGACACCTGGAGCCGACTTTCCCTCCAGAGACCAACAACCTCCGCTGAAGACGCTGATCCTGCATTTGTAGGAAGTTTCCCAGCGCCCACGGTTCTTCGGAACCGAATTCCCGTGCCATACTCCAAGGCACTCTCGTTCGACATAGATGGCGTTCACCCATGCCCAAAGGATTGATCCGCGCCGTAGGCGCCTTGTTGACCGCCCTTGCTTTGTACAGCTTGCTGGGCTTTCTGATATTACCCGGCATCGCCCTTCGTATTGCCAACCAACAGTTGGCCAATTACGCCACGGTGCCGTCGCGAATCGAGCGCATCGAACTCAACCCCTTCAGCCTGGAACTGACGCTGTGGGGCCTGAAGATCGGTGAGCCAGGCAAAGAGCAAGTAGGTTTCGAACGCCTCTATGCCAACCTGCAGATCGACAGCCTCTGGACCCGCGCCCTGCACCTGGCCGATGTGCAACTGGACAAGCCCAAGACCGAACTGCTGTTCGACAAGTCCGGCCAACTGAACCTGGCGCAGTTGTTCAAACTGCCACCGAGCGAGCCAACCCCGGCCGATCCCGATGCCAAGCCGTTCCCACTGCGTATCGACAGCATCAAGCTGGCGGGCGGTAACCTGCACTTCCAGGACCTACGCCCCAGCGAGCCCATCGAATTCCTCTACGACGAACTCGACTTCGAGCTGAAAAACCTGAGCACCTTGCCTGACGACAATGCCGACATGACGCTGGTCGCCGCCGGCCCCGAAGGTGGCCAGATCGACTGGAAAGGCAACTTCAGCCTGGTACCGATCACCTCCGAAGGCACCTTGAAGGTGACCGACGGCAAAATGAAAGCCTGGTGGCCGTATGTACGTGACGCCCTGCCACTGGTGCTGGAAGACGGGGTGCTCAACTTCAGCACTGACTACAAATTCAGCCTGGCCAAAGAAACCGAGCTGAACCTGACCAACACCGCCGCCAGCATCGCCCCCTTTGCTATAAAGGCCCCCGATGGCCGGCCACTGGCACGCCTGGAACGCCTGGACGTCAGCGAAACCACGGTAGACCTGGCCAAGCAGCAGGTCATTGTCGGCAAGATCCGCAGCAACAAGCTGGAAACCTGGGCCGCCCGTGAGGCCGATGGTCAACTGGATTGGCAGAAGCTGTTCGCCAGCCAACCGAGCAAACCGGCCAAGACTCCGGAACCAACCGCTGCCGACGCGCCGTCGGCGCAACCGGCGGTCCCGAGCAAGCCGTGGCAAGTGCTGCTCAAGGACGTGCAATTGCGTAACTATCAGGTGCACCTGGCCGACCGCCAGGCTAAACCTGTGGTCGCGCTGGAACTGGGCCCGTTGAATGTCGACGTACAGAACTTCGACAGCCTCAACCAGAGCCCCTTCGCCTTGAAGGTCGACACCGGCCTGGGCAAGCAAGGCAAGATCCAGGCAACCGGCGAAGTTAACCTCAACCCGGTCAGCGCCAAGCTGAAAGTGAACACCCAGGACATCGACCTGCGGGTCGCCCAGGCCTATATCAGCCCGTTTATTCGCCTGGAATTGCGCAGCGGCATGCTCGGCAGCAACCTGGACGTAAACCTCAAAAGCACCGAGCCACTTACCCTTCAGATCACCGGCCGCGCCCAGGTTGACCAGTTGCATACCCTGGACACCCTGAAGACCCGCGACTTCCTCAAGTGGCAGCGCCTGGTGTTGGAAGGCCTGAACTACCAGCACGGCCAAAGCCTGTCGATCGACAAGGTCAACCTGTTGCAGCCGTATGCGCGCTTCATGATCAACGAAGATCGCACCACTAACATCGACGACCTGCTGATTCCGCAGCCGGCCGACAGCGGCAGCAAGTCGGCAGCCAAACCTGCCGCTAGTAACGACAAGCCCCTGGGCATTCATATCGGGCAGATCGCGATCAACGACGGTTCGGCCAACTTTGCCGACTTCAGCCTCACCCCCAACTTTGCCACCGCGATTCAACAGCTCAACGGCCAGATTGGCACCATCGACAGTCGCCAGGCCAAACCGGCCAGCGTCGATATCAAGGGCAAGGTGGACCGTTACGCGCCAGTGACGATCAAAGGCAGCGTGAACCCGTTTGATCCGATGGCCGCGCTGGACATCGCCACCAGCTTCAAGCGTGTCGAGCTGACCAACCTGACGCCTTACTCAGGTAAATTCGCAGGCTTCCGCATCCGCAAGGGCCGCCTGAATCTCGATCTGCACTACGTGATCACCAAAGGCCAATTGAAGGCTGAAAACAAAGTGGTGGTCGAGCAACTACAGTTGGGTGAAAAAGTCGACAGCTCTGATGCCGTCGACTTACCGATTCGCCTGGCCGTCGCCCTGCTCAAGGACTCCGATGGCAAGATCTCCATCGAACTGCCGGTAAGCGGCGACCTGAACAACCCGCAATTCAGCGTGATGCCGATTGTGTGGCAAACCCTGCGCAACCTCGTGGTGCGCGCGGCAACCGCGCCCTTCAAGTTCATTGGCGGGCTGGTCACTGGTGGCGGCTCTGAAGACTTGGGCAATGTGTCGTTCGCCGCTGGCTCCAGTGAACTGAACAAAGACGCCGAAGGCGCTCTGAACACCCTGGCCAAGGCGCTGAAAGAGCGCCCTGCCCTGCGCCTGGAAATTGAAGGCACAGCCGCCGCCAGCAGCGACGGGCCGTTCCTGGCCGCACAGCGACTGGAACGTGAATACCAATACAACTATTACAAGATCCTCCAGCGCCGTGGCGACAAAGTGCCAGCCCAGGCCTCGTTGCTTGAGGTACCGGAGAAGGAAAAAGCACCATTGCTGGAAGGCATCTACCGCACCCGCCTCAAACAGCAACCCCCGGCCGAATGGAAAGACCTGGGCAGCGATGAGCGCTCGGCGAAGCTCAAGGACGGTGTGATCAAGTTCTGGAGTGGCAGTGACGTGCTACTGCGCCAGTTGGGGCAGGACCGAGCCAGCACGATCAAGGATTACCTGGTGGACAAGGGCCAGCTGGAGGATGACCGCGTGTACTTCATCGATGCGCAGCTGGGGCAGGCCGAGAAAGATGGCCGAGTGATCACTCCAATGCACCTGGACGCTGAGTAACTTCTAAGCACCGCCCATCCTAATGTGGGAGCTGGCTTGCCTGCGATAGCATCACCTCGGTGCAACTGAATGACCGAGGTGCCAGCATCGCAGGCAAGCCAGCTCCCACATTTTTTTGACCTGATCATTCTGTTTCAGCCTGAAATAGAACAGGCCCCGACACAAGTGCCGGGGCCTGTAATGACCACATCCGTGTGGTCGGTCGCATGAACTCCAGAGGTGCGTCAGGTGGATATCTAACTCACCCTAAGCCGCCGCTATTCAGTTCAAACGAAACGTCAGCGTTACTCTGCTTTCAGGCCGTCGGCCGATACAGCTTTAACGCCTTTGATTTTCTTGGTGATCGCTACAGCCGTTTCTTTCTGCGAAGCGGTCACAGCGGTAGGCGACGACAGGGATACAACACCTTTGTTGGTTTCAACCTTGATGTCGGTGCCAGGAATGCCTTTTTCAGTTACCAGGTCAGCCTTCACTTTGGTAGTGATCCAGGTATCGCTGGTGGTCTCTTTAGCGTCGTGGGCAGCGCCTTTGGTTTTGTCGATGCCGTCAGCTTTGGTAGCGCCGCCAGCCAGCAGGCCGTCAGCAGAAACCGCAGTCACACCTTTGATTTTCTTGGTGATGGCTACAGCAGTGGCTTTCTGCGAATCCGAGATAGCGACGTCGGAGGACAGGGAAACCACACCTTTGTTGGTCTCAACCTTGATGTCCGAACCTGGAATGCCTTTTTCGGTCAGCAGGTCAGCTTTGACTTTAGTGGTGATCCAAGTATCCGAAACGCTTTCCTTAGCCTTGGTCGCTTCACCGGCCGCCAAAGTCATAGGGGCTTGGGAAGTCTGAGCAAAGGCTACGTTAGCACCCATGGCCAGGGTCAGAGCGGTAGCAGTAGCGAGAGCGAACTTCTTCATACGAGTAACTCCTGTTTTATTAAAAGTCTGCAGGCGTAAACCTTCATGCTGCAGCGCTACCAGGGATATTGCAGGCAGTGTGCCAACTCGCCGAACGGATTAAATTCCTTAATAAACAACGAGTTATGAAATCTATGAATTTTCGAAATCGTGCAACTTGCATGAAGCCCGTCGTGCCTGCATGCAAGTTGCGGCTTTTGGGCGACGCTAAACAGCTGATTCTGCTTCATTTTCTCGCGCCCATAAAAAAAGGACTCCGAGGAGTCCTTTTTTCAGCGTGAAGCCTGCGGGTGATTAAACGCCCGAAGCCTTGGCTGCTGCTACGTCCTTGATGGACAGCTTGATACGGCCGCGGTTGTCCACGTCCAGTACCAGCACTTCCACTTCCTGGCCTTCTTTCAGAATGTCGGTCACTTTCTCAACACGAGCATCGCTCAGCATGGAGATGTGAACCAGACCGTCTTTGCCCGGGAGGATGTTGACGAACGCGCCGAAGTCGACGATGCGCTCAACCTTACCAACGTAGATCTTGCCGATCTCAGCCTCAGCGGTGATACCCAGGACGCGCTGGCGTGCTGCTTCAGCCGCTTCCTTGGTTTCGCCGAAGATCTTGATCGAACCGTCGTCTTCGATGTCGATCGAAGCCTTGGTCTCTTCACAGATCGCACGGATGGTCGCGCCGCCTTTACCGATGACATCACGGATTTTGTCGGTGTCGATTTTCATCGCGATCATGGTCGGAGCATTTTCCGACAGTTCGGTGCGGGACTGACCAATGATCTGGTTCATCTGGCCGAGGATGTTCAGGCGCGCTTCCAGGGCTTGGCCCAGGGCGATTTCCATGATCTCTTCGGTGATGCCTTTGATCTTGATGTCCATCTGCAGCGCGGTCACACCTTTGGCGGTACCGGCTACTTTGAAGTCCATGTCGCCCAGGTGGTCTTCGTCACCCAGGATGTCGGTCAGGATGGCGAACTTCTCGCCTTCTTTAACCAGGCCCATGGCGATACCGGCAACCGGCGCCTTCATTGGCACACCGGCGTCCATCAGAGCCAGGGAAGCACCGCAGACCGAAGCCATGGAGCTGGAACCGTTGGACTCGGTGATTTCCGATACGACACGGATGGTGTACGGGAACACGTCAGCGGCAGGCAGCATGGCCTGAACCGAACGACGGGCCAGACGGCCGTGACCGATTTCGCGACGACCTGCACCGCCCATACGACCACACTCGCCCACCGAGAACGGAGGGAAGTTGTAGTGCAGCATGAAGGGGTCTTTTTTCTCGCCTTCCAGGGTGTCCAGCAGTTGTGCATCACGGGCAGTACCCAGGGTCGCAACGACCAGTGCCTGGGTTTCGCCACGGGTGAACAGCGCCGAACCGTGAGTCTTCGGCAGAACGCCGACTTCGATGTTCAGCGGACGCACGGTGCGGGTGTCGCGACCGTCGATACGTGGCTTGCCGTTAACGATGTTTTCGCGAACGGTGCGGTATTCGATCTCACCGAAAGCAGCTTTGACTTCGCTGGAAGAAGGCTGGCCTTCTTCGCCGGACAGCTTGGCGACGACCTGGTCCTTCAGGTCACCCAGGCGAGCATAACGGTCGGCCTTGACGGTGATGGTGTAGGCGTCGGAGATGGCAGCGCCGAACTCGGAGCGGATAGCACCCAGCAGTTCGGTGGCTTCCGGGGCAGCAGCCCAGGTCCAGGTTGGCTTGGCAGCTTCGGCAGCCAATTCTTTAACCGCGTTGATCACAACCTGGAACTCGTCGTGAGCAAACAGTACGGCACCCAGCATCTGGTCTTCGGTCAGCTCTTTGGCTTCCGATTCAACCATCAATACGGCTTCGGACGTACCGGCAACGACCATGTCCAGGCTCGAGGCTTTCTGTTGCTCGTAAGTCGGGTTCAGCAGGTAGCCGGTGCTTTCGTGGAACGCAACGCGGGCAGCGCCGATCGGGCCATCGAAAGGAATACCGGAGATGGCCAGGGCAGCCGAGGTACCGATCATCGCAGCGATGTCCGGATCGGTCTTCTTGCTGGTGGAAACGACGGTGCAGACAACCTGCACTTCGTTCATGAAGCCTTCTGGGAACAGCGGACGGATCGGACGGTCGATCAGTCGGGAAGTCAGGGTTTCTTTTTCGGAAGGACGGCCTTCGCGCTTGAAGAAACCGCCAGGGATCTTACCGGCAGCGTAAGTCTTTTCCTGGTAGTGAACGGACAGAGGGAAGAAGCCCTTGCTCGGGTCAGCGGTCTTGGCGCCAACAACGGTCACCAATACGGTCACGTCGTCGTCAACGGTAACCAGCACTGCGCCGGAGGCTTGACGGGCGATACGGCCTGTCTCGAGGGTAACGGTCGACTGACCGAACTGGAATTTTTTGATAACCGGGTTCACGGTGTCCTACCTTCTTTGTGGCTCTTGGGGGAACTTGTCTTCTTGCGAAATTCTTGGGCAATGCCGGGAATCGGCCCGACGCTCGTCCAGGGTAAAACGTGTATCCAGATAAAACTTGAGGCTGGGAGCCTACCACGGGCCACCGGGAATCCCGATGACACGCGGCAGACAACCAACCTCTAGCGCAATCGCTTATTAGCGACGCAGACCCAGGCGACCGATCAGAGTCTGATAACGACCCAGATCCTTGCCTTTCAGGTAGTCCAGCAGCTTACGGCGCTGGTTTACCATGCGGATCAGACCACGACGGGAGTGGTGGTCTTTACCGTTGGCCTTGAAGTGACCTTGCAGTTTGTTGATGTTGTGGGTCAGCAGTGCAACTTGCACTTCTGGCGAACCAGTGTCACCAACAGCTTGCTGATAGTCAGCTACGATTTGTGCTTTTTCTTGAACGTCGAGAGCCATGAGGCAATCCTTTTTTCAGGAAACCACCCAAAGGGCAGTTTCAACAGGCCAGGGACAAATCCCTGTATCTAAAAATGAGTGTTGACCATGCCTGTTAACAGCCACACTCGTTCGGTCATTCTGACCGAATCAGCCGACGCGGCGCGATGCGCCCGTCTTCGCTCACTTCACCGATACCGATAAAGCGACCGTTATGATCCTGTACTCGCACCATGCCGAACTTCGGGGCATCCGGGGCGCGTACCGGCTGGCCGTTGAGCCAGTAGAACGCGCTGTGCTCCGAAAAGTGCAGCAATGGCCAATCCAGCAAACCGCTGTCCGATGGCATGAGGAAGCGATCAACCGCTTCATTGCCGCCCTCGGCGTGTACCGCTTCCAACTCTTCCAGCGTGACCGTCTGGGCCAGGCTGAAAGGCCCGGCCTGTGTGCGTCGCAGTTCTGCAACGTACGCGCCACAGCCAAGTTGCTCACCAATATCTTCCACCAGGGTACGGATATAGGTGCCTTTGCTGCAGTCCACGGCCAAACGGGCAGCGTCGCCTTCACAAGCGAGCAATTCCAAGCGCGCAATAGTAACAGAACGCGGTTCGCGCTCCACTACTTCGCCCGCACGTGCCAGCTTGTAAAGTGGCTGGCCATCGCGCTTGAGTGCCGAGTACATCGGCGGTATCTGACTGATTTGCCCACGAAAAGCGGGTAAGGCAGCTTCGATATCCGCACGACCAACGGTCACGTCGCGAACCTGCAAAACATCACCTTCGGCATCCGCCGTGGTGGTGGTCTTGCCCAGTTGCATCAGGGTTTCGTAACCCTTGTCGGAATCAAGCAGGTATTGCGAAAACTTGGTGGCCTCGCCAAAGCACAACGGCAATACACCGGTGGCCAATGGATCAAGGCTGCCGGTATGCCCGGCCTTCTCGGCATTGAGCAGCCAGCGCACCTTCTGCAACGCGGCATTGGAGGTAAAGCCAATGGGTTTGTCGAGCAGAATGATGCCACTGACGTTGCGACGGATACGTTTGACCTGAGCCACCGCTTACTCCTTGGCGTCTTCAGGTGTGGACGGGTGCTGGCTGTCTTCAGCCACGGCGCGTTCGATCAATGCCGACAGGTGCGCGCCACGCACGACGCTTTCGTCGTAATGGAAGTGCAGCTGTGGAACGCTGCGCAGCTTCATTTCACGGGCCAACTGCATACGCAGGAAACCTGCGGCGGAGTTGAGCACCTTGATGCTTTGCGCGATTTCTTCGCTGTTGTCCTGCCCCATCACAGTGATGAAGATCTTGGCGTGACCCACGTCACGGCTCACTTCAACAGCGGTAATGGTGACCAGGCCAACGCGTGGGTCTTTGACTTCGCGGCGGATCAGTTGGGCCAGCTCACGCTGCATCTGATCGCCGATACGCTGGGTACGGCTGTATTCTTTTGCCATGTCTTGTTACCTGTTACTGCCACACGGTGAAACCCGTGGGGTCTGAAAGCGGCAAACGCCCGGCCTGACAAAAGCCAGACCGGGCGTTGCGTTTAGAGTCCTGACGCTACGCGGGGCATCTGCATGCCCACACGCTGCGCGGCTCCTGAAGTGCGCGAGTTAGAGGCTGCGAGCAACCTGAACCTTCTCGAAGACTTCGATCTTGTCGCCAACCTTGACGTCGTTGTAGCTCTTGACGCCGATACCGCATTCCATGCCGGCACGTACTTCGGCAGCGTCATCCTTGAAGCGGCGCAGGGATTCCAGCTCGCCTTCGAAGATAACGATGTCTTCACGCAGTACACGGATTGGACGGTTACGGTACACAGTGCCTTCAACCACCATGCAGCCGGCGATCGCACCGAATTTCGGCGAGCGGAACACGTCACGCACCTCGGCGATACCCAGGATGTTCTCCCGGACGTCGCTGCCAAGCATACCGGTAAGTGCTTTCTTGACGTCTTCGATGATGTCGTAGATGACGTTGTAGTAACGCATGTCCAGGCCTTCCTGCTCGACGATCTTGCGAGCGCCAGCATCGGCACGCACGTTGAAGCCGAACAGTACAGCGTTGGAAGCCAGTGCCAGGTTGGCGTCGGATTCGGTGATACCACCGACACCGCCACCGACAACGCGCACTTGCACTTCGTCGTTACCCAGGCCGTTCAAGGCGCCGTTCAACGCTTCGAGGGAACCACGAACGTCAGACTTGAGGACGATGTTAAGCGTCTTCTTCTCTTCCTGGCCCATGTTCTCGAAGATGTTTTCCAGCTTGCCGGCGTGAGCACGGGCCAGCTTGACCTCGCGGAACTTGCCTTGACGGAACAGAGCCACTTCACGGGCTTTCTTCTCATCAGCCACTACGCTCATCTCGTCGCCAGCGTCCGGCGTACCGTCCAGGCCGAGAATCTCGACTGGGATAGCAGGACCTGCTTCCTTGATTGGCTTGCCGTTCTCGTCGAGCATGGCACGTACACGGCCGTAGTTCGAACCGACCAGCACCATGTCGCCTTGGCGCAGGGTACCGTCTTGGACCAGCACGGTGGCAACCGGGCCACGGCCCTTGTCGAGACGGGACTCAACCACGACGCCACGGCCAGGAGCCGATGGAGTAGCGGTCAGTTCCAGGACTTCGGCTTGCAACAGGACCGCTTCGAGCAGTTCGTCAACGCCGGTACCCATTTTCGCCGAGACCGATACGAATGGCGTCTCGCCACCCCATTCCTCGGACGTCACGCCGTGAACCGACAGTTCGCTACGGATGCGATCGAGATCGGCGCCCGGCTTGTCGATTTTGTTCACGGCAACGACCAGAGGAACACCGGCAGCCTTGGCGTGCTGGACAGCTTCAATGGTCTGCGGCATTACGCCGTCGTCCGCTGCAACCACCAGAATCACGATGTCGGTCGCCTTCGCACCACGGGCACGCATTGCGGTAAACGCGGCGTGACCTGGGGTGTCGAGGAAGGTGACCATGCCGCGCTCGGTTTCAACGTGGTATGCACCGATGTGCTGGGTAATACCACCGGCTTCGCCTGCGGCAACCTTGGCACGACGGATGTAGTCGAGCAGGGAAGTCTTACCGTGGTCAACGTGGCCCATTACGGTCACGACCGGCGCACGGGAAACCGCTTCACCTTCAAACTTCAGGGACTCGGCCAGGGAATCTTCCAGGGCGGTGTCGCTGACCAGGGTCACTTTGTGGCCCAGCTCTTCAGCAACCAACTGGGCAGTTTCCTGGTCCAGTACCTGGTTGATGGTGGCTGGAGTGCCCAGCTTGAACATGAACTTGATGATTTCAGCAGCCTTGACCGACATCTGCTGGGCCAGATCGCCCACAGTGATGGTCTCGCCGATCTTCACTTCACGCACGACAGGGCCGGTTGGGCTCTGGAAACCGTGGGCGTTGCGCTTCTTCAGCTTGGCCTTGCCGCGACCACCACGACGGAAGCCATCGCTTTCTTCGTCGGTGGTACGTGGGGCAACGCGTGGCGCAGGCGCTTTCTCTTTGACCGAGGCGCGGTGCGGAGCGTTTTTACGCTCGCCATCGCCACCACCACCGCGACGATTGTTATCGTCAGCACGTGGTTTGTCCGGACGACGAGGCTCGTCGCGCTTGCGGGCGTCTGCTGCAGGAGCAGGTGCGGCGGCAGCCGGGGCAGCCTCGCGCACAGCTTCAACAGGGGCGGCGACCGCGTCAGTGGCAGCAGGTTGCGCAGCAGCAGGCTGGCGACGCGCTTCTTCTTCGGCGCGACGCTTGGCTTCTTCTTCAGCCTTCTGACGTGCAGCATTTTCTACTGCGCGACGTTCTTCCAGCTCGCGTTTGCGCTCGGCTTCGATTTCTTCCGGGCTGCGCTGTACGAAGACTTTCTTCTTGCGTACTTCAACGCTGATGCTCTTGCTACCCGCAACCCGCAGGGTGCTGGTGGTTTTGCGCTGCAATGTAATCTTGCGCGGTTCTTCCACTTTCGCCTTGTGGCTGCTCTTCAAGTGAGTCAGCAAAGACTGCTTCTCACTATCGCTCACACCTTCATCGGCGGCGGTGTGCGGCAGACCTGCCTCACGCATCTGCTGCAACAGGCGCTCTACCGGTGTTTTGACCTCATCGGCCAGTTGTTTCACCGTGACTTGCGTCATGCACTTCTCTCCTCAGGCCGCGCCTAATTACTCGAACCAATGGGCTCGGGCGGCCATGATCAACTTGCCGGCACGATCTTCGTCAATGCCGTCGATGTCGAGCAGATCGTCAATAGACTGCTCGGCCAGGTCTTCGCGGGTAATTACGCCGCGCACCGCCAGTTCCATCGCCAAATCCTTGTCCATACCCTCAAGCGAGAGCAGGTCTTCGGCCGGATGGGCGTCTGCCAGCTTTTCCTCAGTAGCGATGGCTTTAGTCAACAAACGATCCTTGGCCCGAGCGCGGAGCTCGTTGACGATATCTTCGTCAAAGCCGTCGATGTTGAGCATTTCTTCCAACGGTACGTAGGCAATCTCTTCCAGGCTGGTGAAGCCTTCATCTACCAGCACCTGTGCCAGCTCTTCATCGACTTCCAACTCTTCGATGAAGTTGCGCAGGATGTCACCGGTTTCAGCTTGCTGCTTAGCCTGGATGTCCGATTCGGTCATCACGTTCAGGGTCCAACCGGTCAGTTGGCTGGCCAGACGCACGTTCTGACCACCACGACCAATGGCCTGAGCCAGATTGTCTGCGCCAACGGCGATGTCCATTGCATGGGCATCTTCGTCAACGATAATTGCCGCCACTTCAGCCGGCGACATGGCGTTGATCACGAACTGCGCCGGGTTATCGTCCCACAGGACGATGTCCACACGCTCACCGCCCAATTCGCCCGACACTGCCTGGACGCGCGAACCGCGCATACCGATGCAAGCGCCTTGCGGGTCGATGCGTTTGTCCTTGGAGCGGACCGCGATCTTGGCACGCGAACCCGGGTCACGGGACGCAGCCATCACTTCGATCAGGCCTTCGGCGATTTCCGGCACTTCGATACGGAACAGCTCGATCAGCATTTCCGGCGCGGTACGCGACAGGATCAACTGCGGGCCGCGGTTCTCGGTGCGGATTTCCTTGAGCAGCGCACGCAGACGCACGCCGACACGGAAGGTTTCGCGAGAGATGATGTCTTCGCGGGCCAGCAACGCTTCGGCGTTGTTGCCCAGGTCGACGATCACGTTGTCGCGGGTAACTTTTTTCACGGTGCCAGAGATGATTTCACCCAGGCGTTCGCGATAGGCGTCAACGACTTGAGCGCGCTCGGCTTCGCGAACCTTCTGCACGATGACCTGCTTGGCGGTCTGTGCAGCAATACGGCCGAATTCGATCGACTCGATCTTTTCTTCGACAACATCGCCAACCTGGGCGCCCGGATGCGTTTGCGCAACCTTGCTTGGCCAGGTTTCGATGGCCGGATCATCAAGATCGTCCTCTTCGACCACCGTCCAGCGACGGAAAGTCTCATAGGCACCGGTGTGGCGGTTGATTTCCACACGCAGATCTACTTCGTCTTCAAAACGTTTCTTGGTAGCAGTGGCCAGGGCCAGCTCCAACGCTTCAAAAATCACGCTTGCCGGTACACCCTTTTCATTGGATACCGACTCAACAACCAGCAGTACTTCTTTGCTCATCGTACGCCTCGCCTTTCGCAAGCCATTGGATCCGCGGGATCCGCGTCTCAGTCAAAACTGGGAATAATGTTGGCCTTGTCGATCATATCGATCGGCAACAGGAACTCGTGGTCTTCTACCTGCACCACGACATCCTGCTCTTCTACACCGCGCAGAAGGCCCTGAAAGTTGCGTCGCCCTTCAAAGGGGGAGCGCAGCTTGATCTTCACTTGTTCACCGGCATATTTAGCAAACTGCTCGATAGTGAACAGTGGGCGTTCCATGCCTGGCGAGGAAACTTCAAGGGTGTATTCAACGGAGATTGGATCTTCAACATCCAGCACACCGCTGATCTGACGGCTGACAATGGCACAATCGTCCACCAGCACGCCGCCCTCTTTATCGATATAAACGCGCA
Source organism: Pseudomonas sp. 22072 (assembly GCF_052046095.1). NCBI lineage: Bacteria > Pseudomonadati > Pseudomonadota > Gammaproteobacteria > Pseudomonadales > Pseudomonadaceae > Pseudomonas > Pseudomonas sp. 22072. The sequence continues at coordinate 46,555 of NZ_JBQEQE010000004.1, forward strand.
ACATTGAGTGGCGACCTTGAGCCGAAAACTCAATACCCCAGCATTCATAGCCTAGGGCCACGACCACCGGGGCCAACAAGGCCTGCAACTCTTCTAGCTTGCTCGACACCTGAACCCCCTCGTGCATGTATGTGCATGCTGTGCAAAATAAAAAAATGGGCGAAACGCCCATCCTTGAAACGCCGTCGAACAGCGGCGTTGAAAGTGTCCAGCTAACAAAAAGCCCCTTAAAAGGGGCTCCGCTAAAACTGGTTGCGGGGGCCGGATTTGAACCGACGACCTTCGGGTTATGAGCCCGACGAGCTACCAGACTGCTCCACCCCGCGACAAAGCTGGGGCGGAAGTATACGACCGATCCCTTACAGGGTCAATGTAACCTTCCACCTACAAGAAAGCCCGCAACAGCGGGCTCTCCTGATAATTGGTACCGAGAAGGGGACTCGAACCCCTACACCCTATGGGCACAACCACCTCAAGGTTGCGTGTCTACCAATTCCACCACCTCGGCAATACAGCATTTACAACCCTTCTTACTTCTGCTCTTGAGCTGGAGGTACGTCAGTCGCTGGAGTAGCCGACTTTTGCTCTTGAAGCACCGGGACATCATCAGAAGCCGGTTTTGCTTTTGGAACTTCCAACACTGCTGGGTTTGGCAAACCTACTTGAGTCAGCACATGAGCTTTCTCTTTAGCAAAGTAACCTAACCCTAAGCTGGTTATGAAGAAACCTGCGGCAAGTATAGCAGTAAACTTACTAAGAAAGGTAGAGGAACCTTGGCTTCCGAACACAGTATTTGAAGCACCTGCACCGAAAGACGCACCAGCATCCGCACCTTTACCCTGTTGCAACAAAACCAGAGCAACTACGCTCAGGGCAGCCAACAGATGAAAAACGACTACGACTGTTTCCAGCATTTTTTCAGTTTCCCGCGGCGCGACAGATCGCACCGAACTCATCTGCATTCAGGGAAGCTCCACCAATGAGCCCCCCATCGATATCCGGCATGCCGAACAGTTCGACCGCATTGGCCGCCTTCACGCTGCCGCCGTATAGAAGCCGCACACCTTGTGCAACTTCAGAATTCTCTGCCGCCAACTGCGCGCGGATGGCTGCGTGCACATCCTGCGCCTGTTGCGGTGTAGCAGTCAGCCCGGTGCCAATGGCCCAGACCGGCTCGTAAGCAATAACTGCCTTTGCAAATGCACCAACACCCAGCTCCTCGATGATGCTGCCCAGCTGACGCGAGACAACTTCAAGAGTCTTGCCCGATTCGCGCTGCTCAAGGGTCTCCCCTATGCACAACACCGGAATCAAGCCACAAGCCTGTGCTGCGGCGAACTTGCGGTTGAGCGTCCCATCCCGCTCGCCCATCATCTGGCGACGCTCGGAATGCCCGACAAGCACATAGGAACAACCCGCATCAACCAGCTGACTCGGCGAAATCTCGCCGGTCAACGCACCTTGCATCGGCTCTACCGCAGAGTTCTGCGCGCCGACCTGAATCGACTTGCCTTTCAAGCCATCAACCACTAGGTTGATATGCAAGCAAGGCGGGAACACCGCGACGTCAACACCGCTAGGCAAGGCCAAGTGACGAAGGCCGTTGATCAGCTCAGCGACACTGGCGCGGGTACCGTGCATCTTCCAGTTACCAGCTACCATAGTGCGACGCATGCTGTACCCCGTCGGTCAAAGTGGGCGCAGATGTTACCCAACCACATCATCACTGGCAAGCCGAATTCAGGCGCAAACTTCAGTTACCAGTTTTGCCAGGTCTTCGGCATGGCCGCGAACCTGTGTTTCGTCCTCGCCTTCGACCATCACACGCACCAGCGGCTCTGTGCCGGACTTGCGCAGCAACACACGCCCGCGCCCCGCCATTGCCTGGGTCACGCGCTCGCAAGCCTCTTTGACAGCAGGGTGCTCGATGGGGTTTTCGCCACCGGCAAAACGCACATTGAGCAGCACTTGCGGACATTTGCGCAGGGCTTGGCGCGCCTGGGCCAGGCTCTCTTCGCGGCGACGCAGGGCCAACAGCACCTGTAGCGCGGCGATGATAGCGTCACCCGTGGTGGTGTGCTGGAAGCAGACCACATGCCCGGAATTCTCACCGCCAACCAACCAGTTACGCTCCAGCAGTTCGGCGATCACATAGCGGTCACCGACATTGGCGCGAATAAAGGGAATCCCCAGTTCTGCCAACGCCAACTCCAGCCCCAGATTACTCATCAGGGTGCCGACCACGCCACCTTGCAACTTGTTACGCTCGTGCAGGTCACGGGCAATGATGAACAACAGGTCATCACCATCCACGATCATGCCGGTATGGTCCACCATCAGCACGCGGTCGCCATCGCCATCAAAAGCGATGCCCAGGTCTGCATGCTCAGCCAGCACTGCAGCCTGCAGCTGCTCCATGTGGGTGGAACCGCAGTTGTCGTTGATGTTCAAGCCGTTGGGCTGAGCCGACAGCACGCTGACCTGTGCGCCCAACTCCTTGAAGACGCTCGGCGCCACCTTGTAGGTCGCACCATGGGCGCAATCGACAACAATCTTCAAGCCTGCGAAATTGGTGCTGCTCGGAACGCTGCTTTTACAGAATTCGATATAGCGACCTGACGCGTCGTTAATGCGCGACACCTTGCCCAGCTTGCTCGACTCAACCACCGTCATCGGCGCATCCAGCAGCTCCTCGATCATCAACTCGATCTCGTCAGGCAGCTTGGTGCCCTGCCCCGAGAAAAACTTGATGCCGTTGTCATCATGAGGATTGTGGGAGGCGCTGATCACAATACCGGCTTCGGCGTGAAAGGTACGCGTGAGGTAAGCGATTGCCGGCGTGGGCATGGGGCCCAGCAGCATCACATCAGCCCCGGCGGCGGACAACCCGGCCTCCAGCGCAGACTCAAACATGTAGCCCGAAATACGGGTGTCCTTGCCCACCAGGATGCGACACGCGCCCATGCTGCGGAACGCCATGCCTGCCGCCCAACCCAGCTTGAGCATGAAATCAGGGGTGATCGGGAATTCGCCGACCCGACCACGAATGCCGTCGGTGCCAAAATATTTTTTAGTCATAAGTACTCCATCATTCTTATTCGGCTGATTCTACAGCAGCGAGCATGCGCACCACATCGACCGTTTCGACGACATCATGCACACGCAAAATACGTGCGCCCTTGGTCACGGCAAGCGCCGCAAGCGCCAAGCCGCCATACAGGCGTTCGCCGATCGGGCGATTAAGGGCGAGCCCTATCATGCTCTTGCGCGACACACCGACCAACAGCGGGCGACCAAGGGCGTGCAGCGCTTCCATGTGTTTGAACAGGCTTAGATTGTGCTGCAGGGTCTTGGCAAAGCCAAACCCCGGATCGAGGATGATCTGCTCAGGCGCAATACCCACAGCCACACATTGGGCAATCCTCTCAGCAAGAAACCCACTCACCTCGCCGACCAGATCGTCGTAGTGCGGATTGTCCTGCATGTTGCCGGGCTCACCCAGCATATGCATCAGACAGACGGGCAGGCCCGTTGCGGCGGCCGCATCAAGGGCTCCATCACGCTGCAGCGAACGCACATCATTGATCAACCCAGCCCCCAGCCGCGCGGTTTCGCGCATCACTGCCGGGGTGGAGGTGTCTACCGAGATGATGACATCCAGCTCACGGGCAATACGTTCGACCACGGGCGCCACCCGCTCCAGCTCCTCCAAAGGAGAAACAACGCGGGCGCCGGGGCGGGTCGATTCCCCACCCACATCAATCAGCGTCGCACCGGCAGCCACCATCGCCTCGGCATGACGCAACGCGGCATCCAACTGGCTGAAGCGGCCACCATCGGAAAAGGAGTCAGGGGTTACATTGAGGATGCCCATGACATGCGTCCGGGCCAAATCAAGAACCCGGTTGCCGCAAGGCAACCGGGTAGAGGACAAAGCAGAAGTCATTTCAAACCTTAGTGATCAGCTGCCGGGCCGCCGATAGGCGTTTCAGGGCGCTCATTCTGCACCACAGGCGGAGTGCCCGAAGTACCCGAACCACCTTCCCAGTCGCGCGGCTCACGCGGCGTACGGCCCGACATGATGTCGTCGATCTGGTCGGCATCGATGGTTTCGTACTTCATCAACGCATCAGCCATGGCGTCCAGCTTGTCACGGTTGTCAGTCAGGATCTGCTTGGCCGTGCCGTAGCACTGGTCAATGATGCTGCGAACCTCGGAGTCGATCAGCTTGGCTGTCTCACCCGAGAAGCTGGCGCTTTGCCCACCGCCGCCACGGCCGAGGAACACTTCGCCTTCTTCTTCGGCGTACATCAATGGGCCGAGTTTTTCCGACAAGCCCCACTTGGTCACCATGTTTCGTGCGATCTGGCTGGCACGCATGATGTCATTGGAGGCACCAGTGGTCACACCGTCGAAGCCAAGGGTCATTTCTTCAGCAATACGGCCACCATACAGCGAGCAGATCTGGCTGATCAGCGCACGCTTGGAGAGGCTGTAGCGATCTTCTTCCGGCAGGAACATGGTCACACCCAGTGCCCGACCACGAGGAATGATCGACACTTTGTAGACGGGGTCATGCTCAGGCACAACGCGACCTACAATGGCGTGACCTGCCTCGTGATAAGCGGTGTTCTGCTTCTCTTTCTCGGACATGACCATGGATTTGCGCTCGGCGCCCATCATGATCTTGTCTTTCGCCAATTCGAACTCTTTCATCTCAACGATACGCTTGCCAGTACGGGCAGCGAACAGCGAAGCCTCGTTCACCAAGTTCGCCAAATCAGCACCGGAAAACCCGGGAGTACCACGGGCGATCACAGCCGGAGCCACGTCGTCACCCATTGGCACCTTGCGCATGTGCACTTTCAGGATCTGCTCACGACCACGAATGTCCGGCAGGCCGACCACAACCTGACGGTCGAAACGGCCAGGACGCAGCAACGCAGGGTCCAGCACGTCGGGACGGTTGGTTGCGGCGATGACGATAATGCCGTCATTCATCTCGAAACCATCCATCTCTACCAGCAATTGGTTGAGGGTCTGCTCGCGCTCATCGTGACCACCACCCATGCCAGCGCCACGATGGCGACCAACGGCATCGATTTCGTCGATGAAGATGATGCATGGCGCGTGCTTCTTGGCCTGCTCGAACATATCGCGAACACGGCTGGCGCCGACGCCGACAAACATCTCGACAAAGTCAGAACCGGAAATCGTGAAGAAAGGCACCTTGGCTTCGCCGGCAATCGCCTTGGCCAGCAAGGTTTTACCGGTACCCGGTGGGCCCACCATCAGCACACCGCGAGGAATACGGCCACCCAGGCGCTGGAACTTGCCCGGATCACGCAGAAACTCGACCAACTCACCGACTTCTTCCTTGGCTTCGTCGCAACCCGCAACGTCAGCCAGGGTAGTCTTCACCTGGTCTTCGGAGAGTAGGCGCGCCTTGCTCTTGCCGAAGCTCATCGGCCCGCCCTTGCCTCCCGCGCCACCTTGCATCTGGCGCATGAAGAACATGAACACGGCGATAATCACCAGGATCGGGAAGCTGGCTACCAGGAGCTGGGTCCAGATGCTTTGCTGTTCAGGCTGCTTGCCTTCAACAATGACCTTGTTATCCACCAGGTCACCGATGAGACCGTTGTCCTGAATGGCAGGACGAATGGTCTTGAAGCTGTCGCCATCGTTGCGCTTACCGGTAATCACGTAGCCATCAACCGCTACGCGCTCGACCTTGCCATCCTTAACTTGCTGGATGAAGTCGGAATAGTTGAGGGTCTGCGGCTCGTTAGGGCTGGAGAAGTTGTTCATCACCGTCACCAGGACAGCCGCGATGATCAACCACAGGATCAGATTCTTTGCCATATCGTTCAATTAACTACCCTCTGAAGCAAGCTCCGCTACTGGCGCGCGCTTCGCATGATATTCACCGGCCTAACTTACTACATTACCTACAACTCTGGCAGGCGCCGTCTGTAACCCTTTGTGAAACTTTGACTACACAATATTCGTAAAGCTTCGTGACGAAAGCGATATAAAAAAACCTATCGCCCTCCTCGAATTTCTCAAAAACGCTCTTCGCTTGCAGCGCCTTCGACGCCGCGGAAGCCACGGCACAGCAGATACTGCTCCCTGGACCGGTCACGGGATGAGTCCGGCTTGCGGGTTTGTACCTTGTCGAACAACTTGCGAATGTTCTTGTGGTACTCGTCGAAACCTTCGCCCTGGAACACCTTCACCAGGAAATCGCCACCCGGACGCAACACCCGACCGGCCAAATCCAGCGCCAGTTCACACAGGAACATGGCACGCGGCATATCAACAGCCGGTAATCCACTCATATTGGGGGCCATGTCGGAAATCACAAGGTCTACCTGCGAATTTCCCACAGCCTCCAGGATCTCGGCCAATACTTTGTCTTCGGTGAAGTCGCCGTGAACAAAGGTCACGTCCGGGATGCTGTCCATCTCAAGGATGTCCGAAGCGATCAATCGACCTTGCCCACCAATCAGACGACTGGTCACCTGGGACCAGCCACCGGGGGCCGCGCCGAGATCAATAACGCTCATGCCTGGACGAATCAATTTGTCCTTATCCTGGATCTCCAGCAGCTTGTAGCTGGCCCGGGAACGATAGCCGTCCTTTTGCGCCTTTTTGACGTAAGGATCATTGAAATGTTCTTGTAGCCACTTAAGGCTGGTTTTGGAACGGGCCACGGGCCACCTCGAAAAAATAAAACGGGTCGTGATTAACTGGGCGGTCCCGGACTCGCTCGGGTAAACTGGCCGCCGCTTTTTACAAGATCAGACGCAGGGGTCAGATTATGCCGCTCACTCAAGAGCAGAAGAAACAGTACAAATCCATTGGCCACCATCTGAAACCAGTTCTGATTGTGGCAGACAACGGTTTGACTGAGGGTGTGCTAGCCGAATTCGAGCGCGCACTGAACGATCACGAACTGATCAAGATCAAGGTCAACATCCTTGATCGCGAAGCGCGCCTGGCTGCCGTTGCAGAACTGTGCAAGGTCGGCAAAGCGGACCTGGTTCAGGTCATCGGCAAGATGGCGCTGCTGTATCGCAAGAACTTCAGCGTCAACAAGCAACTGTCGAACGTTCATCGCTTCAAATGATGAAAAGGGTCAAGGGCGTGCTTCGCGCGCCCCGCCACTCCATCCCGGCGCAGGCTGCGTAACCAGCACCAAGCCAGAGAACCCTAGCACAAGATAGCTGAACAACTGCCAGCGCAACGCTTGCGGCAGCCACACATGCACCATACAAAACATTGCGCATGCATACAGCGCCATCAACAGCAGTTGGCCGCGAATATCCCGCCACAAACTCTTCAAGCCTTCGGCCGTGATCAGCACCAACGCCTGAAGCATCACGCACGCCGCCGAAAAACCCACCAGCAGCGCACTCAGCAATCCGTCGATCTCATCGATCAGCAGCGGCGCCAGGCCAATCAGGCCCAACGCCGGCAACACGCCAACATGTAACAGCCAAAGGCCACCCACCCAAAGCATCTGAGAGAGCTGCCAAAGCATGGCGCCCGCACGCAGCGGGCGCCGTCTTTCAGATGTGACGAACTTCGACAATCTCGTACTCAATGACGCCGCTCGGCGTTTTCACGGCGACCACATCGCCTTCTTCCTTGGCAATCAAGGCGCGAGCAATCGGCGAGCCGACAGAGATCTTGCCTTGCTTGAAGTCAGCCTCATCCTCACCCACGATCTGGTAAGTCACGCTTTCGTCGGTCTCGACGTTGGCGATTTCCACGGTCGTCCCGAAAATTACCTTGCCGGTATGCGGGATGGTGGTGACATCGATGATCACCGCATTCTGCATACGGCCTTCGATGTCACGAATCCGCGCCTCGACCATACCCTGCTGCTCGCGAGCAGCGTGGTATTCGGCGTTTTCCTTCAAGTCACCTAGCTCGCGGGCCGTACCGATGTCCTGGCTCAGCTTTGGACGTACGACCTTGGTCAGATGGGCGTGCTCCTCTTCCAGGGCGCGCGCGCCCTGAACGGTCATCGGGTATTTGGTTATGCTCATGCCTTCAATCCTGCGTGTAGATCCTGCAAGCGACGCACGGTCTTTTCCGGACCGAACTTCAGCGCTTCACAGATAGCTTCGCCAGCAGCAATGGTAGTGGTGCAGTAAATCTTGTGCTGCAAGGCATTACGACGAATGGAGTAGGAGTCCGCGATCGACTGGCGACCTTCGGTGGTGTTGATGATCAGAGTGACTTCGTCATTCTTGATCATGTCGACCACATGCGGACGGCCTTCCGTCACCTTGTTCACGCGACGTACTTTCAGGCCGGCAGCTTCGATCAGCTTGGCGGTCCCGGCGGTAGCCACGACTTCAAAGCCCAAGTTGATCAGATCGCGGGCGACCCCTGCAACCAGTGGCTTGTCGTCATCACGTACGCTGATAAACGCAGTACCGCCGGTCGGCAGCACTTCGCTGGCACCCATCTGGGCCTTGGCGAACGCTTCACCGAAGGTATCGCCCACACCCATCACTTCACCGGTGGACTTCATCTCTGGGCCCAGGATCGGGTCCACGCCAGGGAATTTGGCGAACGGGAACACCGCCTCTTTCACACTGTAGAAGTTCGGAATGATTTCCTTGGTAAAGCCGATTTCCTTCAGGGTCTTACCAGCCATCACACGCGCAGCGATCATGGCCAGGGACACACCGATGCACTTGGACACGAACGGTACGGTACGCGAAGCACGCGGGTTGACTTCGATGACGTAGATGTCTTCGCCTTGCAGCGCCAACTGTACGTTCATCAGGCCGACCACACCCAGTTCCAGGGCCATCTTCTTGACCTGTTCGCGCATCTCGTCCTGGATGTGCGCCGGCAGCGAGTACGGCGGCAGGGAGCACGCGGAGTCACCGGAGTGAACGCCGGCCTGCTCGATGTGCTGCATGATCGCGCCGATCACGACGTCAGTACCGTCGCATACCGCATCCACGTCCATTTCGATGGCGCAGTTGAGGAAGTGATCCAGCAGCACCGGGCTGTCGTTGGAGACTTTCACCGCATCACGCAGGTAGCGCTTGAGTTCTTCTTCTTCGTAGACGATTTCCATCGCCCGGCCGCCCAGTACGTAGGACGGACGCACCACCAGCGGGTAGCCGATCTTGCTGGCCGCGCGAATGGCTTCGTCTTCGCTGCGCACGGTGGCGTTCGGCGGCTGACGCAGGTTCAGGCGCTCAACCATCTGCTGGAAACGCTCACGGTCTTCGGCACGGTCGATTGCATCCGGGCTGGTACCGATGATCGGCACGCCAGCGGCTTCGAGGGCACGCGCCAGTTTCAGCGGGGTCTGGCCGCCGTACTGGACGATCACGCCTTTAGGCTTCTCGACGCGGCAGATTTCCAATACGTCTTCCAGCGTTACCGGCTCGAAGTACAAGCGGTCGGAAGTGTCGTAGTCAGTGGAAACCGTTTCCGGGTTGCAGTTGACCATGATGGTCTCGTACCCATCTTCGCGCAGGGCGAGGGCGGCGTGTACGCAGCAGTAGTCGAACTCGATGCCCTGGCCGATACGGTTCGGACCGCCACCCAGGATGATGATCTTGTCGCGGCCCGTCGGCGCGGCTTCGCACTCTTCCTCATAGGTGGAGTACATGTAAGCCGTGTCGGTGGCGAATTCTGCGGCGCAGGTGTCAACGCGCTTGTAGACCGGGAAGATATCCAGCTTGTGGCGATGAGTACGCAGGTTCTTCTCGGTCACACCCAGCAGCTTGGCCAGACGCTGGTCGGAGAAGCCTTTGCGCTTGAGGCGGAACATCAGGTCGCGGTCGATAGACGACAGACCCAGCGTCTTGACCTTCTCTTCTTCCTTGATCAGATCTTCGATCTGCACCAGGAACCATGGGTCGATCATGTTCATGCCGAAGATATCTTCGACGCTCAGGCCTGCACGGAAGGCGTCAGCCACGTACCAGATACGCTCGGCGCCCGGCACGGTCAGCTCGCGCTTGAGGATGCTCATGCTTTCCGGGTTGCTCAGGTCGAGCTTCTCGTCCAGGCCGCAAACACCAACCTCCAGACCGCGCAGAGCTTTCTGCAGGGATTCCTGGAACGTGCGACCGATGGCCATGACTTCACCGACCGACTTCATCTGGGTAGTCAGGCGCGCATCCGCCTTGGCGAATTTCTCGAAGGCAAAGCGCGGCAGCTTGGTCACAACGTAGTCGATAGACGGCTCGAAAGACGCCGGCATAGCGCCGCCGGTGATTTCGTTTTGCAGCTCGTCCAGGGTGTAGCCGATAGCCAGCTTGGCGGCGATACGCGCAATCGGGAAGCCCGTCGCTTTCGAGGCCAGGGCCGAAGAACGCGATACACGTGGGTTCATCTCGATCACGACCATGCGGCCGGTGTCCGGGCAGATGCCGAACTGGACGTTGGAACCGCCGGTTTCAACGCCGATCTCGCGCAATACCGCCAGGGAGGCGTTACGCAGGATCTGGTATTCCTTGTCGGTCAGGGTCTGTGCTGGCGCCACGGTGATCGAGTCACCAGTGTGCACGCCCATCGGGTCGAAGTTTTCGATGGAGCAGACGATGATGCAGTTGTCCTTCTTATCGCGGACAACCTCCATCTCATATTCTTTCCAGCCGATCAGCGATTCGTCGATCAGCAGCTCTTTGGTCGGCGACAGGTCGAGGCCACGGGCGCAGATTTCTTCGAACTCTTCACGGTTGTAGGCAATACCACCGCCGGTGCCGCCCATGGTGAAGGACGGACGGATAATGCACGGGAAGCCCAGGGTCTCGAGGACCGCATTGGCTTCTTCCATGCTGTGGGCGATACCGGAACGTGGGCACGCCAGACCGATGGACTTCATGGCCTTGTCGAAACGCGAACGGTCTTCAGCCTTGTCGATGGTGTCGGCATTGGCACCGATCATCTCTACGCCGAACTTTTCCAGGACGCCTTCGCGCTCCAGGTCCAGGGCACAGTTCAGAGCGGTCTGGCCACCCATGGTTGGCAGCAGCGCGTCCGGACGCTCTTTTTCGATGATCTTGGCAACGGTCTGCCACTTGATCGGCTCGATGTAGGTGGCGTCGGCCATGGCCGGGTCGGTCATGATGGTGGCCGGGTTGGAGTTCACCAGGATGACGCGGTAGCCCTCCTCGCGCAGGGCTTTACAGGCCTGGGCGCCGGAGTAGTCGAATTCGCAGGCCTGGCCGATCACGATCGGGCCAGCGCCGAGAATCAGGATGCTTTTTATGTCTGTACGTTTTGGCATGGGTTTGTCACTCAAATCCGCAGGTCAGTCGGCAAGCCGTCTTGAACAATCTTTGAAGAGCCTGCGGGGGCCACCGCAATCCGGGGCCGCCCGCAGGCCACTCAGTCAGCGTCGCTTGGCCATCTCATTGATGAAACGGTCGAACAGCGGCGCTACGTCGTTCGGGCCCGGGCTGGCTTCAGGGTGGCCCTGGAAGCTGAACGCGCTCTTGTCGGTGCGCTCGATGCCTTGCAGGGAACCGTCGAACAGCGACTTGTGAATGGCGCGCACATTGCTCGGCAGGGAGGCTTCATCCACCGCAAAACCGTGGTTCTGGCTGGTGATCATCACAACGCCAGTGTCCAGGTCTTGTACCGGGTGGTTGGCACCGTGGTGGCCGTGGCCCATTTTCAGGGTCTTGGCGCCGGAGGCCAAAGCCAGCAACTGGTGGCCAAGGCAGATGCCGAACACCGGAATCTCGGTCTCCAGCACGTCCTTGATGGCCTGGATAGCGTAGTCGCATGGCTCAGGGTCACCCGGGCCGTTGGAGAGGAACACACCGTCCGGCTGCATCGCGAGCACATCGCTGGCAGGGGTTTGCGCGGGCACCACGGTCACACGGCAACCGCGCTCGACCAGCATGCGCAGGATGTTGTACTTGACGCCGTAGTCATAGGCGACCACGTGGTAAGGCAGATCGGCAGCCTCGATAGTCGCGTGGCTGTCGGTCTTCAGATCCCACACAGTGGAACGCCACTCGTACTTCTCTTTGACACTGACGACTTTCGCCAGGTCCATGCCCTTCAGGCCAGGGAAACCTTGCGCCGCGGCAATCGCCGCCTCTTCGGAGATATTGTCACCGACCATGATGCAGCCGTTCTGCGAGCCTTTTTCACGCAGGATGCGCGTGAGGCGGCGCGTATCGATACCCGCGATCGCCACAACGTTGTTGGCTTTCAGGTAATCGGACAGCGACATCGTGTTACGCCAGTTGCTCGCAACCAGTGGCAGGTCACGAATCACCAGGCCCGCCGACCAGACACGATCAGACTCGACATCTTCCCGCGTAGTGCCGGTGTTGCCGATGTGCGGATAGGTCAGGGTAACGATCTGTTGGGCGTAGGAAGGATCGGTAAGGATTTCCTGATAGCCGGTCATGGCAGTGTTAAACACCACCTCTCCAACGGTCTGACCGTCGGCTCCAATGGCTTCGCCGCGAAAAATGCTGCCATCAGCAAGGGCGAGTATGGCTGGCTTAGTCAAGAAGACCTCCCGTAAATAAAGCCTGAAAGGGCGATCGCAGGTTGTAAAAAAGCGGAGTGACGTATGGACACGTCACCCCGCTTCTTCACTGAATTATTCTGCGCGCTTTTAGTGGACACACTAAAGCTGTAGCTTACAGAAAAAGGCTTTTTTGGTCCACCGCTAATGAGCCTTAAAGGCAGGGGAATGCGACAGGACGTCGCCTAGCGGGTAAAAACGGGGCCACAGGATAATCCTGAGCCCCCGTTTTAGCTACTGCTTAGTGCAGGTCCAGCACGTCACGCATGTCGTACAGGCCCGGCTCGCGGCCGTCCAACCAAAGCGCAGCACGCACCGCGCCCTTGGCGAAAGTCATGCGGCTGGAGGCTTTGTGCGTGATCTCCAGGCGCTCGCCTTCGGTGGCGAACAGCACGGTGTGATCGCCAACCACATCACCACCGCGCACGGTTGCAAAACCGATGGTGTCGCGTGCGCGCTCACCGGTGTGGCCTTCACGCCCGTATACCGCCACTTTCGACAAATCGCGGCCCAGCGCATCGGCAATAGCTTCACCCATGCGCAACGCAGTGCCCGACGGAGCGTCGATCTTGTGACGGTGATGAGTCTCGATAATCTCGATATCAGCCTCATCACCCAGCACGCGCGCCGCCAGGTCCAGCAATTTCAGCGACAGGTTTACGCCCACGCTGAAATTGGCAGCGAAGACGATCGGAATATCCTTGCCCGCCTCCACCAGCAACTGTTTCTGCTCGGCGCTCAAACCGGTGGTACCGATCACCATAGCTTTGCCCGCCCTACGGCAGAAGGCCAGATTTTTCAGCATCACTTCCGGCAGGGTGAAGTCGATCAGCACGTCGAATTCGTCCGCCACCTGCTCGAGGTTGCCAGACAACGAAACACCGATGCGACCCAACGAGGCCAACTCACCTGCGTCCGCGCCGATCAACGTACTGCCTGGGCGAACAATCGCCGCCGTCAGCCCGGAGGCCGGCGAGCGTTGCTGCACCGCCTCGACCAGCGTCTTGCCCATGCGCCCGGCAGCGCCCATTACGGCTATACGTCGCATATTCAGATCCTTACAGGTCGCCGAAGAAGCGTTTTACACCGTCGAAGAAGCCCGTAGTCTTCGGCGAGTGCGAGTCATCGCCTTCCAGCGAGCTGCGGAACTCTTCCAGCAGTTCACGCTGACGACGATTCAGGTTCACCGGAGTTTCCACCGCCACACGGCACATCAGGTCGCCAGCACCGCCACCGCGCACGGGCGCAACGCCCTTGCCACGAATGCGGAACTGCTTGCCGGTTTGAGTCCCCTCGGGAATCTTGAGTTTGACCCGACCATCCAGCGTCGGAATCTCCAACTCGCCACCCAGGGCCGCATCAACAAAGCTGATCGGCACTTCGCAGAACAAGTGCTTGCCGTCACGCTGGAAGATCGAGTGCTCGCGCACATTGATCACCACGTACAGGTCGCCCGTAGGGCCGCCCTGGGCACCCGCCTCGCCTTCGCCCGACAGGCGAATACGATCACCGGTATCCACACCCGCCGGTACCTTCACCGACAGCGTCTTGTACTCTTCAACGCGGCCTTCGCCGTGGCAGGAATCGCACGGATCGGAAATGATCTTGCCCTGGCCATGGCAACGCGGGCAGGTTTGCTGCACCGAGAAGAAGCCCTGCTGCATGCGCACCTGCCCGATACCGCCGCAGGTCGGGCAAGTGATCGGCGAAGAGCCTTTCTTCGCACCCGAGCCGTCGCACGGCTTGCAGTTGACCAGCGTCGGCACACGGATATTGACGCTGGTGCCGCGCACGGCTTCTTCCAGGTTCAGCTCCAGGGTGTAACGCAAGTCACTGCCGCGCTGAGGGCCGCCACGCTGGCCGCCCCGGCCGCCGCCGAAGAAGTCGCTGAATACGTCGCCGAAAATATCGGAGAAGTTCTGACCACCAAAACCGGCACCGCCGCCGCCCATGCTCGGGTCGACGCCAGCATGGCCATACTGGTCGTAAGCCGCACGCTTATTGGGATCACACAGGCATTCGTAGGCCTCGTTGGCCTCTTTGAACATCTCTTCGGATTCTTTGTTATCCGGATTACGGTCCGGGTGGTGTTTCATCGCCAGGCGACGGTAGGCCTTCTTCAGGTCCGCCTCGCTGGCGCCACGCTCCACACCCAATACTTCGTAATAGTCACGCTTTGCCATAAGTCTTTGCACTCTTAAGGACGTTCGACCTGGCCCTCCTGAACCCTGCCAAACTCGTTGAGCCCCAATACAGGCCCGGACCCAACTCACGTCAATTCAACGATCCTGGTCATTACTGCTTTTAGCCAGGGAGCCGGCCAAAAACGCGGTGACTGTCATTCGGAAAGCAGGAGCATTCCCGTTCACACCGCCAGCATCCGAGCGTTGTCGCATGCTGTAAAAATTCGCATACCCCAGACACGCCAACGCGGGAGCAAGCTCCCGCGCGGCGACATCCTACCAGTCACCGCTTGTGCGCGGTCAACCGGGCGACAACTTACTTGTTGTCTTTAACTTCTTCGAACTCGGCATCGACAACATCGTCGTGCTTGGCTTCAGGCTCTGCTTGTTGCGCAGCGCCGTCAGCCGGCTGGCCTTGCTCGGCGTACATTTTCTGAGCAACTGGCGCGGAGACTTTCGACAGCTCCTCAACCTTGGCTTCGATGGCAGCCTTGTCGTCGCCTTTAATGGCGGCTTCCAGGGCAACCACTGCCGCTTCGATTGCGGTTTTCTCTTCGTCGGTCACTTTGTCGCCAGCATCAGCGATCATTTTGCGCGTCGAGTGAACCAGCGCGTCACCCTGGTTACGGGCGCCTGCCAACTCTTCGAACTTCTTGTCGGCTTCAGCATTGGTTTCAGCATCACGGATCATCTGTTGAATTTCTTCATCAGACAGGCCGGAGTTGGCCTTGATGGTGATCTTCTGCTCTTTGCCGGTGGCCTTGTCTTTCGCGCCGACGTGCAGGATGCCGTTGGCGTCGATGTCGAAGGTCACTTCGATTTGTGGCACGCCACGTGGTGCTGGTGGAATCTCAGCCAGGTCGAACTTGCCCAGGGACTTGTTCTGTGCGGCTTGCTTACGCTCGCCCTGCAGCACGTGGATAGTCACGGCGCCCTGGTTGTCATCGGCAGTCGAGAACACCTGGGATTTCTTGGTAGGAATCGTGGTGTTTTTCTCGATCAGCGCAGTCATCACGCCACCCATGGTTTCGATACCCAGGGTCAGCGGGCTTACGTCCAGCAGCAGCACGTCTTTCACATCACCGGCCAGTACGGCACCCTGGATGGCAGCACCCATGGCAACGGCTTCGTCCGGGTTCACGTCTTTACGGGCTTCTTTGCCGAAGAACTCGGTAACCAGCTTCTGAACCAGTGGCATACGGGTCTGACCGCCCACCAGGATCACGTCGTTGATCGAGCCAACGTCGATACCGGAGTCTTTCAGCGCGATGCGGCAAGGTTCGATGGTGCGCTGAACCAGATCTTCAACCAATGCTTCGAGCTTGGAACGCGAGATCTTCACGTTCAAGTGCTTAGGACCGGTAGCGTCTGCAGTGATGTACGGCAGGTTCACGTCAGTCGACTGAGCGGAAGACAGTTCGATCTTGGCTTTTTCAGCGGCTTCCTTCAGGCGCTGCATGGCCAGCGGGTCACCCTTGAGGTTCATGCCGCTTTCTTTCTTGAATTCGTCAACGAGGTAGTCGATCAGACGAATGTCAAAGTCTTCACCACCCAGGAAGGTGTCACCGTTGGTGGCCAACACTTCGAACTGGTGCTCGCCGTCAACTTCTGCAATCTCGATCACGGAGACGTCGAACGTACCGCCACCCAGGTCGTAAACGATCACGGTGTGGTCGCCCTTGGCCTTGTCCATACCGTAAGCCAGCGCGGCTGCGGTTGGTTCGTTGATGATACGTTTTACATCCAGGCCCGCGATGCGGCCGGCGTCTTTGGTGGCCTGACGCTGGCTGTCGTTGAAGTAGGCAGGAACGGTGATCACCGCTTCAGTCACTGCTTCACCGAGGTAGTCTTCGGCGGTCTTCTTCATCTTTTTCAAGATTTCAGCCGAGATTTGCGGCGGCGACATTTTCTGGCCGTTCACTTCAACCCAGGCGTCACCGTTGTCGGCCTTGGCGATTTTGTAAGGCACCATCTTGATGTCTTTCTGTACGACTTCTTCGTCGAACTTACGACCGATCAGACGCTTTACCGCGTACAGGGTGTTATGCGGGTTGGTCACCGCCTGACGCTTGGCCGATTGACCGACGAGGATTTCACCGTCGTTGGCGTAAGCGATGATCGACGGAGTGGTACGTGCGCCTTCGGCGTTTTCAATAACTTTTGCAACGCCGTTTTCCAGCACGGAGACGCAGGAGTTGGTGGTCCCCAGGTCGATACCGATAATTTTGCCCATGATTTACTCTCCCGAAACTTGAATTTGGTTGCCGCAGCAGTTTTGGCTAACTGCGGTAGCACTTAAACGCTTGACTTATAAATGGGGGCCTTGCGGCGAATTTCAAGCCTGCTCATCAATAGAAGGTGCAACGGGTGCAGGAGCCTTGCTCACCACCACCATTGCCGGACGCATCAGGCGACCGTTGAGCTGGTAACCCTTCTGGAACACCTTGATCACGCTATTAGGTTCCAGGTCATGGCTTTCTTGCATAGCCATGGCTTGGTGATGTTCAGCATTGAACGGCTCGCCGGCTTGCGGATCGATAGCTTCCAACTGATAACGCTTCAGGGTGTCCTGGAACATTTTCAGGGTCAGCTCGATGCCTTCGCGCATTGGGCGGATGTTTTCATCGTCCGGGTTGGACAACTCAAGACCACGCTCCAGGCTGTCGATGATCGGCAGCAGGTCACCGGCGAATTTTTCCAGCGCGAACTTGTGAGCCTTCTCTACATCCTGCTCGGCACGGCGGCGGACGTTCTGCAGATCGGCGGCAACACGCAACGATTGATCCTGCGCAGCGGCCAATTGCTCTTCGAGCACTTGCACACGAGTCGCCAGTTCATCACCGGCAGCCGAATTGGCGTCTGGAGTTTGCGTATCCTGCGTCTGTTCGTCAGCCATAGATTTCTCCTTTCAAAATCATGCGCGAACTCAACTCGCGCTTCTGCTCCGGTATATGGGGCCACAATTTTCAGGTTCAAGGGCGCAGGCGTTACCAAAAGTCTTTCGATTGACCTGGATCATTTCCTTCTCGCTCATTCCACATCGCGCTAAAAAAATTCGAGACTCAAGCAAATCGAGCTAAGCGTCAGGATTGTCAGGCCTGAACAAAACACTGTATAAATAACCAGACCTAAAGCCTGGGAGCGGCCGTCATGCTCGTGCACCTGTCTGTACATAACTACGCCATCGTTGAACATCTGGATCTTGAACTGGATCGCGGGATGAGCGTAATCACAGGCGAAACCGGCGCCGGCAAGTCGATCATGCTCGACGCCCTCGGCCTGACGCTTGGCGACCGCGCCGACAGTGGCGTGGTACGCCCTGGCTCCGACAAGGCCGACATCCTGGCCACCTTCGACCTGGCGGACATCCCCGAAGCCGAAGCATGGCTGGCCGAGCGCGACCTTAATAATGAAGGCCCCTGCATTCTGCGCCGGGTGATCACCGCCGAGGGGCGCTCCCGCGGCTATATCAACGGCACGCCTTGCCCACTGGGCGACCTGAAAGCCCTGGGCGAATTGCTGATCGATATCCACAGCCAGCACGAACACCAATCCCTGCTGAAAACCGATACCCACCGTCGCCTGCTCGATGAGTACGCCGGCGCCACCGATCTTTCCCGGCAAGTTCAACTGGCCGCCCAACGCTGGCGCCAGACACGCCAGGAACTGGAACTCCTCTCCAACTCCGGCGACGAACAACGCGCCCGCCACCAGTTGCTCAGCTACCAATTGGAAGAGCTCGAAAGCCTTGGCCTGGGTGAGACAGAGCTGGAGCAACTTGAGCAGGAACACAAGAACCTTACCAACGC
Organism: Pseudomonas sp. 22072; assembly: GCF_052046095.1. Taxonomy (NCBI): domain Bacteria; kingdom Pseudomonadati; phylum Pseudomonadota; class Gammaproteobacteria; order Pseudomonadales; family Pseudomonadaceae; genus Pseudomonas; species Pseudomonas sp. 22072. The sequence goes on from NZ_JBQEQE010000004.1 coordinate 65,082, forward strand.
CGAAACCTTGCTGGGCATCTGCCGCCAAGTGGTCGAGCAATGCAGCGAGAGCGACTCCGGCAATGTGCTCAACGCACTGACCGCCAGCCTCAACCGCCTGTCCAGTGTGAACAATGCTTCCGGCTCACTGAGCGAAGCGACCACCCTGCTGACCAGCGCACAGATCCAGGTCGAGGAAGCCGTGGGCGAACTCAATCGCTTCCTGGACCATTTCGACGCCGACCCAGCTCGCCTGCAGGAAATAGAAGAGCGCCTGGACACTATTTATACCCTGGCTCGCAAGCATCGAATCCAGCCGACCGAAGTCGCAGCCATGCAGCAAAAACTGCTGGATGAAATCGAAACACTCAACGCGAACGACGAATCCATCGAACGACTGGGCGAGGAGCTCGCTTCGTTTGCCCGTCATTATCAGGAAAAGGCCCGGGAGCTGAGCGCTCTGCGCCAGCAGGCAGCGACTAGCCTGGCAAGCGCCGTTGAACTGGAAATACAACGCCTGGGCATGCCAGGCGGGCGCTTCACCATCGAGCTGCATCCCAACGCCAGCCAAGAATTGCAGCCCCATGGGCTGGAGCACGTCGAACTGCTGGTCAGTGCCAACCCCGGGCAACCGCTCAAGGCCCTGGCCAAAGTGGCCTCCGGCGGCGAACTCTCGCGGATCAGCCTGGCGATCCAAGTGATTACCGCCCAGACCTCACGCGTCCCCACCCTGGTATTCGATGAAGTGGATGTGGGCATTGGCGGGCCAACCGCAGAAATTGTTGGCCAATTGCTGCGTCGCCTGGGGGATCGCGGCCAGGTGCTTACGGTGACGCACTTGCCGCAAGTGGCAGCCCAAGGGCATCAGCACCTGTTTGTGCATAAGGTGCGCGGCAGTGACGCGACACACACCGCCGTCTCCAAGCTGAACAAGTCGGAACGGGTGGAAGAAGTGGCGCGGATGCTCGGAGGTATCGACTTGACCAAGGAGTCCTTGGCTCACGCGAAAAAAATGGTGGTGGCCGCGAAGGCTTGAAGCGATATTTTCCACTCTATAGAAAGCACGAAGGCGACCCGAGGGTCGCCTTCAATCGTTTCGCAAAGCAAAACTGCGTCGATTTTTACTTTTTCTTACGGATGTACAACACGAGATTATGGTCGACCAAATCGAACCCATGCTCTTCAGCAATCTTGTGCTGCAGCGCTTCGATTTCAGGGCTGGTGAACTCGATAACCTCGTTGGTATCCAGATCAACCATGTGATCATGATGACCACCGTCAGCCAATTCAAACACCGCATGACCGCCGTCGAAATTATGACGAACCACCAGCCCTGCGGCTTCAAACTGGGTCAGTACACGGTAGACCGTGGCCAGGCCGACGTCCTCATTAGACTCCATCAGCGCCTTGTAAACATCTTCGGCACTCATGTGGCGCTGCTCAGCAGAATCGAGCATTTGTAGAATCTTGACTCGTGGCAGAGTCACTTTGAGACCGGCTTTGCGTAGTTCGCTATTTTCAACCATGGTTAGCTTTCTCGCGGATGCTGCTTCGCAGCTTCTCTTAATACGGGTATGATCGGCGTTTACGTTGTCCCAGCCAAGATAGTGGAAGTCGCCCACCGATGCAAAACACCAAGCTCTTGCTAACCAGTTTCACCTTTGTGGGACTGCTCGCACTCGCCGGTTGTTCATTCCCCGGGGTTTACAAAATCGACATCCAGCAGGGCAATGTCGTCACGCAGGACATGATAGACCAGTTACGCCCGGGAATGACCCGACGGCAAGTACGGTTTATCATGGGTAATCCCCTGCTGACCGACACTTTCCATGCCGATCGCTGGGATTATCTCTACAGCCTGCAGCCGGGTGGCGGTGAACGCCAGCAGGAGCGCGTCAGTGTCATCTTCAATGGCAATGACCAGCTCGTGAGCCTGTCCGGTGACTTCATGCCCGGCGTAAGCCGCGATGAAGCCTTGCTGGGCAAGGACAGCGGCGCCAACGTGACCGCACCTGCGCAAGAAGCCGAAAAACCGAAATCCGAGGTACCGGCCAAGCCAGGTTCGTTGCTGGACACCATCCAGAAAGACATCGACAACGTGGAAACCGTGCCCGTCCCGACGCCTCAGCCTCTGGACACCAGCCCGCAATAATTTTGCGCTCGATAAAAAGCCCGGCATGCCGGGCTTTTTGTTGCCTGCCATCTACATAGGCATCTACATAACCTTGGTGCGACGCTGAACCTGTGGGAGCTGGCTTGCCTGCGAAAGCAATCTGACAGTCGACCAGGATCCTGGATCAGATCGAGTACATATCCGCTATCGGAACCGCCCCCTTCCACATTTGGATCGCGGGCATCAGGTAGATATGCGCTGGCTATCAGGGCGTCATCGCAGGCAAGCCAGCTCCCACAGTTGGATCGCGGCGCTCCAGATAGCTAGGCTGCCATTTGGCAAGCTCAAGAGTTCGCTTGCCTGGCCAATGCCGCCTTGGCCGCACGCAACCTGCGCACCTCTTTAGGGTCGGCCAGCAAAGGCCGGTAGATCTCAATACGGTCGCCCGCTTGTACGAAACGCGTCCCGGCATCCGCGACAACCTTGCCAAATATACCCACCGGGCAATCAGCCAGATCAACATCAGGAAAATGGGCCGCCATTCCCGACGCTCGCACCGCCTCGCGCAAACTAGTGCCTTCAGCCACCTTTACCCCCAGCAACACCTGGCGATCCTCGGCGGCGAACACCACCTCAATCTCAACCATGCAGTTGCTTGGCGCGCTGACAGAACGCGTCCACCAGGGTATTGGCTGCCTGATTGAACAAAGGCCCCAACGTCGCACGAACAATCGGCCCGGCATAATCAAACGAAAGATCCAGGCTGATCTTGCAGGCCTTGTCCGTCAGCGCCTTGAACACCCACACGCCATGTAGCTGGGTGAACGGCCCTTCCTGCAGGTTCATTTCGATGGATTGGCCCGGCACCAGCACATTGCGGGTCACAAAATGCTGGCTGAGGCCGCCCTTGGCCACCCCCACACTGGCAACCATGTGCTCGTCACTGCTCTCCAGAACCTCGGCTGTCGAGCACCAAGGCAGAAACTCTGGGTAACGCGCCACGTCGTTGACCAGGTCATAGAGCGCCTGGGCCGGATAGGGCAACAGGGCCGAACGTTGAATATGCGTCGTCATGTGAGCGTTACTTCCACTGCTTAAGGCAAACATCGCGAAAGAACAGCCCAATCCGCGAGAGAAAAAAACCAAAGAACTGCCCGCATTGTCCGGGATTCGTCCAACTCGCTCAAGCACACAGGTTGACCGTAGCCGACACGCTCGCAACTCCCTATAATGCCGCCCCTATGGCTAAACAAAAGAAACACCCCACAGGGACCATCGCGCAAAATAAAAAAGCGCGACACGATTACTTCATCGAACATCGGTTCGAGGCTGGTCTGGTCCTGGCCGGCTGGGAAGTAAAAAGTCTGCGTGCCAGCAAACTGCAGCTGGTCGACAGTTATGTGCTGCTCAAGGATGGCGAGGCATGGCTGCTTGGCAGTCATATCACCCCGTTGACCACCGCGAGCACCCACGTGATTGCCGACCCGGTGCGTACGCGCAAGTTGTTGCTCAATGCCCGCGAACTCGAAAAGCTCGCCGCAGCCGTGCAGCAAAAAGGCTACGCGTGCATCTGCTTGTCCTGGTACTGGAGCAAGCACCTGGTCAAATGCGAGATCGCATTGGGCAAGGGCAAGAAGGAATACGACAAGCGCGACACCGAACGCGAGCGCGATTCCAATCGCGAACTGCATCGCGCCGTGCGCAACAAAGGCAAGGAAGAGTAATCCTTGTGACGGTGTAGCCCACGCGGGCTACATCCCTTTGCGTCGCTCCGCCCGAGCCACGCGTTGAACCTCCTGACGCACCTCCTCCAACACCTCCTGCACATACAGCAAATGCCGTGTCGAGACTTCGCGCGCTTGCTCCGCCCGCCCCTCGATGATGGCCAGGTACAAGTCCCGATGCTGATTGATCAGCATGTCGCGGGTCTCGGTACGCTGCTGGTACATGCCACCAATATTCGTCACCACGTTACGCTTGAGTAGGTCGAACAGCCCGCGAATGGTGTGCAGCAACACGGCGTTATGACTGGCTTCGGCAATCGCCAAGTGAAACCTTGCATCCGCAGCACCCTCCTCCACTCGGCTCACCTCGTCGGCGCGCGCATAGCAATCCTGCAACGCTTCAAACGCTGCGGTCAGCCGTTCACGGTCAACCTCCGTGGCGCGTAACGCCGCGTAGTAGGCACACGAAGCCTCAAGGGTCTGGCGAAACTCCAGCAGATCGCGCTGCGCTTCGGGATTGCTTTCCAACAAGTGCAGCAGCGGATCGCTGAAGGTCGAACCTAGGGAGTCCACCACATAGTTGCCACCGCCCTGGCGACTGACCAGCAACCCCTTGGCCGCCAGTTTCTGAATCGCCTCACGCAACGACGGGCGCGACACACCAAAGCGCTCAGCCAACGCGCGCTCGGCCGGCAAGCGCTCGCCCGACTTCAGCGTGCCCTCGAGAATCATCCCCTCAAGCTGCTCGACAATATCGTCAGACAAACGGCGCTGACGCACCTGATCAAACCCCATAACTCACTCTCCACCATCCCGACCACTCGCCGGGGCCCCTATTCTGGCCTATCGACGTGCCGGCAGCACCTATCAGAACGCCTTCAATTTCGCCGATCAGAACACTCCGCCTCCCGACCTACGACCAAAGTTTCGCAGGCGGCAAATTGACACACCCCTGCCCCGGCTCTTAATCTAGCCCACAGCGATTGTAAATTGGTATTACCAATTACCCAAGCTCACCAAACAACAACAATCAGGGGCCACCCCATATGCAAACCTGGCAACAGCTTTACAGCCCACTCGGCAGCCTCGGCCTATCCGCACTGGCCGCCGTCATTCCCATCGTATTCTTCTTCCTGGCGCTGGCCGTGTTCCGCCTCAAAGGCCACGTGGCCGGCAGCATCACCCTGGCCCTGTCGATCCTGGTCGCCATTTTCGCCTTCCAGATGCCGGTAGACATGGCGCTGGCTGCGGCCGGTTATGGTTTTGCCTACGGCCTGTGGCCCATCGCCTGGATCATCGTCGCGGCAGTATTCCTGTACAAATTGACGGTCAAGAGCGGCCAGTTCGAAATCATCCGCAGCTCCGTTCTGTCGATCACCGACGACCAGCGCTTGCAGGTGTTGTTGATCGGTTTTTGCTTTGGCGCCTTCCTCGAAGGTGCGGCCGGTTTCGGCGCGCCCGTGGCGATCACCGCCGCGCTGCTGGTAGGCCTGGGTTTCAACCCGCTGTACGCCGCAGGCCTGTGCCTGATCGCCAATACCGCGCCTGTGGCCTTCGGCGCATTGGGCATTCCGATCATCGTCGCCGGCCAGGTCACCGGTATTGACGCGTTCAAGATTGGCGCCATGACCGGCCGCCAACTGCCGCTGCTGTCGCTGTTCGTGCCGTTCTGGCTGGTGTTCATGATGGACGGCCTGCGCGGCGTTCGCGAAACCTGGCCTGCAGCCCTGGTGGCCGGCTTGAGCTTTGCCGTCACCCAATATTTCACCTCGAACTTCATTGGCCCGGAACTGCCGGACATCACCTCGGCACTCGCCAGCCTGATTGCCCTGACGCTGTTCCTGAAAGTCTGGCAACCCAAGCGCACCGCAGGCGCACAAATTGCCGGCGCCACCTCCAGCGTGGCGGTCACTTCCAGCGCCGGCGGCTTCGGCTTGCCGCGCAACACCGTGGTTTCGCCCTACAGCCTGGGGCAAATTTTCAAGGCTTGGTCGCCGTTCCTGATCCTCACCGTACTGGTGACCATCTGGACCCTCAAACCCTTCAAAGCCCTGTTCGCCGCGGGCGGTTCGATGTACGGCTGGGTGTTCAATTTTGCGATCCCGCACCTGGATCAACTGGTGGTTAAAGTCGCGCCCATCGTGACCAACCCAACCGCCATCCCGGCCGTCTTCAAGCTGGACCCGATTTCGGCCACCGGCACTGCGATCTTCTTCTCGGCACTGGTCTCCATGCTGGTGTTGAAAATCGACGTAAAAACTGGTCTTACCACTTTAAAAGAGACCTTCTTTGAGCTGCGCTGGCCGATCCTGTCCATCGGCATGGTGCTGGCATTCGCCTTCGTCACCAACTACTCCGGCATGTCCTCGACCATGGCCCTGGTTCTGGCCGGCACCGGCGCCGCCTTCCCGTTCTTCTCGCCATTTCTTGGCTGGCTGGGAGTTTTCCTGACAGGCTCCGATACCTCATCCAACGCCCTGTTCAGCTCACTGCAAGCCACTACCGCTCACCAGATCGGCGTCAACGACACCCTGCTGGTAGCCGCGAACACCAGCGGTGGCGTGACCGGCAAAATGATCTCGCCACAGTCGATCGCCGTGGCCTGCGCCGCCACCGGCCTGGTGGGCAAGGAATCCGACCTGTTCCGCTTTACCCTCAAGCACAGCCTGTTTTTTGCCACCATCGTCGGGCTGATCACCTTGGCGCAGGCGTACTGGTTCACCGGTATGCTGGTGCACTGAGGCCTGCACGTAATAGGGTAAGAATCGACGCCGGGGCATCCTTCCGGCGTCTGCTATTTCTGGAGGACCGATGAGCCTGCCTGCTGCTTTTTTGAGCGACGTCGCACAACTGATCCCGCAAGATCGCCGCTTCGACGATCCACTTTCCACCCTCGCCTTCGGCACCGACGCCAGCTTCTACCGACTGATCCCACAGTTGGTGATTCGCGTGGAGTCAGAAGACGAAGTGGTAACTCTGCTGCAACTGGCCCAGCGCGACCGCGTACCGGTGACCTTCCGTGCCGCAGGCACCAGCCTCTCGGGCCAAGCCATCAGCGACTCGGTATTGATCGTGCTGGGTGATAACTGGAACCACCGCGAAATTCGCGGGCAAGGCACCCAGATCCGCCTGCAACCGGGTGTGATCGGCGCCCAGGCCAACGCCTGGCTCGCACCGTTCGGGCGCAAGATCGGCCCGGACCCTGCGTCCATCAATGCTTGCAAGATCGGCGGTATCGTCGCCAACAACGCCAGTGGCATGTGCTGCGGCACGGCACAAAACACCTACCACACCCTGGCGGGCATCCGCCTGGTACTGGCCGATGGCAGCCGCCTGGACACCGAAGATGCCGCCAGCGTGCAAGCCTTCCGCCAGTCACATGGCGCACTGCTTGAACGCCTGGCCTTATTGGGCCGCGAGACACGAGCAAATACTGAGCTGGCGGCAAAGATCCGCCACAAATACCGTCTGAAAAATACCACCGGCCTATCGCTCAACGCCCTGGTGGATTTCGATGACCCGCTGGATATCCTCAGCCACCTGCTGGTCGGCTCCGAGGGCACCCTGGGGTTTATCAGTGCGGTCACCTACGACACCGTGATCGATCACCCCAACAAAGCCTCGGCGCTGATCGTCTTCCCGGATGTCGAAACCTGCTGCAACGCCGTCACCGTGCTGAAAACCCAGCCAGTCTCCGCCGTTGAACTGCTGGACCGACGCAGCATGCGCTCGGTGCAGGACAAACCGGGCATGCCCGCTTTCGTACAGCACCTATCGGAAAACGCCTGCGCACTGCTGATCGAATCCCGCGCCGCTTCGCCATCGCTGCTGCACGAACAACTGACGCGGATCATGGCGTCCCTGGCGGCGTTTCCCGTGGAGCAACAAGTCGACTTCACCGAAGACCCACTGGAAAACGCGCGCCTGTGGGCCATCCGCAAAGACACCTTCCCGGCCGTAGGTGCCGTGCGCAAAACCGGCACCACCGTGATCATCGAAGACGTGACCTTCCCGGTAGAACAACTGGCGATTGGCGTGAATCGCTTGATCGCACTGTTCGACAAACATCACTACGACGAAGCCATCCTTTTCGGACACGCCCTGGAAGGCAATCTGCACTTTGTGTTCACTCAAGGCTTCAACAGCAGCGAAGAAGTCGCACGCTATCAAGCGTTCATGGACGACGTCGCGCAACTGGTGGCCGTGGAGTTCGGTGGCTCGCTGAAGGCCGAACATGGCACCGGCCGCAATATGGCCCCTTTCGTCGAACTGGAATGGGGCAGCGACGCTTATCAACTGATGTGGCAGCTAAAGCGCCTGCTCGACCCCAACGGCATCCTCAACCCGGACGTGGTGCTCAGCGAAGACCCGCAGATCCACCTCAAGCACCTCAAGCCATTGCCCGCCGCCGATGAGCTTGTGGATAAGTGTATCGAGTGCGGGTTCTGCGAGCCGGTGTGCCCGTCAAAAGGCCTGACCCTGAGCCCGCGCCAGCGCATCGTGATCTGGCGCGACATCCAGGCGAAAAAACGCGCAGGCGTGGACACCACCGAACTGGAGGCGGCCTACCACTATCAGGGCATCGACACCTGCGCCGCCACCGGCTTATGCGCGCAACGCTGCCCTGTAGGCATCAATACCGGCGACCTGGTGAAAAAGCTACGCAGCCGCGAAGCCGACCGTACGAAAACCGCCGACTGGCTCGCCAGCCATTTCGCCACCGCGCTGCAAGGTGCGCGCTTTACCCTGCACGTCGCCAATGGCGCACGCATGCTGCTGGGTGCTCCACGGCTGACTAAGCTCTCGAGCACGCTGACCAAGCTGTCCAAAGGGCAAATACCGCAGTGGACCAACGCCATGCCACAGCCCGAAAAAGCCATCCGCTTCAGCCCGGCAGTGGCGGACGCGCGCCCACGCGTGGTTTACCTGGCCGCCTGCGTCTCCCGCGCTATGGGCCCGGCAGCCGGTGATAAAGAGCAAATGTCGTTGTACGACAAAACCCGCCAGTTGCTGGAAAAAGCCGGCTACCAGGTAGTCTTCCCCGACAACCAAGACAGCCTCTGCTGCGGCCAACCCTTCGCGTCCAAAGGCTACGCCGAGCAGGCCGAACACAAGCGCCAGGAACTGATCGGCGCCCTGCTCCACGCCAGCCGTGGCGGCCTCGACCCGATCTACTGCGACACCAGCCCCTGCACCCTGCGCCTGGTGCAAGAATTGGGAGAAACGCGCCTGGACCTCTACGACCCCGTGCGCTTTATCCGCACCCACCTGATGGACCGCCTCGACTTCACACCCCAGGAAGCGCCCATCGCAGTGCACGTCACCTGCAGCACCCAGCATCTGGGCGAGAGCCAGGCACTGATCGAACTGGCGAGACGCTGCGCAAAAACCGTGGTGATCCCCGAAGGCATTCATTGCTGCGGCTTTGCCGGCGACAAAGGCTTCACCACCCCGGAACTCAACGCCCACTCCCTGCGCTCGCTCAAGGACGCCGTGCAATATTGCAGCGAAGGCATCTCCACCAGCCGCACCTGCGAGATCGGCCTAAGCCAGCATGGCGGCATCGACTACCACGGCCTGGTCTACCTGGTAGACCGCGTCACCCGCGCCCGCGCCCACTGACCCGGCAAAAAAACCGAACCCTGGCGCACCGGCGCAGTCATCTGCATAGGCCTCGACAAACGAGGCCCATCAGTGATGTCGCTGGCAGCGGTTGCACGCCAGCAGCGTCGAGCCCTTTTGCGCAAGGAGACACCCTATGAAGCGTTCCGCTCTTGCTGGCTTGTTCATGACCGCTGCGATGCTCGCCTCCCCCGCTTTCGCCGCCGGTGACAAAGACCTGTGCCAGATCAACCTGGACAAAATCAACAACGGCAAAGCCCTGCTCGCCACCGACACCAGCGGTAAAAGTGGCGAAATAGACACCGCCGTCTCCCAGGCCAAGGCCGCCCACGCCGCCGGTGACGAGAAGAAGTGCATCGAAATCACCTCCAAGGCCCTGCAAGACCTGCAGAACAGCGAGAAAGGCGGCCAATAAGCGAGAGGGCCAACCTTCGGGTTGGCCTTCGCTGACGTTTTGGCGTACACTGCAAAGGCTTGTCACTCACTAAGAAACAACGAGTTACAAGCACGGGGCCGTTTAGGATTCGACGCCGGTCGCGAAACTTTAGGTGCATGCCGAGTTGGTAACAGAACTCGTAAATCCACTGTTGCAACTTCTTATAGTTGCCAATGACGAAAACTACGGCCAGGAATTCGCTCTCGCTGCGTAAGCAGCCTTAGCCCTGAGCTTCTGGTACCTTCGGGTCCAGCAATCACCAGGGGATGTCTGTAAACCCAAAGTGATTGTCATATAGAACAGAATCGCCGTGCAGTACGTTGTGGACGAAGCGGCTAAAACTTACACAACTCGCCCAAAGCACCCTGCCCTTCGGGTCGCTGAGGGTTAACTTAATAGAAACGGCTAAGCATGTAGTACCGACAGCGGAGTACTGGCGGACGGGGGTTCAAATCCCCCCGGCTCCACCAATTCATCATCTAAAGACGTCCATGGACGTCTTTTTTTGTGCCTGGAATCCAGTGAAAAATAAGTCCGTGCCGAATGGCACTTACTTAACCTTCTTCGGGTGTCCATTTCTCCTGACCTCGGCCCTAGCCGCCGAGCGCGTCTGCATCAGCATCGGGTAAGGCTTGAGCCTTCGTTTTATGGCGCGAGGCTCAATCCGTCCCGGCCGGTTTCCGACACGTTTTCTGGCGATCAGTTTGAGTAAATCCTGCACCCTATCGTCCTGTTCGTCGGAGCTGTACTGCTGCATCGCAAGGAATAATTGAAGGCTATGTTTAAAGCTAAGCTCGCGTGGCAAGCAATCAGCCAATAGCGCTGATTTGGCCATGATCATCCGAATCAAATTATGCGCCAACAGATACACCCACAACTCTTTTACAGCCATGCCAGGCGTCTTGCAGCTCAACGTATCAAGCCCCAGCGTTGTTTTGATATTGCGCAGATCCAGCTCAACATGCCAACGGTCTTTGTATAGTGATTTGAGCCTCGCTTTGGGGACTTGCTGCGGGCAGTTCAAGGTGGTCACCAGGATTTTTCCGGCGGTTTTCAGCTCACGCACTGTCAGTGTTTCAGGCGCATCGTCGTAATAAGTTTGGCTCATCCAGGAAGTCGATTCCCAGGTTTTTTCAGCTCAACCAAATGATCTTCCGGCCCCAGCGATTGCCCGAGCCGAAAGTCGGCACTGCGCCGCCTGGCGCCATACTGCTCGAACACGCCATCGATCCCACGACGTTGCAGTTCGCACAGCAGAAAGTAAGTTGCGTAGTAGGCATCGCCTAACACAATGTCGCCTCGATTCAGAGTGTCGAGCATCGTCCTGAGTAGCGTCTGTTCATCGCCACCTTTGCCTCGAAAGCGCCCCCAGCGAGGCATCTAAAACAGCACCGCTGGCCAAGCAAATGATTCCTACCAAACGGCAGATGGGGAAACCTAGTCCTGCTTTCTGACCACGCCACTGCGGATAGGCAGCTTGGTTGGCCGCAGTGTCTGGCAGGGCCACTGTGGTGCCATCTAAGAGGCGCACCGGACGCCCCATCCAGCGCCAGGATGGTGACGCGTTTTTACTCATCGTTGATCCCGTGGAGCGCAACAATGTTGAAACCATCCTACCGGTAACCGCGCCCGTGCTTTGCAATAAGCGCCGGTGTACACGCTGCTGGGGCTTAGCCCATCGCAGCAACGTTTGATCGAAAAATCATTCACGGCCTTCTGACAAGAACGGTCGGCATTCATGGCTTGAGCCAGAAACATCGACAGTGTTTCAGTCGGCGGGAACAAGCGTTGACGATGCTTGGGCATCACTGACTCGGCACGATGTAGCAGCGCCGGATCGGCTAGCAGCTTAAAGAACGCATGGGTATTGCTGTTTCTGGCGTGCTGCTGAATGCGCTGCTGTTGATGCCTGACGATTTGACGTCTACGATTCACGCGGGCTGTCCTTGTTCCAGTGGTGTGTGTTCACAACTATCACCGTAGACCAAGGGCGGCCTTTTTTCATTTTTTACAATCAGATCAGCCGGTTAGCTGTTAAGTAAGTGCCATTCAAATCCGTCCCCTTTTCCGAAACGCCGCCTTGAAGGGGGCGCAGTCTGTGTAATGGTTTGTCATTTTCTTTCAAAACTTTGCACAAAATGAAATTGACGATTGCCTGGGAGGCCCCACGGCCCGCCTGGGCTGGAGGATGGTTTGCACTACACCTGTGCTTGCAATAAAAATGAACACGAAGCGCGTCGGCGGGAGGGGGATAAGTGCTTTTCCATGGCGTTTTTTTTTAAGCATTCGATTGCAGCTGTTGCAGTGAGTGCTTTTTTACATCCCTCCCCGGCGTGAACAAAAACAGCTACGGGATGCTCATCAACATCATGAACATCCCGCGTCAAGCGATTACATGCCGCATGTTGCGGGGGTCTACTACATTCAAGACATTATTATTCGATTTTTTATATCGTTCAATATATCTTCAAGAGGAGTTTTCTTTTCAAACTTGAGACCTTCAAGTGCAACAATCAAATCAGCGTCAGTTAACGGTATTATCAAGCCGTGACCATTCTTGAATGAGTCCCTGCACCGTTCAATGAACAGATCCTTTTTAGATATTTCCCTACAAGTTATGACCCCAAGCATGCCGCGATTAACAGTCAACCTTCCGATCATCTGATCGAGCTCAGGATTTTGTATATCCTTAGTATAATTCTTGCATTCGATGATCACATACGGACAAGGGATTTTATTAATCATATGGAGATTGTAGAAAAAGCCTTCCTTAGCACAATTTTCAAAGTATATATCGATCCGCTTCCTACCTTGATTGATCTCGGCCTCAAGAACTGGAGAAGATGCACTCGGATAAAACAACATCTCCAGCACACCAACTATGGTCTTGTGGTACTCCGAAGCAGTTGCAGCACCTTGTTTGATAGCGTTAAGTCTAGAAATCAAGTGATCAACCACAACATTTAAATTCAACTTTGTATCAATTGAGTCAGATGGTAGAGGTCTTACCTGTTCCGCTTGCTGCTCTCTGAACGACTGAAAAACCAACGGATGATTTTCTGTAAATTCAAACAACCACTCTTTGCTGAACTTCTTAACGAAATTCTCTTTTAAGCTCTTTTTGGATATATAAGGGGTCCCATCTTTACGGTGCTCAACCCATATACTGCCAGACCTTATATGCTCGTGCTGAAGATACTCCAACACGTGCATATTGTAGTAGTTTTCAGGTGCATAAGCCTTGCTATAAGAAACGATACCTTTCGGTGTTAGAAGGATCTTCTTCCCCTCCACCAGTAATGTATCCTCATGAGAAAACGTCCATTTTTTCTTAGAGGCATCCCAGATCGGCCCCGCAGACACACCAGCAGTCAAAGCAATGCCGTGTAATTTGCACTGAGCTTGCGTGTAGGCAATGAGACTCCCCCTAATGAGGTTGGTAGTCATGTCAGATACCTTATCTTTCCCAATGCCTGGGATGAATAATCTGAAGTCCTCTAAATCAGTAATTTTTCCAGACTTTATCGCCTTGCTGCCCATGATGCTTTCAAATAATTTTTTTGCATCTTCACTTCCAATACCATTACCTCTAGGCTTACCCGAAGAAAGCCCCAAGCAAGTTTCATTTGGTTCATGAAGATGTGAAAACAACTCAAAAGCATCTTCATCCTTTCCTTCACGAACAAGATCTAAAAAATGTGAGAAAAAAGATCTCACAGAACTAGATGCCTTCATTGACCAGCGATCCGGTCTAAGCCCTAACAAATAAGGGTCAACAAACAGCCTAGTATCAAGATCAGTATCAATATCCACAAAATCGAGTTCAAACTGAGTTTTTGAAAGACTGAAGCGCTTCGATAATTTCATAAATCCCTTAATCCACGAGAAAACACTGACCGCTTTTTGAGAACTCATCGACTACTGAATAATCTTGAGAACTATATTTGATCCCAAAGCGCAGACACGTATGCCAGCTCCGCATTAACCATCTTCATTAGTTTCGCCTGCGAAAGAGAGTCATTAGAACTGCAAAATAGCTTTCCATTTCTGACATCAAGTACCGCCATTTTACAGTCTGCAACTGCCCCCCCAGATAGTGCGGTCACCATCAACGCGAGGACAATATCTATGCGGAGCTTTTGCAGAGGCTCATCTTTGAGATACAGTTTTATTAGAAACGGCTCGCCTTCAATGACGAGACCTAGCTCCGGATTAATTCCAATATCAATACCTTGACAGCTATAATTCGAGCTGAACGGCGCATTCCAAGCAATATTCTTTTTCCCCCACCACTTCTCGTAACCTTGGATGGCTTTCGGATAATTTTTTATCTTTTTTTCATCAGTGAGAAATTTCAGAATTTCGTAAAGTTCTTTTTTCGAATGACTGTTCTGGTGAACTGAAACAATGCCTTCCCTGAGAGCCTTATAGAAGTCAGTCTGAGGAGAATAAGATTGGCGATATTTTATTTGACTGACTTTTGTTGCCTTGGGAGTTCCCGACTTGGAAATGATGTCTACAACGTCGGTGAGAGAAATTCTCGGCATCCTTGACCCCCTAGACAAAAAATCGCTTTTTTTGCTCGATCTATAAACTCTAGACCAATAGAGGCTTTTTGCAATCACAAGAAGGAAGGATCAGGCGTTTTGTAGGGTAATGCTGTCAATCCGCAACAAGCTGCGAAGCGCGCGCTTTGTTTATCCCGCTACGGCGCAGAAGGACTGATTCAATTTCAGCGTCGTCAGGGTCTGAGAGCTGAGAATAGGGAAGAAATCTCAGCAGAAGTATAGAGAGGAGTAATCAGGAGCATCTAGTTTGCTGTCACGCTGCTGTCACCGCATGAGAAGAAAACGACCTTCCTGGTCCGAAAGCATTGAAAAATATGGTGTCCCAGGGCAGGTTCGAACTGCCAACCTTCCCCTTAGAAGGGTGGAGGTCCGCTTCTGGCCGGTTTCTGCCAGCCACCACCTTCAGCTTTTTATCAAGCGTAACCTGTGTCCCGACAGCGGCAGGAAGATCACCCCTGATCATAGATGAGAGCAAGGGTGTAAAATTGACTACAAGCGACGGGCCAGAGCATGGCTATCTCGTGAGGTATTCCAATTGGTATTCCAATAAAAATAAAAAAAGTTAATTATACTAATCAATAGTATAGGAGGCCAATTCAGATTACCCCCGGCCCACCACTTCATCATCTAAAGACGTCTACGGACGTCTTTTTGTGCCTGAAATCAAGTAAATGCCGTGACCTCCAGCGTCAACTACGGCCTACCCCAAGTCTGGCGACTTCCCGAAAATTCCATTGAAGGCCTAGCTGTGCTGGTTGAGTTCGACATCAGTTACGAATTTTGTAGGTGATTTCAGAGCCAGATAAGAAGGTAGGTGTCCTAAACCTCCGAGCCCTGAGGGATGCTAGGCATGCGCCCCATAATATTTGGCTAGCGTCTTCCGCCAGCAAGCTGCAGGGCTTCCCCCAGCACGTCGAACCCAAGGTACAAGCAGCCACCTGTCGAACAAAAACCTCGCGCACAAAAGGAAAGCTCTTACAATCCATCTCTAAAATTCTGACGTGTCTCCTCGGTCACATTAACCGCTGGCACCAAGAGGCGAGTCTGTGAGTAAGGTAGATGGAACACTCGAGCAGTTGGTCGACGTGAAGAATCTTGCAGCATCGCTGCAGCGCTTTGCCGATGATCGCGACTGGCAGCAATTTCACTCACCAAAAAATCTTCTCCTGGCGCTCACAGGAGAGGTAGGTGAACTCTGCGAAATTTTCCAATGGATGAGCGAGGCTGAATCAACGGGTTCAGCAAATCGTCCCGAAACCGCCCAGGCCGTGAAGGACGAACTGGCTGACGTGCTTATGTACTTGGTCCGCTTGGCCAGCGTGCTGGGCGTCGACCTCAACGAAGCTGTGACAAGCAAGCTCGCCCTGAACGGGCAGAAATACCCTGTCGACAAAGCTAAAAGCACCAGCAAAAAGTATGACCAACTCTGACCCATTGGGCTCTAAGGACCACTCGTGATCGTTTACGCTGCCACCAAACAACAATTCCTCAAAGATAGCGATAACGACGATATTGAAGATGTGATCCTCAGGCACTTCAAAGAAGCCACCGGCAAGAAGGTAGGAGCTTCGGAGATTAGATCCTGGCAGGGTTCACTGGCTTATATGGCCAAGGTGCTTCGAGACGACGGCCTGCCCAACAGCGCCGGCCTGGCTATTGAACTGCATATCCCTCAGTCATCGAAGCGAATCGACTTTTTGCTGACAGGCCGCGATGAGAATCAGGCTAAAAATGCGGTATTGATCGAACTGAAGCAATGGAGCAAGGCCAGCGCAACCACCAAGGATGCAATTGTCAAAACGGCGCTGGGTGGAGGTCTTGTCGAAACTATTCATCCGTCCTACCAGGTCTGGTCGTACGCCGCGCTGCTAGAGGGCTTCAACGAAGCCGTCTACGACAAAAGCATCGAAGTACGCCCCTGTGCCTACCTCCATAACTATGTCAGTGATGGCATCATCAACTCTGCTCACTACGAAGCCTATACCAGCAAAGCGCCCTTGTTCCTGAAGGGCCCCGAAGAGCTTGCAAAGCTGCGAAGTTTCCTCAAGAAACACATCATTCATGGCGACAACAAGGAGGTTCTTTACGAACTCGCCAGCGGGAAGATTCGCCCGTCCAAAGCACTGGCAGAGGCGCTGAGTGGGCTAATGACAGGCAAGCCTGAGTTCGTATTGATTGATGATCAAAAATCAATCTTCGAGTCGGTGCTCGCTGCCGCAAGTGAGGCCTCTATTGAAGCGCCGAAAGTGTTGATCATCGAAGGCGGTCCGGGTACCGGCAAAACAGTATTAGCGATCAACTTGCTGGTGAGGCTCACCGCCTTGAAGCTGTTGAGCAAGTACGTCTCAAAAAATGCTGCGCCGCGCAAGGTGTACGAAAGCAAGCTGGTTGGCACCGTCAAACGTAGCCATTTCTCCAACTTTTTTTCCGGGTCGGGAGCCTTCATCGATACCGCGCCCAATACGTATGACGCACTCATCGTTGACGAAGCTCACAGGCTCAATGCGAAAAGCGGGCTTTACGGAAACCTGGGTGAAAACCAGATCAATGAGTTGATCAAATCAGCGAAATGCTCGATTTTCTTCATTGACGAAGACCAGCGCGTGACTTTGAACGACATTGGTAACAAGCAGGCTATCCGCGCCTTTGCCGAAGCAAAAGGCGCAACTGTGGAGGAATACATACTATCTTCCCAGTTCCGTTGCAGTGGCTCTGATGGCTACCTGGCGTGGTTGGATGATGTATTGGAGATTCACTCGACAGCCAACCCGCTGCTCGATACCAGCGGGTATGAGTTCAAGGTGTTCGACTCCCCTCAGGCGATGCATGCGGCTATCGAGCAGAAAAACCACGGAAACAAAGCTCGCGTTGTCGCGGGTTACTGCTGGCCTTGGCTCAGCAAGAAAGACTCCAAAGCCGCTGACATCGTTATCGGCAATGACTACGCACGCCAATGGAATCTGGATCAGGATGGCAGCTTGTGGATCATCGCTGAGAATTCCATTGAACAGGTCGGTTGTATCCACACCTGCCAAGGGCTGGAAGTTGATTATATTGGAGTGATCATCGGACCAGATCTAGTCGTGCGTGATGGGCAGGTGGTGACGTCGCCGCATGAGCGAGATAAGAACGACAAATCGATTCGTGGCTGGAAGACGCTGATGAAGAAGCAACCTGCTCTGGCGCAGCAAGAGACAGACCTGATCATCAAAAACACGTATCGAACATTGATGACTCGTGGGATGAAAGGCTGCTACCTGTACTGTACTGATCAGGAGACCGCGCAATACTTTGAGGGCCGACTTGCCGGGTACAGTAACGGCTAATGGGCCCGCCGGTAGAATGTCACTACCCAGGGTTCAGCCTCACAAAAAAACCGTAGGCTGAACACAGCAGAAAACTAACGCTCGATTACCCATCGCCCGCGCAACATGCCTTTCAGTTCATAAACGCTCAGCGTCATATCCCGCTTGCGATGGACCACCGCGTGACAGTTGGCGCACAACGTAACGAGGTCAGTCTCAGGATTCACGGCTTTCTCACCACCAAAGTCCGAAATCGGCACTATATGGTGAACGTGAATGAACCCCTTCGCGTGCTCGCCGTACGCCTTTTCGAAATCAAAGCCGCATGCCTTGCAGTCAAGCCCGTGGATAGCAATGGCCTTCACCCTTAGATCTTTCCGGCGTTCGTAACGGGTTCCAAAGTAACTTGATTTGCTGCCTTCATTGGCCGATTCAAAGGTCAATGGATCGCCTTCGATATTTGGTGTGCCCTGGTCAGCCTGGGAAGATAGGTGCTTCGCATGACTTAGGATTGCATCGTAATCCAGTTGGGAAATGGGCCGCACCCCGTCACGCCAATAGTTGTTCACTCGAGTAGCGGGGATCGTCTCCAGGTACGCTCCTTTAATTTTCGAGGGGATAGCGCCTTCAAACGGAGCGAAATTTTCGATCAAAGCAAAAAGGTCACCCTTATCACTTTTCCGGTCTGCGTAGACCTTGCCGATGCGTGCCATACCAAAATAATGCGGATCGGCGCTGAGGCGGACAGAAGCAAAGGTTTTGTCCTTGATGCGTCCTTTGTAATAGATCACTTCGGTTCCTTCAGCGAGCCAGGCTTGGTACCGTTTGGGGAAGTGATAGACAGCACCGGTCTCGTCTTGCCACTGCGATGTGTCGTTTTCAACGATGACTGCGGGCATTCCATTTCCTCTCGACTGATGGCAAAAGCCTACCAAAAATGAGGAAACTTCTTACAAAATATTCCGGCTCAATTTTTTAATATTTTTATTCTTTATATAAATTAATAAGATGAGAAAGCTTTTCAGCTTCCCCTGGCATCAACAGAAAAGACGCCCAAGGACTTTTTTTGTACTTGGCATTCCATCCACCACACTGCTAGTGTCAACCCATGACTGCCTATTGCCTGACCTCGACAACCACCACCACGACCGCATCAAGCGGAGCGTGCGAGGTGTCGTGAGCCAATAACAAACGAACACTTCAAAGGCTCGCCAGCGATGGACAGGGCCTTTTTTTATGCCTTGTGTCGCTGGTTCACACGCAAGGAGATGCACCTATGTACGCCCTGTTGATACTCGATATCCAAGTCGGACTCATCCACGGCCCGGAGAAACCCTGGCGCTGCGACGAGCTGTTGGAAACGCTGAATACCCTGATGGACAACGCGCGCAGCGCAGGCGCGCCGATTTTTCTCGCGCGTCACATCGGCCCCGCTGGCTCGCCAATCGAATCGGGCAGCCCGCTTACGCTGATCGCGCAGGAACTGAAGTTGCTGGGTGGGGAAGTGGTGTTCGAAAAGCGTAGGCCTAACGCTTTTGCAATGACTGACCTGGCGGACAATCTGCGCTCCAGCGGCGCCACCGGCGTAGTGGTCACTGGGATGAAAACGCAATACTGCGTCGACAGCACCTGCCGTGCCGTACGTGACCTCGGCTTCGATGCGGTGCTGATCGCCGACGGTCATACCTGTTCTGACACGCCATTGATGAAAGCCGAGGCCATCGTGGCTCATCATAATGCCACGCTCAATGGGCCGTTCTGCCAGTTGGTTCAGGCTGTGGACTGGAGCTTTTAACAGAGCCTGACGACGGGGAGGTCAACAGGGCCGGGCTTCGGAACTTTCCTGCAAGATGTCGCGCTGTTGGTGAACTGGCCAACTCCGCCTGTCGCAGATAACCTTCAACTGTCGCAGCAATGGTAGAGCCCAGCTCTAAGATGGCTTCCATCTTGTCCTTGACGCTCAGGCGGCGACTGAACAAAACTATCTACCAGCTCAGTACAGCGCGCAGGCAATTGTTAGAACCTGCCCAGCAGTCCTGAGCTTTTTTTTGCCCGGAGAAAAGTGAGTGAAGCGAACAGCCGTTCTCATCGATGGTGGTTTTTTCTTTCAGCGCGTGCTGTTCTTCGGGCGAAAGTACTTCCGAGACAGCCTGCTGCCGAACGCGGAACATTTGGCGCAGATCATCAGGAAGCTGGTCAGGCTTCACATTGAGGACGAGCGATCCGCCCGCCGGGAACTCTACCGAGTCTATTACTACGACTGTCCGCCGCCCTCCAATCAGGTACGTCTCCCACTCATACCACCAGGCCACAAAACGCCAGGACATTTGAATTTCAATACCCATCCGCCCTACCAGTTACGACGTGCCCTTCATGACAATCTCAGGTGCAGCAGGAAAACAGCGCTCAGGCTCGGCGAGCTAGCCAAAAGTGGAGAATGGCGGCTCAACTCCCACTCACTCAAAGCTTTGCTCAATGGCCACAAGGCTTGGAGCGAGCTCACCAATGCAGACTTTCACTACAACGTGGAGCAAAAAAGCGTAGATACCAAACTGGGCATGGATATCACGACCCTGGCCATGGACCGACTGGTTGACGTCATTGTTCTGGTGGCCGGCGACGCTGATTTCGTACCAGCAGCAAAGCTGGCCCGGATGAAAGGGATCGACTTCGTTCTAGATCCCATGTGGGCCAATACGACCAGCAGTCTTAGCGAACACGTAGATGGACTTCGATCGTTCGACATCGTGAAAATGCTCAGGGACATCACCGGTGCCGATGTCACTATGAGTCCGGATTGGTGGGCTATACGACCAGATATGCAGCATCAACGCGATGAGGCTACTGAAATCGCAATTGCGGGTAACTTGGAGGCTGATCCTGGGGTGCATGTTAAAAAGCCATGCCTGGAAACCAAGGACTGAGCTCAACCTCAGTGGTTTCCACTGTGTGGCGAGTCTAGAAGCGGTGCGGGGCCGAGCTTCGGAATTTTCCCGCAAGATACCGCGCTGTTGATGAACTAGCGCAAGCCACCTCACAACGCTAACTTCTTTGCGTCGCTGATGATCAGCGTCCGGCTTTGACAGGCCGAAAAGTGTAACCTTTCACACCCCGTGATAAGACGGCATGCTTACGCATTCCGCTCCGTTCATGGCGGCTGTGCGTGGGGCATCTTCGGGTGCGCCGGGTTCCTACACTTCCGGTCTGTCAACCCGCGTACAGCTGCCACCCAATCCTGTTTGACAGCAGGGGGAGGCAGCTCCTTAAACAGTGTAGGAGCTTCATCGTGAAAAAAATCACCCCCAATCCCCCAACCACCCTCTTCACCCTCGCCGAAAACATCCACCCCGAAACCCTGCTAATCCAAGCCAGCGAAACCCTCGCCTCCCTCAACGCGATGACCACCGACCTGGCTTTCGAACTTGAAGGCGCGCACCGCCACAAGTTGCTCGCCGCTCAGCAATTGATCGTTCTCGGCGAGTTACTCGTAGAACGAATCTTGAACACCCAACCATTCACTACCCATCCGCCACAGCCCTAAAACACGCAAACGGGCGAGCTGCCTCAGCGCAACTCGCCCGCTGGCATCCCCTCACACTTCCCATTACCCTGACGGCCTTTATCAGACAACCGGAAGTCAGATACCCGTGTTCAAGCCCTTCGCCGTCATCGCCCTTGCCTTCATCCCTTCATTCGCCACCGCTGCCGAGCTGGCCGGGGTTTGGCAGGGTACTTTGGGCAAGTCCGCTATCACCGTCTGTTTCAACGGCGCCGACGGGGAGCATGGCAGTTATTACTACCAGCGCATCCGTACCCCGATTCAACTGACCCAGGCCAAGGACAACGCGCCTTGGGTGGAGGAAGGCAACACCGGTTTCTGGGCCCTGCAAAAACCTCAGGCCGATACCCTTTCGGGTGCCTGGAGCAAAACCGATGGCGGCACGCCGCTGCCACTGGCCCTGCGCCGCATTGGCACGGACGGCTGCGGCAGTGATGCCTATAACGCGCCCATGGAAGCCGCGCCGCTGCCGATCAAGACCGAGAAGAAGACTTTCCACAACCACACCTACCAGCTCAAGACCCAAGGCCCCCGCGTCACGCTCAAGCTGGAGGGCGATGGCCCGGCGGTGCAGAAGATCAATCAGCAACTCGCCGCCCTGGCCGTCAATGACGAAGATCTAACCGACTATTTTTATGAGCGGCGTGAATACCTGGGTCGAAACGGCTCGGTCTATACCAGTGAGATCGAGGTTGAGCCTGCCTATTGGTCATCGCAATTTCTCACCGTGCGGTTCTACCGCTGGGCCGCAGGCCAAGGCGCCATGGGCATCAGTTGGGGCCTGCACTCCTGGAACCTGCAAACCGGCGAGAGTGTGGACCCATGGGCCTGGCTCGGCGGCCATCAGCAATGGCATGACGCCTATTCCGGCCATTTGAAGCTCCCGGCCGCCTTCAGCGCTTGGCTGGCCAAGCAAACCACTGCCGACGAGGGCTGCCCGGCGATCACCGATTACTCCAACTTTCACCTCAGCTTCAACACCCAGGGCCTGCAACTCTCGACACCAGCCAATGGTGACGGTTGCGACAACGACTTGGCCTTCACGTGGGAGCAGTTGGAGCCGGTGCTGACCGCACAAGGCAAAGCGGCAGTGCCCAGCTTGAAAATGCCCTGACGCGCCCGAGAAAAACCCTACGGCCGTTCACCAAAGGTTAAGAATCGCGCTCGTATACTCCCTGACTACCCATGACCGGTCGCCCGATCGGTCTCATGCCTCGGTAGCCAGACTCCATGACGCGCCCCGCTCCCCTGCTGCTCTTGCTTGCTGCTCTGTTGTTCTTCTTCGCCCTCGGCAACCACGAGCTGCAAGGCTCTACCGAAGCGCGGGTGTCCGGGATCGCCATGGCGATGCACCTGGACAATGACTGGGTGGTGCCGCGCCTGTTTCGTGAACCCTTCCTGGAAAAACCGCCCCTGAGCCTGTGGCTGGACGCTGGTGCGATTCGCCTGTTTGGCGCCAGCACCGGGGCGGTGCGCCTGGCGTCGGCGTTTGCCGGGTTGTTCAGTGTGATGCTGTTGTACGGGATGCTGCGGCGGTTTGGGCGGCCGCAGACGCTGGCGTTCAGTGCTGCGCTGATCCTGGCGACCATGGCCAGTTATTGGGGCAATGTGCGGGGGGTGGGTGAGGATTCATTGCTCAGCCTCGGTGTCACCGCTGCCCTGCTGGGGTTTTACCAGGCGGTACGGCCCGAGCGTGAAGGTTCGAGTATCTGGGCCTGGGCGTTGTTTACCGCAGGGATGGTCATCGCCACGTTGAGCAAGGGCGTTTTGGGCCTGGCGATGCCGGGCATTGTGATTTTTGTGTACCTGCTTTGCACCAGCCTGATGGATAAGCGCCTGCGGCTGGGCGATTGGTGCAAGCCGGCGCTGTTCACGCTGTTGGCGTTGGTGCCGCTGCTGATCTGGCTGGGGTTTCTGTTTCAGCGCGGCGGGATGCAGGCGGTGGGTGAAGTGTTATGGACCAATAGCGTCGGGCGCTTCAGCGGTTCGTTCGTAGAGGCCGGGCATTACGAGCCGTTTTACTATTACCTCGCCAAACTGCCCGAGGCCTTCCTGCCCTGGAATATCCTGGTGTACCTGGGCCTGTGGTACTTCCGCAAAAGCTTGGTACGCAACCGCTACCGCCTGTTTTTCAGTGTGTGGCTGGTGGCGCAGTTCACCCTGCTGACCCTGGCTTCCAGTAAACGCACCGTGTATTTGATGGCGCTGACGCCAGCCGCGGCTGTACTGGCTGCCGAATATGCGCGGGTGCTGCTGGAGTGGGCCAAAGACCATAAGCCGGGGCTGTACCGCTATCACCGGCAGATCATCGGCGGGGTTTTCAGCCTGGCCATCGCCTGCTACCTGAGCGCGGCGTTCTGGTTTGCACCCAAAGCCGATGTGCGCCATTCATTCGTGCCGGTGATCAGTCAGATCCAGACCCTGCAAGACGAAGGCAGGACGGTAGCGATGTATCAACCCAACGAGCGCATCGACGGCGCCAGCGTCTTCTACCTGCAGGCCTACTTGCCGATCCTGAACACCGAAGCCGAACTGCGCGCCTTCCTCAGCGCCAAGCCCGGCAACGTTGCATTGACAGACCACACCGACCGGCTGAACGAGAAGGTTACGGTGATCAAGCAAATGGCAGTCAACCGCCAGCCTTATTACTTCGTGGAGCAGTAAGGCCAGCGCGGGGTATCAATGCTTGGTGAGTTTGTCCAGGTAGCCCATGGCGAACGCCGAGACCACGAAGGTCATGTGGATGATCACGTACCACATCAGGTGCTGTGGATCGACGTTCTTGGCGTCCATGAAGATGCGCAGCAGGTGGATGGAGGAAATCGCCACGATGGAGGCCGCCACTTTCATCTTCAGCGACGACGAGTCCATGGTGCCCAGCCAGTTGAGCTTTTCCTTGTTTTCATCGATATCCAGCTGCGAGACGAAGTTCTCGTAGCCGGAAATCATCACCATCACCAGCAAGCCGCCCACCAGGGCCATGTCGATCAACGACAGCAGCAGCAGGATCACTTCGGCTTCCAACATGGTGAAGATGTTGGGAATCACGTGAATGATTTCCTGGAAGAATTTCAACGCCAGGACCAGCAGGCCCAAGGACAGCCCCAGGTAGATCGGCGCCAGCAGCCAACGCGAGGCGTACATTGTATTTTCGATAAAGCGTTCCATTGAATCTCACACAGCTTGGCTAAAAATGGCGCCGAGTATACCAGCCGCCACCCGGCCCCTGTCACCGCGAGAAAACTGACCCAAGTGGCATCTGTAAGAGAATTTTTCTGCTAGTGTCGAGGCCATTCACTCGGCTCGATGATGTCGGACAGGAAAACTCAGATGATGGATGTGCGATCCCCTTTGGCCACTTTCGGCCTGTGCGCGGCGTTGCTGATGGCCAGCGGCTGCTCCCCCAAAGAAGAGCAGAAGCAGGCGACCCTCGAAGAGAAAACCACGAAGTTCGAACAGTCCCTGGACAGTATTCAGGACCCCAAGCTGCGCGATGCCATTGCGGACCTGGGCGGCTCGCTGCTGTTGCTGGAGCGTGCACGCGTCAAGCTCGCCAGCAAGCCCATCGAAGCCGAGTACGGCGAAGATAGCCTGGCCCTGCTCAAGCATTACCCTACGCCCCAAGCGCTGGTGGACACCTACATCAATGGCCTGTTCGTCCTGCGCAAAACCTCGCACTCCGACTACCTGACGGATTTGCAGCCGGTCTTCCCGTTCAACTTCAACGCCCCGGACCAGTTCCCGTTCCCCCATGGCCTGGAATGGCAGTCGGTCACCCTGAGCAACAATAAAGTCATTCCCTTCCAGCCGGAATGGTCAGAAACCGACCCCGGCATCCAACTGAGCCCCAGCAGCTCCAACCTGACCAACCCCGACGACCTGACGGTGACCTACCCGTTTATTGAAGGGATCGAGACGGAAAACAAGAGCCAGCCACAACCCATCAGCCTTAAGGGCGCGGTGGAGGTGATCACCCCGGGCAAGGTGCTGACGTTCGACCTGACCAAACAAGACGTGGGCCATAAACGCACCGACGGCAACATCACCCTCAACCTGCTGACGCTGGAAAAGAACTACGCCGAGATCGAACTGACCAACAGCCAGCCCCTGGCCGCCGAAGTGGGCGATGCGTCACCCAATCCGCTGCTGGTGCAGGCACGGGACAGCACCGGGCAGTTTCTGACCCGCTCAGGCTCGATCAACGAGAGTGCCGCGCAAGTGGCGTTCTATGAAAAACAACTGGCCGAGATGCAAAAACAGACCGCGTGGTCCGATGCCTTCGATAAACAGCTCACCGACGCGCAAAAAGCCTTCGAGCGCCAGCAGACCAGCCATTACGCCAAGGTGTATTTCAACGGGCTGATCGATAACCTGCAGGTGAATGTGCTGGATTTCTCCAAGGCCACGGTCACCCGTAAAGACCTGGACCTGCCGGTGATGCGCTTTGACAGGAACAGCCTGCAAAACACCGTACAGCCCCTGCCAATGCCGGTCACGGTGTATGACGACGGCGCCGCCAGTTGGCTCAAAGATGCCTCGATGACGGAGGACCAACTGAAAAACAGCGTCACCATCAGCCAATCAACCGAAGACGCCAGTGCCGCAAAAATCGTGTTCGACCACCCGTTCACCTTCAATGACGACCTGGTCGGTGCCGAGCGCAACAACAGTGACGCGCCTATCACTTTTTTCACCGCCGATGACAAGGGCGAACGGGGCGAGCCTATCGAGCTGCCGACCGAAGCGTTCGAGCTGAATGCAGTCAGCGGCACGCTCACCTACGACCTCAACCTGTTCCCGGAAACACCGGCGTTTGTGGTGGGCTCGGTACCGTTGTTTTTGGCCACCATCGAGAAGGCCACGATTGACGCCGCCAAGCTGCCCAAGGGCCTGTCGCTCAAGGACAACGCGCTGATCGTCGACCAGAAGGACTTCCCCGCCGACAGCTGGCGCTTCTACGCCAAGGATGCCAGCGGCAATTACCTCAAGGAGATCCTCGGCGTCAGCCACCGTGCCGAGGAATACGGCACGGCGATGTTTGACGTGCATTACTTCTACGGCCAGCCGACCACGCTGGAAAGTTACCAGCGCACCGACCTCAGCACCGTGCAGTACGGTTTTGAGGTGAAGCTGGACAAGCCTGAGAGCAAATAGCCCTGGGTGGACGCGGAGCGTCCGGGGCGGCGTTACCACGCGGAGCGTGGGAACGATCCTCAGAGGGCTAGTCGCTCCTGGCCGCCATTGAGTTGGCGCAGATGAGCCTGCAGGTGCAGGCACCATATCTGCGGCTCGTCCATTTGCTCGTAGCCGTGCAAGGTCAGGCTATCAACGATGGTGCCCAGCATGCGTTCTGCCACGAAGGGCCCATGGAACGGGCCCTGGGATTTGACAGTGGAAGGCTGCTCGCCCGACATGCCGGCGGCAAACAATAGCGTCCACATCCCGTTATCCCCGGCGAGAGGGCGAATGGAGCATTCGATACGGGTGACCAGGCCCAGGCACTGGCGAGTAAGGCAAAGGTTGCGCGACATGGCGGCGCCCCTCGGTAGATCGGTGTTCAGCCCCAGCGCAAGGCGAAGCTGTTTCTATCCTGCGACTCCTGTGGATATCCCTGACTCTGAGAATAGAATAAAAACGCGACAAACCAAGGTTGTAGGGACCAACGGGCGTTGGTCCCTGAGGGTGGAGTCAATTTTGTGGCACGCTAAACGTTCCCAAAAACACCACGGACCAGTGTGGGAGCTGGCTTGCCTGCGATGNCAGACTCACAGCCAACCTCCCAGTCGACTGATACACCGCTATCGCAGGCAAGCCAGCTCCCACCTTGACCGAGTGATGACAGCAATCAGGTTGGCTTCGCTTCCGCCAACGTCTGCTGCGCCAGCTCCTTCTCCGCCTCCTTCAAATCTTCCTCACTGATCATCTCGGCAATCGCCCGCAAGCGCTCCACCACCCGCGCATTCACGGTGCCTTCCGGAAACTGCCCCTCGGCGTCCGGCTCACCGGCATCTTCGCCCACCAGCAGGCTCAAGGCCTCATCCGCCTGGCGCACTGCATAGATGTGAAATTGCCCGGCACGCACGGCCTGCAACACCTTCTCGTCGAGCATCAGCGTGGCCACGTTGGCCTGAGGGATGATCGCACCCTGCTCACCGGTCAGCCCGCGAGCTTCGCAAAGGCGGAAGAAGCCTTCGATCTTCTCGTTGACCCCGCCCACCGCCTGCACTTCACCAAACTGGTTGATCGAGCCGGTGATCGCAAAGCACTGCTTGAGTGGCGTCTTCGACAAGGCCGAGATCAAGGTGCAGGCCTCGCCCAGGGACGCACTGTCGCCGTCCACATACCCGTAGGACTGCTCCAGGGCAATACTGGCGGAGATGGCCAGCGGGAATTCCTGGGCATAACGGCTGCCCAGGTAACCGGTGAGGATCATCACGCCCTTAGAGTGAATCGGCTGGCCGAGGTTAACTTCGCGTTCGATGTCGACAATACCGCTACCGCCCGGGTATACCGTGGCGGAAATCCGCGCCGGCACGCCGAATGCCGAGTCGCCGACCTCCAGCACCGTCAAGCCGTTGCACTTGCCCACAGCCGCGCCGGCGGTGTCGATCAGGATGACGCCAGCGAGCATGTCGTCGAGAATCCGCGCCGACACGCGGCCGGTGCGCGTGGCCTTGGCCTTGAGGGCGCGCTCGATATGCCCGGCATCGGTCATTTCGTCGCCGGCCAGGTGGCGAATAAAGTCCGCCTCGCTGACCAACTGGAACAGGTCGCCAATACGCGCCGACAAACGGCCCTGATGTTCGGCCAGGCGTGCGCTGTAAGTCGCCAGGCGCGCGACCGCATCCGAGGTCAGCGGCGCCATGCCTTCTTCCGAAGTACGGGTTTTGAGCAACTGGGCGAACTGCTCCAGGCTCTCGTCGACCATGGGGATGTCTTCGTCGAAGTCCACCAGTACGCGGAACATCTCCTGGAAGTCCGGGTCGGCGTCTTGCAAGGCGTAATACAACTGGCGCGAGCCGATGATGATCACCTTGACCTGCAAGGGAATCATCTGCGGGTTGAGGGTCACGGTGGCCAGGCGGCCGAGTTCGCCCAGGGGCGATTCCATCTTAAGCTTGCGCGATTGCAGGGAGCGTTTGAGCGCATCCCACACAAACGGCTCGCTGAGCATTTTTTCGGCTTCCAGGATCAGGAAACCGCCGTTGGCGCGGTGCAACGCGCCGGGACGCAACTGGCGATAGGTGGTGTAGAGCGCGCCCTGGTCGGTGCTGTATTCGATACGGCCGAACAGGTTGTCGTAGGTCGGGTGCGGTTCAAACACCACCGGCGCGCCACCGTTGACCGAGTGCCCCACTACCAGGCTCGGGCAGTACTGCTCTTCGAGCAGCTTGCGCGCCTGGGCGTCGGTCTTGGCGTCGTCCACCAACTGCTCGACCACGGTTTTGAGCAGGTACACCTGCATGGCCTGCAGGTAGCCACAGACGCCGGCATTTTCTGCGTATTTTTCCGACAAGGGCGCCAGCAAAGGCTGCAGGGCCAGGGTGATGGTTTCTTCGTTGAACTGGCGCAGCTGGTTGTTGGACTCACGCTTCCACTGCGGCAGGCTGGCCAGTTCTTCGTTGAGGCGTTCTTCCAGCTCGGAGATATCGGTGTGGAAGCGCTCGCGATCGACTTCCGGCAGTTGCGAAAACTCGGCTTCGTCCAGCGCCTTGCCGTCGAGCATCGGCGTAAAGGCGATATTGGAGCTGTCGCGGTACAGCGCCACGTCTTTTTCCAGGGCCAGGCGCTCGATCACGTCCAGCGCTTTGTCGTAGCGCTGGTTGAACGCCCGGTCGATGGCGCTTTTACGCTGTTGATAAGTCGGGTGCTCGAACACCGCCGGGAAGGTGGCGACCAGGTTATCGACCAGGCCGTTGATATCGGCAATAAACGCCGCGGCGGCGCCACCTGGCAATTCCAGGGCGCGGGGCTCGCGGGGCTCATCGAAATTATTTACATAAACCCAGTCCGCCGGGGTTTGCAGGCGCTTGCCTTCGGCTTTCAGGTAGCGTTTGACGAACGAAAAGCGGCCGGTGCCCGGCTCGCCCATGACAAACACGTTGTAACCGGGGCGTGGCATGGCCACGCCGAACTGCAAGGCTTCAACCGCACGTTCCTGGCCAAGCACACCGCGAAAGGGCTCCAAATCATTGGTGGTCGAGAAGCTGAACTGTTCAGCGGAGAAAGGGCGAGTCAGCGCTTCGGGCGCTAGACGCAAGCTGGCAGCAACAGGATCAGGCATCGGGCTTCCTTACATCAGGCGGGGCAGATGGGGCATTCTGGCTCCCGGTTGAGCGCTCTGGCAAGGCGCGCTTTCGGGAAAGCATAGCCATCGCATGCGTCCTGCAAAAAAATCGCCCGCCACTGAATGTTTATAAAAAAACACGGAACCCTGGGAACGTGCCTAAACTCCAAACTGCGCGGGTTGGACTAATAACTGGCCCCTAGGGTGCGTTCAGCACCTGAACCCTTGTCCATTGGTTTGCACACAAAGAGAACAAAGCTATGAAACGGATCCTTCTTGGTACTCTCTTCACCGTCGTCTCCCTCAATGCAATGGCAGAAGCACCAGGTGGCCCGAACTGCGGTTGGGGCAACATGTTGTTCGAAGGCCAGCGCGGTACTCCGGCCCACTTCCTCGCCTCCACCACCAACGGTACTTCGGGTAACGCCACCTTCGGCATGACCTCGGGCACCAACGGTTGCAGCACCAACAGCGCCCTGACCTACGGCGGCAAGTCCTGGATTGCCATGAATGGCATGATGAACGAGCTGTCCGAAGACATGGCCAAAGGCAACGGCGAAGCGCTGACCACCTACGCGGTGGTACTGGGTGTTGCGCCGGAAGATCGCGATCACTTCGCGGCCGTGACCCACGAGCACTTCCAGCAGATCTTCAGCAAGGCTGACGTGACCGCTGACGACGTGCACAACAACACCATTGCTGTACTGAAAAGCGATGCCCGTCTGGCGAAATACGCAACCCAGGCTTAAGCTCGACCTGCCCGCGCCTTTCGAGGCGCGGGTTTTATTTTTTCGACCCGCCCACCTTGGGTCTTTTTTTCCGTCCGACTTAAGTAGCCCCCATGCTCAAACGCCTCGCTTGCCTGGCTCTCTTCGCCTGCGCCCCGCTGCATGCGGCACCGCACCTCGACGATCAACGTTTGCAGCAACTGGCCAATGATCCATTCTGGCTGTCGCTGGGGCACTACGAAGCCGGCAAAGTCAGTGGCTGGCGCAGCTATGTCAGCGACAAGAAATTCTTCATCGCTCCCGATGGCGCACACCATCCGGACGCCGAACTCAAGGCCACCGTTGATGCACTGTATGCACCGGCCAGCCTGGGTGAAAAGCACGCCCAGTGCGTTTACCCCGCACGCACCCGCTGGCTCAAGGCGCAGTTGCAACTGAACGACCTGCCCGCCCTGGAGTGCAAAGAGTTCACCCAGTGGTTCAAGGACGTCGCGCCCCATAGCGCAGTGATGATCTTCCCGGCGGCCTACCTCAACAGCCCGTCGTCGATGTTCGGCCACACCCTGCTGCGCATCGACCAGGCTGACGTGCAAAGCAACAACACCGCCCTGCTCAGCTATGCGATCAACTTCGGTGCCTATATCGAAGGCTCCGACAACAGCATCCTCTATGCCTGGAAGGGCTTGATGGGCGGTTATCCGGGCCTGTTCGCCCTGGTGCCCTATCAGGAGAAACTCTCGGAATACCGCAGCCTCGAAAACCGCGATTTGTGGGAATACCGCTTGAACCTCACCGAGGTCGAGACCAAGCGTATGGTCGAGCACGTGTGGGAGCTCAAGCAGATCCAGTTTGATTACTTCTTCTTCGACGAAAACTGCTCCTACCGCCTGCTCGAACTGCTGCAAGTGGCCCGCCCTGGCCTGCGCTTGACTGAGCAATTCCCACTCACCGCGATCCCTACCGATACCGTCAAAGCGGTAAAAGATGCAGGCCTGGTGGAAAAGATCGACTATCGCCCCTCCCGTGAACGTGAACTGCTGGAACGCGCCAAGCCACTCGATAGCGATGAGCAACAGTGGGTGCTGAAAATCAGCGACGACCAAAAGCAACTGCAGGAACCGGCATTCAAAGCACTGCCCCGCGAGCGCCAGGCACTGATCGTGGATGCTGCTTACCGCCTGGGCCGCTACCGCGCCAATGGCCTGGAGCGCGACGCGACACGCTCCCAGCGCAGCTTCGAACTGCTGCGCGCGATCAACCAGAACCCGGCACCAGACCTGAAAATCACCCCGCCTGGCCTGCCGGAAAACGGCCACGAGTCGCGCACCTGGCAAGCCGGCATCGGCACCCGTGGCGACAAAGCCTTCGGCGAATACGGCCTGCGCATGGCCTACCACGACCTCAACGACAACGCCGAAGGCTTCCCCCTGGGCGCGCAAATCGAAATCCTGCAAATGAAATTGCGCCAGTACGAGGGCAATCACTGGCAGCTCCAGCAACTGGACCTGGCCACCATCCGCTCGCTGACGCCACGCAATGCGCTGCTGCAACCTTGGTCGTGGCAAGTCACCGGCGGCCTGGAGCGGGTGCCGGGCAAACACGACGACGAAACCCTGGTCGCCCACGTCAACGGCGGCGCCGGTGGCACCTGGCAACTCTCCGACGACATGCTCGGCTTCGCCCTCGGCACCGTGCGCGTGGAGCACAACAACGACTTCAGCGAAGCCATCTCCCCGGCCGCTGGCTTCAACACCGGCGTGCTGTGGAAAAACCCGTTGGGCAACCTGAGCCTGGAAGCCAAGGGTGATTTCTTCACCAACGGCGAGGTGCGGCGCAGCATCAGCCTCAACCAGCAGTGGGAACTGTCGCGCAACCTGGGCCTGCGCCTGAGTGCCCAGCGTGAGTTCAGCCACCTGTCCACGCCAGTCAATGAAGTGATGCTTGAGCTGAAGTGGTACCACTATTGACTCAAGCGCTCGCTCCTACAGTTAAGTCCGGCACATCCCTCTGACACCCCTTTCACATACAGCTGACAAATCCCCTTCTAGACTCTCCTTATCAGCCGTTAACCGGCCAGGGAGTACGCCATGTGGCGGTATGCGGTCATGCTGTGCGCGGTGGTGGGGTTGTCGGGTTGCCAGTCAACCCATCAGGAATTGCTGGCCAAAGGTTACCCACCCGCCTTCGCCGATGGCTTCGACGACGGTTGCAGCAGCGGTCGCCAGGCCGCTGGGGTGATTACCGGGACGTTTCGCAAGAATGTGCCGCGTTACCTCAAAGACCGGCCATACGCCGAAGGTTGGGAAGATGGGTTTCGCCAGTGCAAGGCCATGCGCGAGAGCCAGGAACTGCGCGATTACGAGGAAAACCGCAGGGACGACCGCGAGCGCGATTGGCAGCAGGAAAAAGATCGTGACGCCGCCAAAGCCTATCGCTCACGCTGATCATTCCCACGCTCCGCGTGGGAATGCCGCCCTGGACGCTCCGCGTCCGCTCGCGAGGTCGTGACGCGGAGCGTCACAGGATGCATTCCCACGCGGAGCGTGGGAACGATCAGCGCCGGTGGGAACGATCAGGCAGCGAACGTGGCCCAACCTTCATAGGAAGGAGAACGCCATGAGCCGAGCTTTTGTAAATGAAGATAACGCGGCGGCCCAGGCTGATCAGCCGGTGGAGCGTCAGGTCAGCGCGCAACCTAACCGCCTGACCGCGCAAGGGTTGGCGCAGTTGCAGGCCAGGGTGGCACAGTTGCAAGGGGAGCACAGCGACGAAGCCGCCAAGGGCGAACAGGCTGATAAACAGCGTCAGGCTGACCTTGAGCGGGACCTGCGTTACTTCAACCAGCGGGTGCAAAGTGCTCAGGTAGTCGCGCCGGCCACGTCCACCGACAAGGTACAGATCGGCAGTTGGGTTACGTTCGTCAACGAGCAGGACGAACAGCAGCGCATCCAGTTGGTCGGTGAAGACCAGGCCGATGCCAACGCAGGCTTGATCAACTGGGGCTCGCCCCTGGGCCGTGCCTTGTTGGGCGTCCAGGTGGGCGACGAGGTGCTGTGGCAGCGCCCCGTCGGCGATCAGTTGATCGAAGTGCTGCGCATCGAAGCCGAGGCCTAGACGATACCCTGGGCCAGCATCGCGTCAGCCACTTTCACGAAGCCCGCGATGTTCGCGCCCTTGACGTAGTTGATACGGCCGTTTTCTTCACCGTAATGCACGCAGGCATGGTGGATCGACTGCATGATGTTGTGCAGCTTGCTGTCCACTTCCCCGGCGGTCCACAGCAGGCGCATGGCGTTTTGCGACATTTCCAGGCCGCTCACCGCAACGCCCCCCGCGTTGGACGCCTTGCCCGGCGCAAACAGGATGCCCGCGTCGATGAAGATATCCACAGCCTCCAACGTGGTCGGCATGTTCGCGCCTTCGGCCACGCAGAGGCAGCCGTTGCGCAGCAAGGTGCGCGCAGCGTCGGCATCAAGTTCGTTCTGGGTGGCGCACGGCAGCGCGATATCGCAGGCTAGTTCCCAAGGCGCCTGGCCTTTGCGGAACTCCAGGCCGAAACGTGTGGCCAGTTCACTGATACGCCCGCGCTGTACGTTTTTCAGCTCCAGCAGGGCCGACCATTGTTCTTCGGTCAAGCCGCTTTCGGCGTACAGGGTGCCTTCGGAGTCCGACAGGGAAATCACCTTGCCGCCCAGGTCCATGACCTTGCGCGCCGCGTATTGCGCCACGTTACCGGAGCCGGACACGGCCACACGCTTGCCTTCAACCCGCTGACCTTGGCGTTTGAGCATTTCCTCGGCGAAATACACACAGCCGAAACCGGTGGCTTCCGGGCGGATCAAGCTGCCGCCGTAGGTCATGCCCTTGCCGGTCAGCACTGAGGTGAATTGGTTACTCAGGCGTTTGTACTGGCCGAACAGGAAGCCGATTTCCCGCGCGCCCACACCGATATCACCGGCCGGTACGTCCACGTCCGCACCGATATGGCGGTACAGCTCGCTCATGAACGCCTGGCAGAAGCGCATCACTTCGGCGTCGCTCTTGCCCTTGGGGTCGAAGTCCGAGCCGCCTTTGCCGCCGCCCATGGGCAGCGAGGTCAGGGAGTTCTTGAAAATCTGTTCGAAGGCGAGGAATTTCAGCACACCCAGGTTGACCGAAGGGTGGAAGCGCAAGCCACCTTTGTAGGGCCCAATGGCGCTGTTCATCTGGATACGGAAACCGCGATTGACCTGGACCTTGCCATGGTCATCCACCCACGACACCCGGAACGTGATCGCGCGTTCCGGCTCGCAAATGCGTTCCAGAATGCCCGAGTTCAGATAGTGCGGGTTGGCTTCAAGAAAGGACCACAGGCTGCGCAAGACTTCTTCTACAGCCTGGTGGAATTCCGGTTGGTCCGGGTCGCGTTTCTTGAGGCGGGCAAGGAAGGAATCGACGGATTCGGTCATGAAAAGTCTCGGCAAATTGATTGTTGTTAAACAGAGAATGAGCCGGACTTTATCAATTCGTTTCGCACCGTGACAGGGCAAAATGTCGCTTTTGTGAAATTAAATGGTGCAATAAGTATAAATAACCTACGTTTTCTGCCCTTAAATGGGGATTTCACTCTGAATTTCGCACCAACAGGTAGGCCGCCATCGCAGGCAAGCCAGCTCCCACATTTGATCGAGTACACCGGTCATGTGNGGCGGCGGTGCAGTGACAGATGCAGCGACTGACCCACCGCTTTCGCGAGCAAGCCCGCTCCCACAGCATTTGCCCACAGCCTGGCGCAGGGCGCTAGCGCGTGCCCGGCACCAGGTCGAGTATCTCGTCAATGCCCAGGCAACGTGGCTCCAGTTCCAGCGTCCTGCCATTGGCGAGGATTCCGACGGCGGTATCGCGCATGGCCAGGTAGGCACTGCGCAACATGTGATTGGCATAAATCACCGCGTTGAAACCTGCTCGCTCCAGCACCTCGAACTTCAGGTGAACATAGCTGGTCGGCACGCAAATCAGCGGTACCCTGGGCCGCTGCAGGCGAAACTGCCGGGCGAATTCCAGGATTTCCAGGCCATCCTGCTTGCGGCTGTGGATCATGATGCCATCCGCCCCCGCCTCGACATACGCCAGG
Organism: Pseudomonas sp. 22072; assembly: GCF_052046095.1. Classification (NCBI taxonomy): domain Bacteria; kingdom Pseudomonadati; phylum Pseudomonadota; class Gammaproteobacteria; order Pseudomonadales; family Pseudomonadaceae; genus Pseudomonas; species Pseudomonas sp. 22072. Next base: position 100,516 of record NZ_JBQEQE010000004.1, read on the forward strand.
CATCGCGCCATCGCCTCTTCCATGCCGCGATTCAGAATCAAGCTTTCACACCGGGCAATCATCATCAGCCCTGAGCCGGTGCGACTCGTGCACCCGGCCTGGAGCTTGGCGCAAAAGGCCTCGATGGACTCCTGCGCCTGGTCGACCTCGATGCCCAAGAGTGAGTTCTTCTTCAGGCCGCATTTGTCTTCGATCACCACCGCCGAGACGCCCGCACGCTCCAGCATCTTGATATGAATCGCGAAATGTTCGGCCTTGCCGCCGGTATCGGCATCGAAGATCAGCGGCAGCGAGCACACGTCGAATATTTCGCGAATCCCCGGCAATCGGTTACTGGGCGAAAGAATTTCGATGTCGGGTAACCCGCGCTGGGTCGAGTCGGTCAGCGAACTCGACCAGATGGCGTCGTACCCCACCGTATGCCCGGGGCTGATCTCCAGCCTGGCGCGTTGCGCGAGCAACGCCGATATCGGGCTATGGGCTTCGAGTACACGCAGGCAACGGTTGCTATCCAATAGCGCCGACAGAGGGCGTCGGCGCGCTTCGGTATCCATCATAGGGTTCAGGCTCCTTATCAGCGGCACAACAAGGGTTATCGAACAGCCTCAATCCCAGGCGGGCTGTTCGCACTTGAGCACCGACGCCATCTTTTGCAGATGTTCGCAGGCCCTGGCCACGTACTCCTTGGAGAGCCGTGCGATACGCGCGTAATCCACGGCCTGCCCGGTGGCGCTGGCATACAGCCGCAACGCCTCAGCGGCATGCTTGAAGTGGCGTGCTTCCACGCTGCCGCAATGCACACTGAGAAAACTTGCGACGCGGCTGGCCTCACCGGCGCTATAGCCCCGTACATCGCGCAACCACTGTTTCCATAGCGGGGTCATCAGGTTGTATTCGCCGGTATTGAACAACTCCGTCATGGCCATCATTTCCAGCGCTTCGATGAGCAGCGGCGCCAACGGGCGCTTTTCCCCCACCCAGCCGGAGAATTCCTTGGTAATCGGGTTGAGGAATTTGTCTTGCAGGCGCCATTCATCGGAGCCGCAGATGGCCGAAGCCATGCGGTAATACAGCTTGGAGTGGTGCGGATGCCCATGCATTTCACCCAGCCCGATGTCCTCGACAATGATCTCCCCACAATGGGCCGCCGCCTCGAGCATTTTCAACCGGGCGTCATCCGTCAACGATGCCGACTCCTGGAGGATGCGCACGATGATGCTCGAGACGGCATGGGCGGCGCCGTCCGGGCTACGCCAGCCACAGAAGAACGTACACAGTGACGACTCGCTCCAATTACTGGAGGTCATGTCGACATAGGTCTCGCAGTACGTGTCCAGCGCGTCGGTTTGACTGTTGAAACCGCTGAGCAGGGCCTGGGCCAGATGTCCGTCCTCGACATCCACCAGCGCCTGGTTCACGTACCCGATAAATTGGCGGCTCAGATTTTCCACGGCTCATATCCTTTTAAGGTGGGGTTAATGCGCAACGATTTCTGACATGAAACGAGCGAAGCGTGTGAGGCCCTCAATCAGCGCTTCACGCTCAACGGCGTAGGAGATACGGATGCTGTTGCCGTCACCACAGCCAGAGCCTGGCACTACCGCAATATGGGCCTCGGTCAATAACAGATCGGCCAAGTGGTCGACGTCACGAATAACGGTGCCCAGGTAGCGACCCCCCAACTTGCGGGACACATCGATAAACAGATAGAACGCCCCTTCCGGCGGGGCGCACCGAATGCCGTCGACATGCCCCAGGCAAGTGCAGGCCGCGAGCAATTGCTGGTCGAGGAAGGCATTGACCTGGCGGGTAAAGTGCGGCGCGTCCGCCATCAGGCTGCCGAGCGCGGCATATTGGGACAGGCTGCTCGGGTTGGAAGTCGTATGCCCTTGCAGGTTGTGCATGGCGGCGATGACTGGGGCGGGCGCGCACGCATACCCTACCCGCCAGCCGGTGACCGCGTGGCTCTTGGAAAACGAATCGACCAGTACCGTCTGATGTTTGAGCGGCGCAAACAGCGACACGATGTTGTGATGTTCATGGGGCGCGCGCACCAGTTTGCGGTAACACTCGTCGAACACCACCCAAAGCCTGTGTGCGAAGGCGAGCCGGGCAATACCCAGCAGTTCTTCGCGCTGATAAACCGTGCCCGTCGGATTGTTCGGGGTGTTGATCACAATCATCCGGGTGCGCGGGGTCAGGGCCTTCTGGACCGCTGCGCAGGTGAGGCGATAGTCATCCGCAGCCGTGTCGACATAGACGGGGACGCCGCCGGCCAGTTGGATCTGGGTGGGGAAGGTTTCCCAGTACGGCACCGCGACGATGACTTCATCCCCCGGATTGAGCAGCACCATTGCAGCGTTGTACAGCGCCTGCTTGGCACCCGCGGTCACCGCTATTTCATCGGTGGCGTAATTCACCCCGCAGCGCTGAGTGACCTGCTGCGCCAGCGCGTGGCGAAGCTGGGGCAGGCCGATGGGCGGCGTATACCGGTTGCGGGCAGTGGCGAGCGCATCGGTCGCGGCGGCTTTCATCACCGGGCAGGCATCGATGGACAATTCGCCAGCGGCAAAGTTGACCACGTTGATGCCGGCTTCTTTCAAGGCATTGGCTTTACTGCGCATGCTGGACGTGCCGGGGGCGCTGAGACGTTGCGCACGCTGGGACAACGGCAATGACACGGCAGACGGTTCACTGTTATTCATTGTTATACCTGCCAGAACACGCTGAAAAATTCGTTCGCCCTACCGGGCTTGGGCCTCCAGCCCTTGCTGAACCCGCCAGGACAGCGGCAAGGTCAGCAACAGGGTGGCGGCCAGCAACAGGACGGCCATGGGCACACCGGTGGCATCCCCAAGGCTGCCGAACAGCACCGGCGCCAAGGCGCCGCCACCGATGGTGCCGGTGTAGAACACGGCGAACGCCTGGTCGCGCCTGCCCGGCCCTGCCAAGTCCGGGACTGCGCCGTACAGCACCGACGACGTGCCGTTCAGCGCCAGCCCCAGCAGCGGCAACATCACCATCAAGCCGGCGTAGGGCAAGTAGACCGCCATGACGATCAGCACAGCCGTGGTGAACTCCGTGGCCCATACCGTTTTCATCATGCCGATGCGCGCACCGAGGTAACCGCACAGCAATTTGCCGAAGGCGCCGCCCACGAACAGCATCGTCAGCGCCAGGCCGATGCCCGCAGGCCCGGCGCCCTTGGCCTTGAGCAAAAACGGCAGGAACGTGAGGAAACCCATGCGCACGGCGCTGTCCAGCGTGCCGGTCACGATCAGCGCACGCAGGCCGCTCGCAGAGCCGGCGCCGGCGCTCGTACGGGCGGCTTTCACCGGCGCCGCCGAAGCCTCGGCGCGTGCCGGGATCAGCCACCACAACAGGCCTGCCGCCAGCAGCCCGAGTACACCCAGCAGGGTGACACTGGCGCGCCAACTGATGACCGCCAGCAACAGCCCGATCAACCCCGGGATCAGGGTCTTGCCGATATCGCCGCTGAAGTTGTACTGCGACAGCGCTTGTTTGACGCCCCCTCCGGCCTCGTGCGTATCGGTGATCAACGACGAGGCCAGCGGGTGCTGCGTACTCGCGCCGAGCCCGCCCAGCAGCAGCGCCAACAGCAACACGCCCAGCCCGCCAGCCTGGCCGGCCAGCAGGTAGGCCAGGCCCGCCAACGCAGTGCCACCTACCAGCAAGCGTTCACGCCCCCAGCGTGCGGCAGCACGGCTGGCCAGTAACTGAAAACCGGCCATCATGCCCGCGTAAGCACCACGCAACAGGCCGATCTGGGCGTAGCTGAGGCCGAACTGCGCTTGCCAGATCGGCAACAGCACATAAATCACATCGGTCAGCCCATCGTGCACGGCATGCGCGCCGCAGCCTGCCACCAGAGCGCGGCGACGCACGCTGACCGGGTCCGGCGGCGACAACGATGGCGTTGCGGCCTGCTTCAGGGTGTTCATCTGGGTCAGAGGCTCTCAGGCAAAAAGGCCGGGTTAACCCAGCAACTGCGCACAGTCGCTCATCACACTGGCTTTACGCTGCAGGTATTGAGCAAAAATGTCGCGCGCCGTGGCGGGGTCCACTTCAATCTGCATGGCAGTGGTGAACTCATTCACCGCCGCCACCGCATGGGCGAAATGGTTGCTCTCGGTACCGCCGGTGTGCACCGTGACCCAGGCCACCGTCGCCCGGGATTTCTCCGGAGGCACGCCCATGTCCCGCACGAACCACTGCGAGTACAACGGGTGGATGAATTCCACTTCGCCGTGGGTGTACACCTCGTGGATCAACGTGGTCAGCAACCCCTGCAACAGGTCGCGATCACGCAGGCGGCGGGTGTCGGTCCAGTCTTTGAACGCCTGCGCCGAGGGCAGGCAATTGTCCTTCAATATCCACTGGTCATCACCGCACAGCGCGGTGGCCATGGTGTAGAACAGGTCCGCGTGCAAGGTATTACCCAACGCGCCCAGATCTTCATCGGTGATGCGTTGCAGGCTGCCGCAGGCGCGGTACAACTGCGCGGCGGCGGCGGAGCCTTCATCGGAGCGCGCCAGCAATGTAATGCGGTTGGCCAGGCCGGACACACTGGCCGCCGAATTATTGGTCTTGGACCAACTGGCGAAGAACTTGCGCAGTACCGCCGGCGAATGCCGACGCGAGGTGAGTCGCGCAAAAGCGTCTTCGATATCCACCAGCGCGTCTTCCTGAGCCCAGAAGGCTTCGAACAGAGCGTGGCGCAAGGCGCCGGCCGGCATGTCGTTCAATACCGGTTCGATGAGCTTCAACAACTGGCTGCGCTTGATCACGGTGTTAGTCATGTTCACCTCTCATAGTCCTTTATTGGATGAAAAATCAGGCTGGTTTGCCGCGCTGTCCGGCGATCAGGGCCTGGGGCTTTACCGGTTTCCAGCCCAGCAGGGCAATCGCCAGCGATAACAGCTGAAAACCTGCGACCAACGCGACGCAGCCCGGCCAGCCCCATTGATTCCAAAGCATGGCCGGGACCACGGCGCCGGCGCTGCCGCCCAGGTAATAGCCGGTCAGGTACAGCCCCACGGCGCCGGACTTGTCCGGGCCTGCCGTGGTGGCGATATACGCATTGGCGGATGCCTGTGCCAGGAATACGCCGGTCGAACTCAGGGCCAGCCCCAACACGATCAGCCACAGGGACGGCAACAATGTCAGCGCCGAGCCACAGATGCCGAGCGCAACAGCGCCGGTCAGTAACTGCGATTGTGGTCGCGATTTGCTCAAGCGCCCCGCAACAGGAATGACCACCAGCGCCAGCAGGAACACCGCATACAAAGTGCCCAAGGCTGCGGCGCCCAGGTTGAACGGGGCCTGGCTGAGATACAGCCCGGCATAGGTAAAGGTTGCGACTTGGGAGAACAGCACGCAGAAACCGACGCCATAGGCCGCCAGCAAGGGTTTGCGCAGGAGCCGGCGCACCCCGTGCATGCCCACGGCCGCAACGCCGGGCCGCGCCACCGGATTGGCCGGCAACAGCCACACAATCAGCAGGCCGACCAGCAGGCTGATCACCGCCAACAGTTCGAAGGCTTCGCGCCAGCCCACATATTGGGTCATGACCCCCGAGACAAAGCGCCCGGCAAACCCACCGAGCACCGTCCCCGCGACGTACAGACTGGTGATCTCGGTGACCGTGGCCGCACGCCAGCGATCACCGATATAAGCCACGCTGGTGGCGAACACCACTGGGATCAACATCCCTTCGACAAAACGCCACACCAGCAGCTCGGCAAAACTGTCCACATAGGCCGTCAGCAGCGTCGGCAGCGCCAGCAGCAAAGCGGCCACGGCAATCACCGTGCGCTGCTCGAAACGGCCGGTCAGGCGCCCGACAAACGGCGCGGTCACCGCCACCGCCAGCGTGGTCACCGTGATGCTCCACCCTGCCTGCCGGGCACTCACCTGGAAGCTTTCGGCAAACGCAGGCAGGATGCTCTGTGTCGCATAGAGATTCAGAAACGCCGCACAGCCACACAGGAACACGGCGAAGCGGGCGTGATGCATGCGCGGGTTCATGTGGCCTCTCGTCTTATAGTCGAGGATGTTTATAGAATACCCAGCGCAGCGAACACCAATACCGAATTCGGACCGATCAATACCCAGGAAACAGAATGCTTGATCTACGCAAGTTACGTTACTTCCTGACGGTCGCCGAAGAGCTGCACTTCGGCCGCGCGGCCCAGCGCCTGCACCTTGCCCAGCCGCCCCTGACGCGGCAGATTTCGGCCCTGGAAACCGAGCTTGGCTTTCGCCTGTTCGACCGCACCAGTCGTACGGTCACACTGACCGCCCAAGGCCAGCACTTTTTGCCGTATGCCCGCGCAGCGCTGGAACACGCCAGGCTTGCACAAGACATCGCCGCCAAATTGGCTGCCGGCTCGACCGGCCAACTGGTCGTAGGCTATGCCAGCTCGATCGCGTTGTCGGAACTCTTCAGCCAAACCCTGCAAGCCTTCGCCCAGCGTTTTCCCGATGTGCAACTGACCCTGGTGGAGAGCGCTTCCGGCAGCCTGCACACGCACGTGCTGGACGGGCGCATCGACGTCGGCATGAGCCGCCTGCTGCCTGAGGCCGGGCAAACCGGCGTCGAGGCTTTGTCGTTGGGGCAAGAACCGCTGGTGGCGGCTCTTTGCAGCGACAACGCGCTGGCGGAGCAGAGCGAAGTCACCCTCGCCCAGCTCAGTGAGTACCCGTTGATTCTGTTCCCCAGCGATTACGGTTCGGGCCTCAACGGCTCCATCGAGCACCTGTATCAACGCCGTGGCCTGGCGCTGCGCCCGGGCCCTGCGGGGCGCCAGATCACCTCGATCATCGCCCTGGTGGCGGCAGGCCAAGGTGTCTCGCTCGTGCCCCAGTGCACCCGAACCCTGGCCAGGAAAGGCGTGGTCTACCGCCCCTTGGCAGACCCCGAAGCCTGGGTACACCTGCTGATACTCACGCGCTCACCGTCACGCTCATTGTTGGTCGAGGCGTTCATGGGGGTGGTCGAAGAATTGCTGCGCAGCCGCCCAGCGCTGGCGCCCACGACGCTCCCGGCATAACGCGGGCAAAAAAATACCCCTGCGTGAGGGGTATTTTTTCAACAGGCTGTTGCGGCTATTGCAGCATCAGGCCAGTTTTTTGTGGCGTACGCGGTGCGGCTGGGCAGCGGCCTCACCCAAGCGCTTTTTACGGTCGGCTTCGTACTCGGTGTAGTTACCTTCGAAGAACACCGCTTGGGAGTCATCTTCGTACGCCAGGATGTGGGTCGCGACGCGGTCAAGGAACCACCGATCGTGAGAGATCACAATGGCGGCGCCCGGGAAGTCCAGCAGGGCTTCTTCCAGGGAACGCAGGGTTTCAACGTCGAGGTCGTTGGACGGTTCGTCGAGCAGCAACACGTTGCCGCCCTCTTTCAGGGTCAGAGCCAGGTGCAAGCGACCGCGCTCACCACCGGACAGGTCCTTGACGAACTTCTGCTGGTCGCCGCCCTTGAAGTTGAAACGGCCGACGTAGGTGCGCGACGGGATTTCATAGTTGCCGATGCGGATCTGGTCGGAACCGTCGGAGATCTGCTGGAACACAGTCTTGCTGCCGTCGAGGTCGTCGCGGCTCTGGTCCACACAGGCCAACTGCACGGTGTCACCGATCTCGATGCTGCCGGAGTCCGGGGTTTCCTTGCCCATCAGCATGCGGAACAGCGTGGATTTACCCGCACCGTTACCACCGATAACGCCGACGATCGCGCCTTTTGGCATGGCGAACGACAGGTTGTCGATCAGCACGCGGTCGCCATAGCCTTTGGTCACGTTCTTGAACTCGATGACCTTGTCACCCAGGCGCGGACCGGCCGGGATGTAGATCTCGTTGGTTTCGCTGCGCTTCTGGAATTCCTGCGACTGCATTTCTTCGAAGCGTTGCAGACGGGCCTTGGATTTGGACTGGCGGGCCTTGGCGCCTTTGCGCACCCACTCCAGTTCTTCCTTCATGGCTTTTTCGTGGGCCGATTGCTGCTTGGATTCGGCGGCCAGACGGTCGGACTTGGCTTCCAGCCAACCGGAGTAGTTGCCCTCGTAAGGGATACCAGCGCCGCGGTCGAGCTCCAGGATCCAGCCGGCGACGTTGTCCAGGAAGTAACGGTCGTGCGTGATCGCAACCACGGTGCCCGGGAAATCGTGGAGGAAATGCTCCAGCCAGGCGACGGAATCGGCGTCCAGGTGGTTGGTCGGTTCGTCGAGCAGCAGCATGTCAGGGGCCGACAGCAGCAGGCGGCACAGGGCCACACGACGCTTTTCACCACCGGACAGGTGCTCGACCTTGGCGTCCCAGGCTGGCAGGCGCAGCGCATCGGCGGCGACTTCCAGTTGGCGCTCCAGGTTGTGGCCATCGCCCGCCTGCAGGATCGCTTCGAGCTTGGCCTGTTCGGCAGCCAGCTTGTCGAAGTCGGCATCCGGTTCAGCGTAGGCGGCGTACACCTCATCGAGGCGGGCCTGGGCGTCCTTGATCACGCTGACGGCTTCTTCGACCACTTCACGCACGGTCTTGGTCGGGTCCAGGATCGGCTCTTGCGGCAGGTAACCGATGTTCAGGTCCGGCATCGGACGGGCTTCGCCTTCGAACTCGGTGTCGACGCCCGCCATGATTTTCAGCAGGGTGGACTTACCCGAACCGTTGAGGCCGAGCACGCCGATCTTGGCGCCTGGGAAGAAGGACAGCGAAATGTTTTTCAGGATTTCCCGCTTCGGCGGAACAACTTTTCCCAGCCGATGCATGGTGAAGACGTATTGAGCCATGGTGAACCTAGCGTCAGTGACTGATGAATTAAGCGGACGAAGCCCGTGCCAGGCCATGCGCCGCGCGGGCCTTTGACTATCATCAATGCCAGCGAGCAAAAAAAGCCTGAATGTCTGGGGCTGGAACGCCCCCGCGTAACCGGCAAAGCTACCTGAATGCGCTGGGGCAGTCCAGCCAGGCAGGACTGGCACTTTGCCACAACTCAAGGCATGCTAGCCGCCCTTCGGGCGTCCGGCTTATAGTGCACGTCGCGCGCCAGTCCAGCCAAACCGCAGGATCACAGTTTGTCCAACGTCACGCCGCCCACGCCCTTGCGCGCCGCTCATATTGCGCCGGGAGCGCCCCTGCACGGCACCTTGAAAGGCGCGTTGGCGACGCTTGTCCTGCTGTTGCTCGCCTTGTTGTTCTGGCAACTGTTGGACCAATTGCAGCAGAACCAGAAAAACCAACAGCAATACACCATCGACTACAGCGCCGACCTGGCCGAGCAGATCAGCCAGAGCATGGCCCTGAGCGCGCAGATCGCCCTGAACCTGTTGCCGATTGTCGAGCCGCCGCGCAATGCCGAACAGCAGCAGGCCCTGATGCGCACCTTGCAGCGCTCGCTGCCGGACCTGCGCAGCTTCGCCCTGCTCGCCCCCAGCGGCGCACTGATCAGCGACACTGCCGAAGGCAGCCAAGACAGTGCCCTGCTCGAAGACCTGGTCAAGCGCAGTCACGCCCAGTCCTACTACCTGAGCAACGACAATGACGGCACGGTCATCTATCTGTTGCTGCACCAACCCAGCGGTGGCTCCAAGATGTACTGGGCCTTGCGCCTGGCGCCCAATTATCTGGCCAACCTCACACGCCAGGATGTCCAGGGCCAGCGCCCGATGTGGGCAATCGAGAACAGCCTGAACCATCGTGTGGTCAGCCGTGACAGCGGCATGCCGGCGCAGTGGTCCAGCGCCCTGACACCGGAAGAATTGAACCGCAGCGTGCTGGTCACGCCGTTGAGCAAAAGCGATTGGCAACTGCGCGGCATGTTTGACCGCAGTGCGGTGCTGGAACAACTGCTGCCGGCCTTTATCGGCAAGTGCCTGCTGGGCCTGGCGTTTTCGCTGATCCCGGTGATCGTGCTGCTCAACATGCGCCGTCGCCAACGCCAGGTGAACGAAGGCCGGCGACGCTATCAGGACATCTTCGAAGGCACCGGCGTCGCGTTGTGCGTGTTGGACCTGTCGGGGCTCAAGGCGTTTTGCAACAAGACCCAGGTGCAAAGCCGTGAGCAGTTGCACGCCTGGTTGCAGGCCAACCCCGCCGAGCGCAAGCAACTGCTCAAGGAGTTGCGCGTCACCGAGGTCAACCAGATGGCCGTGCGCCTGCTCAACGTCGCGTCTTGCGAGCAGGCGTGGGAGCGCCTGATCGATGATTGCCCGAGCAATGCCACGTCCATCGGCTATCAGGTGCTGGAGGCCGTACTGACCCGGCAAAAACAGCTGGAGCTGGAAATCCAGCTCAACGACGTGGCCGGCAACGAACAGTACCTGTGGCTGGTGATGCGTTTGCCGGAGCAGCAGGACGACGTCAAGGCCGTGATTCTCAGCATCAGCGACATCACCAGCCGCAAGCTGATCGAGTTATCGCTGGTGGAGCGTGAAAGTTTCTGGTCGGATGTGGTGCGCACCGTGCCCGATCACCTGTATGTGCAAGATGTGATCAGCCAGCGCATGATTTTCAGCAACCATCATTTGGGTCACACCCTGGGCTACAACAAAGCCGAGTTGCAGCAAATGGGTGAGTACTTCTGGGAAGTCCTGCTGCACCCCGAAGACGCCGAGCACTACCATGACGCGCGCGAACAACAACGCCAGGTCGGCTATACGACCCAATTGCACTGCCAACTGCGCTTTCGTCACCGCAATAACCAGTGGCGCCGCTTCGATATCCGCGAACAGGCCCTGGCCCGCGATACGTCTACGGTGGTCACCCGGATCATCGGCGTGGCCAAGGACATTACCGACCAGATCGAGGCCAGTGAATCACTGCGCGACAGTGAACAGCGCTACCGGATGCTGGCCGAAAGCATCAGCGACGTGATCTGCTCCACCGACAGCCAACTGGCCCTCAACTACATCAGCCCCTCGGTCAACACCGTCCTGGGCTATGACGTGGACTGGGTGTTCAAGAACGGCTGGCAGTCGATCGTTGCCAACCCTCAGCAGTTGACCGGCATTTACAGCCTGATGGAACAGGTCAGCCGCGCCCTCGGCAACCCCGACGCCTTGAACACCTTGCGCGATGAACTGCAGACCCAACTGTTTCTGTTCGACTGCCTGCGCGCCGACGGGCGCAAGGTGCCGATAGAACTGCGCCTGGTGCTGGTGTGGGATGAAAATGGCGCGTTTGAAGGCATCCTCGGCGTGGGCCGCGATATCAGCCAGCAACGCCGCGCCGAAAAAGACCTGCGCATGGCGGCCACGGTATTTGAGCATTCCACCTCGGCCATCCTGATCACCGACCCAGCCGGTTATATCGTGCAGGCCAACGAGGCGTTCAGCCGGGTCAGCGGCTATGCGGTGAGCGATGTGCTCGACCAGTTGCCCAATATGCTCACCGTCGATGAGCAGCAGGAAGCCCATCTGCGTTATGTGCTCAAGCAATTGCACCAGCACAGCACCTGGGAAGGCGAGGTGTGGCTCAAGCGTCTCAATGGCGAGCATTACCCGGCCTGGGTCGGCATTACCGCGGTGTTCGACGACGAAGGCGACCTGGCCAGTTACGTGTGTTTCTTCAGCGATATCAGCGAGCGCAAGGCCAGTGAGCAGCGCATCCACCGCCTGGCCTACTATGACGCCCTGACCCACCTGCCCAACCGCACGCTGTTCCAGGACCGCCTGCACACCGCGTTGCAGTCCGCCGAACGGCAGAAGTCGTGGGTGGTGCTGATGTTCCTCGACCTTGACCGCTTCAAGCCGATCAACGACTCCCTCGGCCACGCGGCCGGCGACCGCATGCTCAAGGAAATGGCCACGCGCCTGCTCGGCTGCGTGGCCGAGGACGACACCGTGGCGCGCATGGGCGGCGACGAATTCACCTTGCTCCTGCAACCACGGGTCAGCCGCGACATGGCGCTGAACCGCGCCATTCATGTGGCCGAGCAGATCCTCGCCAGCCTGGTCAAACCTTTTGTGCTGGAGGGCCGCGAATTCTTCGTGACCGCCAGCATCGGCATCGCCCTGAGCCCGCAAGACGGCAACGAGCTGAGCCAATTGATGAAAAACGCCGACACGGCGATGTATCACGCTAAAGAGCGCGGCAAGAACAACTTCCAGTTCTACCAGGCCGACATGAACGCCAGCGCCCTGGAGCGCCTGGAACTGGAAAGCGACCTGCGCCACGCCTTGGACCAGAACGAATTCGTGCTCTATTACCAGCCGCAATTCAGCGGCGACGGCAAACGCCTGACCGGCGCCGAAGCCCTGCTGCGCTGGCGCCACCCGCGCCGTGGCCTGGTACCGCCGGGGGACTTTATCCCGGTGCTGGAAGAGCTCGGGCTGGTGGTGGATGTGGGCGACTGGGTGATCGGCGAAGCCTGTCGCCAGCTCAAGACCTGGCACCAGAACAAGGTGCGAGTCCCTAAAGTCTCGGTAAACATCTCGGCGCGGCAGTTCTCCGACGGCCAACTGGGCACGCGTATCGCCACCATTCTCAAGGACACCGGCCTGCCGCCGGCGTGCCTGGAGCTGGAACTGACCGAAAGTATCCTGATGCGTGAAGTCAACGAAGCCCTGCAGATCCTCGCCAGCCTGAAAAACCTGGGCCTGAGCATCGCGGTGGATGACTTTGGCACCGGCTATTCGTCGCTCAACTACCTCAAGCAATTCCCCATCGATGTGCTGAAGATCGACCGCACCTTCGTCGATGGCCTGCCCTCCGGTGAGCAGGACGCGCAGATCGCCCGGGCGATTATTGCCATGGCCCACAGCCTGAACCTGGCAGTGATCGCCGAAGGCGTGGAAACCCATGAGCAATTGGACTTCCTGCGTGAACATGGCTGTGATGAGGTGCAGGGTTACCTGTTCGGGCGGCCGATGCCGGCGAATCGGTTTGAGGTGCAGTTCAGTAATGATGCGCTGTTCATGTTTGACTGAAGTCCCTGATCGTTCCCACGCTCCGCGTGGGAACGCAATTCTGGACGCTCTGCGTCCGCTTTTAAATGTGACGCAGAGCGTCACGGGATGCATTCCCACGCAGAGCGTGGGAACGATCATCCCCAGATGAACCCCACTTGTCCGCGACATGATGTCCTTTCATATGCCATCTAAAACCCATTGAGTTAGAATGCCCTCCTTTTCTGCCCCCGATCCTTGAGGACCGCCATGTTCAGCCGTGATTTGACTATTGCCAAGTACGACGCCGATCTCTTCGCCGCCATGGAGCAAGAAGCCGTGCGCCAGGAAGAGCACATTGAGCTGATCGCTTCGGAAAACTACACCAGCCCTGCGGTGATGGAGGCTCAAGGTTCGGTTCTGACCAACAAGTACGCCGAAGGCTACCCAGGCAAGCGCTACTACGGTGGTTGCGAGTACGTCGACGTGGTTGAGCAGTTGGCCATCGATCGTGCAAAAGAGCTGTTCGGCGCCGATTACGCCAACGTCCAGCCACACGCCGGTTCCCAAGCCAACAGCGCCGTGTACCTGGCCCTGCTGCAAGGCGGCGACACCATCCTGGGCATGAGCCTGGCCCACGGCGGTCACCTGACCCACGGCGCCACGGTTTCGTCCTCCGGCAAGCTGTACAACGCCGTTCAGTACGGTATCGATGCCAACGGCCTGATCGACTACGATGAAGTCGAGCGCCTGGCCGTCGAGCACAAGCCAAAAATGATCGTGGCCGGTTTCTCTGCCTACTCGCAGATCCTGGACTTCCCACGTTTCCGTGAAATCGCCGACAAGGTCGGTGCCTATCTGTTCGTCGACATGGCCCACGTGGCCGGTCTGGTAGCTGCGGGCGTTTACCCCAACCCAGTGCCTTACGCTGACGTGGTCACCACCACTACCCACAAGACCCTGCGCGGCCCACGTGGCGGCCTGATCCTGGCACGCGCCAACGCCGAGATCGAGAAGAAGCTCAACTCCGCCGTTTTCCCGGGCGCCCAAGGCGGCCCGCTGGAGCACGTGATCGCGGCCAAGGCGATCTGCTTCAAGGAAGCACTGCAGCCTGAGTTCAAGACCTACCAGCAACAAGTGGTCAAGAACGCCAAGACCATGGCCAGCGTGTTCATCGAGCGCGGTTTTGACGTGGTGTCCGGCGGTACCGAAAACCACCTGTTCCTGCTGTCGCTGATCAAGCAGGACATTTCCGGTAAAGATGCTGACGCTGCCCTGGGCAAAGCCTTCATCACCGTGAACAAGAACTCCGTGCCGAACGACCCACGTTCGCCGTTCGTCACCTCCGGCCTGCGCTTCGGCACCCCGGCTGTGACCACCCGTGGCTTCAAGGAAGCCGAGTGCAAGGAACTGGCGGGCTGGATCTGCGACATCCTGGCCGACCTGAACAACGAAGCCGTGATCGATGCGGTACGTGAGAAGGTCAAGGCCATCTGCAAGAAGCTGCCGGTATACGGCGCTTGATGGCAGTTGCGTGAATAAGAAGCCCGGCTCATGAGCCGGGCTTTTTTATGCCGATTTCAATTTGAAACAGGGTCAGGTCAGCCCATCAGTGATTGACCCGCCGCTATCGCAGGCAAGCCAGCTCCCACATTGGAGTGCATTTCAAGTCGGGTTTATTGGTAGACCCGCTCAAAGCCTTGGCGGATCTTGTCTTCGGGCAGCTCATCGGCAATAAACACGATCACACTCTCCCGCGCCTCGCCCTCGGCCCATTCGGTATCCCAGTCGAAGCCATACAGCTTCAGCACGCCCTGGAACACCATGCGTCGGTCTTCTCCGGCAATGTTCAATACGCCCTTGTAACGCAGCAGTTGCTTGCCATGGTCTTCCAGCAGTTCGTTCATGAACTCGCTGAGACGGTCGATATCCAGCGGCTGGTCGGTGCGCAGCACCAGGCTGGAAATACGGTCGACCGAAGGCGCTGCACTGACCGGGCGCAGGCTCATGCCGGCGTTGAGGTTGAAGCCGCGCACATCCAGCAATTCCGCCAGGTCAATCTTGCCGTGATCCACCACACGAATCGGCGCACGACGGTTGATGCGGGTGAGGCGCTGGCTGAGGGCGTCGAAGCTGGCGTCGTCTACCAGGTCGCGCTTGCTCACCAGCAGGCGGTCGGCAAAGCCGATCTGGGCCTGGGCAATAGTCTGGGTCAGATGATGCTCGGCGTGGGCCGCATCCACCAGGGTGATGATGCCGTCGAGGATATAGCGTTCGCGCAGCTCTTCGTCGATGAAGAAGGTCTGGGCCACCGGCGCAGGGTCGGCCAGGCCGGTGCATTCGATCACCAGCCTGTCGAAGGCGATCTCGCCGCTGTCCAGGCGTTCCAGCAACAGGTACAGGGCTTTGGTCAGGTCGGTGTGGATGGTGCAGCACACACAGCCGTTGGACAGGGTCATCACTTGCACCGGCTCGTCGCCCAAGAGCTGGGTGTCGATACCGGCGTCACTGAATTCGTTTTCGATCACAGCGATTTTCAAGCCGTGCTCGGCTTTGAGCAGGTGGCGCAGCAAGGTGGTCTTGCCGGCACCGAGGAAGCCGCTGAGGATGGTGACGGGGATGGGAGAGGACAAGAGATTCTCCTGAAATATGAGGGCGCAAAAACAACTGTAGGAGCGAGCTTGCTCGCGAAGAACGTCAACGATAACGCGTGCTGTCTGGATGCACGTGGTGTCCTTGGGTTTTTCGCGAGCAAGCTCGCTCCTACAGGTACAGCCGTTTTACCAACTTAGCAGCACTTGGGCCCACCCTTGCCGCCGTAACGGGCTTCCTGGCGTTCCCGGAAGAACGCCTTGTAGTCCATCACCGGCTTGTCCGGGTGTTTGGTTTGCATATGCTCGACGTAGGTGTCGTAGTCGGGCATGCCGACCATCAGGCGGGCGGCCTGACCGAGGTATTTACCGAGGCGACTGATGTCATTGAACATGTCTGCAATCCTCGTTATGCGTCCGGTACAGCCTGGAACGGGGCTTCTTTATCCGTACGCTCTTTGTTGCCCCAGGCGGCGACGCCGACTTTGAGCGCATAGAACAGGATGCTGAACACCACGAACAGGAACAGCGCCGTCAGCGTTGCGTTGGTGTAGGCGTTCCAGATCACGTGTTGCATCTGGTCGATGCTCTTGGCCGGGGCGAGGATCTGGCCGTTAGCCAGGGCATCGCTGTATTTCTTGGCCAGCGACAGGAAGCCGATCGCCGGGTTGGCGTCGAACAGCTTGATGAAGCCTGCGGTGGTGGTGCAGATCAGCAGCCAGACAGCCGGCAACATGGTCACCCAAATGTAGCGCTGGCGCTTCATCTTGATCAGCACAACGGTCGCCAGCATCAGCGCGATACCGGCCAGCATCTGGTTGGAGATACCGAACAGCGGCCACAAGGTATTGATGCCACCCAGCGGGTCGATCACGCCCTGGTACAGCAAGTAACCCCACATCGCCACGCAGCCTGCGGTAGCAATCAGGTTGGCAGTCCACGACTCGGTGCGTTTGAGCGCAGGCACGAAGGAACCGAGCAGGTCTTGCAGCATGAAACGACCGGCGCGGGTACCGGCATCCACTGCCGTAAGGATGAACAGCGCTTCGAACAGGATCGCAAAGTGGTACCAGAACGCCATGGTGTTTTCACCCGGCAGCACGCTGTGCAGGATCTGCGCGATACCTACCGCCAACGTCGGCGCACCGCCGGCACGGGCCAGGATGGTGGTTTCGCCGATATCGTGGGCAACGGCCGACAACGCCTCAGGGGTAATTGCAAAGCCCCAGCTGCTGACGGTTTGCGCCACGGTGACCACGTCGGTACCGACAATGGCAGCCGGGCTGTTCATGGCGAAGTACACGCCAGGCTCGATCACCGAAGCGGCAACCATCGCCATGATGGCCACGAACGACTCCATCAGCATGCCGCCGTAACCGATGTAACGGGCGTGGCTTTCACTGGCCAGCAGCTTGGGCGTGGTGCCCGAGGAGATCAGCGCATGGAAGCCCGAGACCGCGCCACAGGCAATGGTGATGAACAGGAACGGGAACAGGCCGCCCTTCCACACCGGGCCGGTGCCGTCGATGAACTGGGTGAGTGCCGGCATTTTCAGGTCAGGCATGGTGACCAGGATGCCAATCGCCAGGGCGATGATGGTGCCGATTTTCAGGAACGTCGACAGGTAGTCGCGGGGCGCCAGGATGAGCCACACCGGCAGCACAGCAGCCACGAAGCCGTAGCCGATCAGCATCCAGGTGATCTGGATACCGGTGAAGGTGAACGCCTTGGCCCACTCTGGATCAGCGGCAATCTGCCCGCCCAGCCAGATCGAACCCAGCAGCAACAGCACGCCGATGATCGAGATTTCCCCGATGCGGCCCGGGCGGATGTAGCGCATATAGATGCCCATGAACATCGCGATCGGGATGGTCGCCATCACCGTGAAAATGCCCCATGGGCTCTCGGCCAGGGCCTTGACCACGATCAGCGCCAGCACCGCGAGGATGATGATCATGATCAGGAAGCAGCCGAACAGCGCGATGGTCCCGGGAATGCGGCCCATCTCTTCGCGAACCATGTCCCCCAGGGAACGGCCATTGCGACGGGTGGACAGGAACAGGACCATGAAGTCTTGCACCGCACCGGCCAGCACCACCCCGGCAATCAGCCAGAGGGTACCGGGCAGATAGCCCATTTGCGCCGCCAGCACCGGGCCGACCAACGGGCCTGCACCGGCAATCGCCGCAAAGTGGTGACCGAAAAGAATGTGTTTGTTGGTTGGTACGTAGTCCAGACCATCGTTGTTGACCACCGCAGGGGTTGCCCGCCGTGGATCGAGTTGCATCACGTTGTTGGCGATGAACAGACTGTAGTAACGGTACGCAACCAGGTAGATGGCCACAGCAGCGACCACAATCCACAAGGCGTTGATCGCCTCGCCGCGGCGCAAGGCCACTACGCCCAGGGCGCACGCTCCTACAATTGCCAGCACCAGCCAGGGTAAGTGGCGTAGCAGGCTATTATTATTTTTCATTTTTATATTCCAGCCAGGGTGGACAGAAAGGACAGCCAGCCCGAGTTTAGCGCTACTGGCCTCAAAGACCAGCCCCCTACGTTGGTCTAGAGCCTTCAACCGCTAAAAAAAGCCGAAATAAACGCCCCTTGATGGCCCCGGGCTACACTCCTCCCATTCACAGAGGGCTTTACCATGACCGAGCATGCGTCCGAACGTCGCCGTTTTCGCCGGATCGCCTTTGATGCCACGGCCGAACTTCGGCAAAACGGCAGCGAATGGCCGGTAAAACTGGTGGATTTATCACTCAAGGGATTGCTGGTGGAACGGCCTGACAACTGGAAGGGAAATAAAGCGCTGCCCTTTGACGTCGACATACGCCTGGACCAGAAGACGCATATAAAGATGCAAGCGCGGCTGACCCATGAAGAGCAGGGTCAATTGGGCTTTGTGTGCAAACACATTGATCTGGATTCGATCAGCCATTTGCGTAGGTTCGTTGAGTTGAACCTGGGTGATGAGCAAGAACTGGAGCGCGAGCTGGGCGCCCTGCTGGAGTTCTAGCCGCCAACATGAATCAAGGATGGGAGCTGGCTTGCCTGCGATGGCGGTGTATCAGACAAGGATGGGTGAGCTGACCCGCCGCTATCGCAGGCAAGCCAGCTCCCACAGGGGTTCAGCAGTGTTGCGGATTATTCGAACAGGGCATCCAGCGCCTGCTCCAGCCGCGTCACAGCAATGATCTGTAACCCCGGCGGCGCCTCCTTCGGCGCATTGCCCTTGGGCACAATCGCCCGTTTGAAGCCATGCTTGGCCGCCTCTTTCAAGCGCTCCTGCCCACTCGGCACCGGGCGCACTTCGCCCGACAAACCCACCTCGCCAAACACCAGCAAGTCATGGGGCAACGGCCGATTACGCAGGCTGGACATCACCGCCGCCATCAGCGCCAGGTCGGACGCAGTCTCCAGCACCTTGACCCCACCCACCACGTTAAGGAACACATCCTGATCGTGGGTCGGAATGCCGCCATGTCGGTGCAGCACCGCCAGCAACATCGCCAGGCGGTTCTGGTCCAGGCCCAATGTGACCCGTCGTGGGTTGGCCAAATGGCTGTCATCCACCAGCGCCTGGACTTCCACCAGCATCGGCCGGGTGCCTTCCCACGTGGCCATCACCACACTGCCCGGAACTTCTTCCTGAGCGCGGGTGAGAAAAATCGCCGAGGGGTTCGAGACTTCTTTCAGCCCCCGATCGGTCATGGCGAACACGCCCAGTTCGTTGACGGCGCCAAAACGGTTCTTCACCGCCCGCAGCAGGCGCAGGCGACCGTCGGATTCCCCTTCGAAATACAGCACGGTGTCGACCATGTGTTCCAACACCCGTGGCCCGGCCAGTGCGCCTTCTTTGGTCACGTGGCCGACCAGGAAGATCGCCGTGCCACTCTGCTTGGCGTAACGCACCAACAGCGCCGCGCTTTCGCGCACCTGTGACACGCCGCCGGGTGCCGATTGCAGTTGTTCGGTGAAAATCGTCTGGATCGAGTCAATGACCATGACTTTGGGCTTTTCGATGCGCGCCGTGGCGATGATACTTTCGATGCAGGTTTCGGTCATCACCCGCAACTGGTCCTGTGGCAAGCCCAGGCGCCGGGCGCGCATCGCTACCTGCTGCTGGGACTCTTCGCCGGTGACATACAGCGCTGGCATGCGGCTGGCGATGCTGCACAGGGTTTGCAGCAGGATCGTGGACTTGCCGATGCCCGGATCACCGCCGATCAGCACCACCGAGCCGTCCACCAGGCCACCGCCCAAGACCCGGTCCAGTTCGCCGGAGGCGGTGGAAAAGCGCGGAATCTCTTCGACGCTGACTTCGGCCAGGGTCTTGATCTGCGCCTGTTGCCCAGTCCAGCCGGCACGGCCGGTGGGGGCCGCGGCACCGCCACTCTCGATCATGGTTTCAGTCAGGGTGTTCCACGCGCCGCATTCGGAGCACTGGCCCGCCCATTTGGGAAAGGTCGCGCCGCACTCCGTGCAGCCGTACATGCGCTTGGCCTTTGCCATGTGAGAACCTCCAACCGAAAAACCGCGATGATAGCTCAGCGCGACGCTGGGGTCCGGATTTCGCCCTTGGCTAAACGTGAAGCACTGTTACCCACGGGGTCCTCGGCGTTCAGGTCTGCGCCTTTGGCTTGCAGCGCGCCCAACAATTCGACGCGCTTGAACAACCCGGCGTACATGGCGGCGGTCTGCCCTGCGCCGTTGCGCTGGTCAGGGTTGCAGTCGGTGGCCAACAGGCGCTGGGCGATTTTCAGCTCGCCTTTGAAGATGGCGCCCATCAACGCCGTGTTACCGCGTTTATCCTGGACGCAGGCGTCGGCACCGGCATCGAGCAGACGCTCCACATACGGGCCCTGGCCGTGATAAGCAGCCAGGATCAACGCGGTGTAGCCCTTGTCATCCTGGGCATTGAGGCCGTAGCCGGACTCTATGAAGGTGTTGAGCATGTCGAGGTCGCCACGACGGGCGGCGTCGAAATAGTAGTCCTGCAACTGTGCCTTGAGCGCCACCGGGTCGGTGGACTCGGCATGAGCGGTAAAGGCCAGCATGGCCATCAGTAAGCCGATAGAGATACGCATAGGGTGTTCTCCTGCCAAAGGTCGACGCCCGTGAAGGCGCCGACCGCAACCAACAAATCAGTCAGTCAGTTTTTCCGCCAGCGCCTTTACGCGAGCCAGATCGCCTTTGGCGACCTTGGCTACGCCGGTGCCGTATTCCGGATCCGCCTTGTAGAGAAACGACAGGATGATGTGCTTGCTCTCGTCATCGGTGGTGGCCAATGAGCCGCCGAAGTTGTTGATCAAGTCCTCGCGCTCTTTCTTGGTGTAGGAACGGTATAGATCACCGGCCTGCTTGAAGTTCTGCTCACGCTGGATCTTGGCCTGCTGGGTGCTGCCCGACAGCGGCGACTGGCTGTAGCGTGCGGCTTGCGGCTCTTCGCGGGGCAACAGGCGGCTTGGCTGGTAGTTGACGCCGGTGGTGGTCTTGCCGACGTTCATCGCGCCGTCCTGGTTGCCGTTGTTGACGGTGACCCGTGGAGCGTTGATCGGCAACTGCAAGGCGTTCGCGCCCAGGCGGTACATTTGCGTATCGGCGTAGGAGAACACGCGCCCCTGCAGCAGGCGGTCTTCCGACGGCTCGATACCCGGTACCAGGTTGGCCGGGGCCATCGCGACTTGCTCGGTTTCCTGGAACACATTGGCCGGGTTGCGGTTCAGCACCATTTGCCCGACTTTGCGCTCGGGCACATTCGGCCAGATCTTGGTGGCATCCAGTGGGTCGAAATCAAACTTGGCCAGGTCTTCAGGCTTGAGCACCTGCACATACAGGTCCCATTTAGGGAAGTCGCCTTTGTTGATGTGCGTGACCAGATCATGGGTCATATGGCTGTAGTCACGCCCCTGCACCTCGGTAACTTGCTTGGGATCAAGGTTCTTGATGCCCTGCTGGCTCTTCCAGTGGAACTTGACGTAGTGCACTTCGCCTTTGGCGTTAATCAACTTGTAGGCATGTACGCCGTTGCCGTCCATTTCGCGGTAACTGGCAGGGGTGCCGGAGTCCGAGTACAACTCGGTCAGTGTACGAGTGGACTCTGGAACATGGGAGAAGAAGTCGAAACGGCGCGAGTCATCGTCCAGGTTAGTGCGTGGGTCCGGTTTAAAGGCATGGACCATGTCCGGGAACTTGATGGCATCCCGAATAAAGAACGTGGGGAAGTTGTTACCGACCAGGTCCCAGTTACCTTCGGCGGTATAGAACTTGGTGGCGAAGCCCCGTGGGTCCCGCAGGGTTTCCGGGGAGTGGTTGCCATGCACCACGGCCGAGAAGCGTACGAACACTGGCGTGGTTTCACCGGCGGCGAACACTTTGGCCTTGGTCAGGTCGCTGAGGTTGTCGGTCACGGTGAAGGTGCCATGGGCGCCCGTGCCGCGTGCGTGCACCACGCGCTCTGGGATGCGTTCGCGGTCGAAGCGTTGCAGTTTCTGGATCAGTTGCACATCTTGCAGCAGCACCGGGCCATTGGCACCGGCGGTTTGGGAGTTCTGGTTATCACCGACGTTAGCCCCGTTATCGCGGGTCAGGTTGGCGGCTTGTACGGAGAGGGAAAGCAGGCTGGCGGTCACCAGTGCCAGCGCGTGGCGCGCCGACACGGGCCTGCGGCTGATTGGAGTATTCATCGAGGTTTCCTCTGGTTTTTTTAATGCACATTCAGTTGTGCTTGCCAGAGGCTAGTGACCTGCGAGTCAGAAGATAAATAGAAAAACACCACAGGCCCGATTAAGAAAAAAATCTGGTAACCCGCTGAAATAGCGGCTAATTCGCGCGCGACTAGTGGCACTTTGCAAACTATTTGCGATTTGATGTGTCGATAAAAACCGACAGTGTTAACAGTTGTTTCGAGCAAGCGCTGTTCGACTGAATTACACTGACCTCCACCCTCCTCAACTGTAACAAGGAATAACCTATGGGCGTGATCAGTGAGTTCAAGGCCTTCGCGGTCAAAGGTAATGTGGTCGACATGGCCGTCGGTATCATCATCGGTGCTGCCTTCGGCAAGATTGTTTCCTCATTTGTAGGCGACGTGATAATGCCTCCCATCGGCCTGCTGATCGGTGGCGTGGACTTTGCCGATCTGGCCGTCACGCTCAAGGCAGCACAGGGTGATGTACCCGCTGTTGTGCTGGCCTACGGCAAGTTCATCCAGAGCATCATCGACTTTATAATCGTCGCGTTTGCAATCTTCATGGGTGTGAAGGCGATCAACCGTCTGAAGCGCGAAGAAGCCGTGGCCCCAAGCTTGCCGCCGACGCCAAGCAAGGAAGAAGTGCTGCTGGGCGAGATCCGCGATCTGCTCAAGGCACAGAACAACAAGCCGCTTTAACCTGCGGATGCAAAAAAGGCGCCTCGCAAGGCGCCTTTTTTCTACCAATAATTTTCTACCGCCACCTGGCCAGGTCGTCGGCTCAGGCTCAGTTGCATGTCCCGCTGCTTGAGCAACTGGCGCGTGTCATCGACCATCTGCGGGTTGCCGCAAATCAGTACACGCGAATCCTGTGCCGTCAGCTCCACGCCGGCAGCCCGCTCCAATTCGCCATTTTCGATCAAGGCCGTAATACGCCCATTCAACGCGCCCGGATGCTGCTCGCGGGTGACGATGGGAATGTAGGTGAGCTTGTGGGCGTACTCGGCCAGGTACTCGCGCTCACCCAGCGTGTCGATCAGAGACTGGTAGGCCAGTTCCTTGGCTTCCCGGGCGCTGTACACCAGGATGATGCGCTCGAATTTTTCCCACACTTCGAAGTCCTGCAGGATCGACAGGAACGGCGCGACGCCCGTTCCGGTTCCCAGCAACCACAAGTCACGCCCGTCGACAAAGCGGTTGAGGGTCAGAAACCCGGTGGCCTGGCGCTCGACCAGCAAGGTATCGCCCACCTTCAGGCGGCTCAGTTCACTGGTGAACTCACCACCGGGGACCACGATGGAAAAGAAATCCAGATGCTCGTCAAACGGCGAAGACACGATGGAATAGGCACGCCAGACGGTGCTGCCATCCGCCTTGGTAACGCCCAGGCGCACGAACTGGCCGGCGGTAAAACGAAAACCGGCATCGCGGGTGGTGCGCAGGGTGAACAGGCTGGGGGTCAGCGATTGCACATCGAGCAGGGTCTGGCGGGTAAATTTCTCAGCACTGGCCGTCATGGGGGGCTCCGTTTTGCACAGGCCGTTAGTGTCCCTCAAAACAGACCGCGCAAACACTGATGATTGGTACTGGCTTTGCCGTCACTCAAGGTTCACGCGGGTGGCCTGCGCGTTTTTTAACCAGTCCAACAGGTCAGCCATGGCTCCACGCTGGCACTAATTATTTGGCTATTAACGCGCCCTGAATACCTCACTAGATGAAGCGGTACTTAAAGCGACATCACTTTGACACTACCTTCAAGACATTAAAAGTATTGAAAAAAAGATACCTGCCTAGCGCTCTTATACAAAGCTCCAAGTCTTGTACAAAACCGGCCAACTAGACAAACCCTGCAAGTAAAATATTTTTCAAGCTCAGTTGTAGGACTTACCCTACACTTGTTTTCGAGCTGCAATGGGGGATCAGGACGTACCCAGGTCACATATACACGCATGGAGAGTCACCGATGGTCAATTGGCATAATGCCCGGCTGCCCAAGCTGGACGGCGAGAGTGAAATCACCAGTGTGTTTGAGATGGTGATAAACCACACTTATGAACTAGGTTTCGAATATTGCTCCTTTACCATGAGTTCCCAATCACAAAGCACTCAAACAAAACCAATTTTGTTTAATGACTATCCAAATGAATGGCTTAGCATTTATAAACAAGCGCACTTCTTCGATGTAGACCCCGTTGTAACCCACTGTAAGACCTCGGTACTGCCCATTCTCTGGGAACAAAAAACCTTTGCCAACACCCCCAAGCTTTGGGAGTTGGCCCAGTCATGCGGGGTGCATTTAGGCTGGACCCAAGCCGTGCATGACTTCCAGGGTGTATTCAGCATGCTGACCCTGGTTCGCAGCAAGGGCGAGGTCAGCCCTGAAGAGCTTTACGAAAAAGCCGGCCAGGTGTTGTGGCTTTGCCATGCGATGCATGCGGTCGTCGCGCAGAAGTACGCCGACGCCCCCGACATTAAAGCGCCCAGCAAATTGACTGCCCGGGAAACAGAAATCCTCAAGTGGTCCGCGATGGGCAAGACCGCCTCCGAGATTGCCGCGATTCTTTGCCTGTCCGAGCGCACCGTGGGCTTTCATATCAGCAGTACCTTCAAGAAACTGGGCGTGCATAACAAGATCCAGGCGGTGCTGCGCGCCGCTAAAGCCGGGCTGTTTTAGCCCACGTAAAACACCGCATGTCATCGCGTTGAAAAAAACGTAACATTTACGGCCAATTCTGAGTGTTGAGGGTGCGCTTTCCACGGTTGCCCCGCCGTTCACTCAGACGGTCCGTCGATTACCCAGAGCCTCGCCCCGCCATGCCCCTGCTTGACAGCCCTTTCGCCCAGCTCGACCTGATTCGTCAGCCAGAGCAACACAATGATCCGCTGCAAGCCTTCGATGCCGCCGACGAATACCTGCTCAGCCACCTCGCCGCGCAACAGCCCACTGCCGCCACCCGCGTGCTGGTGCTCAATGACAGCTTCGGCGCCCTGGCAGCCAGCCTTCAAGGCCAGGTGCAAGTGACCTCCAGCGGTGACTCGTTCCTCGCCGCTCAGGGCCTGGAGAAAAACCTGGTGCGCAACGGCAAGCCCTTTGATGCCGTGCCCTTCATACCGGCCAGCCAGCTCGCGACCGGGCCGTTCGATCGCGTGTTGATCCGCGTGCCGAAAACCCTGGCGTTGCTGGAAGAACAACTGATCCGCCTGCAAGGGCAACTGGCGCCCGGCGCCGAGGTGATCGCAGGTGCAATGATCAAGCATTTGCCACGGGCTGCGGGCGAATTGCTGGAGCGTTACATCGGGCCCATGCACGCCTCATTGGCGGTCAAAAAGGCGCGGTTGCTGATTGCCAGCGTCGAGCCGCGCCCTGCCGCGGTCTCGCCCTACCCGACCCGCTATACCCTGGATGCGCCGGTCATCGAGTTGTGTAACCACGCCAACGTCTTTTGCCGCGAAGGCCTGGACATCGGCACCCGTGCCTTCCTGCCGCACCTGCCAAAAAACCTGGGCAGTGCACGCGTGGCGGACCTGGGCTGCGGCAACGGCGTACTGGCGATTGCCAGCGCCCTGCAGAACCCCGACGCGCACTACACCTTGGTGGATGAGTCGTATATGGCAGTGCAATCGGCCGCCGAAAACTGGCAAGCCGCCTTGGGAGAGCGGGACGTCAGCGTACGTGCCGACGATGGCCTGGCCGGCCAGGAGGCGCAATCGCTGGAAGTGGTGCTGTGCAACCCACCGTTCCACCAACAACAAGTGGTGGGCGACTTCCTCGCCTGGCGCATGTTCCAGCAGGCACGCGAAGCGCTGGTGGTCGGTGGCGCCTTGTACATCGTCGGG
This sequence comes from Pseudomonas sp. 22072, assembly GCF_052046095.1. Lineage (NCBI taxonomy): Bacteria > Pseudomonadati > Pseudomonadota > Gammaproteobacteria > Pseudomonadales > Pseudomonadaceae > Pseudomonas > Pseudomonas sp. 22072. The sequence goes on from NZ_JBQEQE010000004.1 coordinate 126,537, forward strand.
AATCGTCACCTGGGCTACCACAGCAAGCTGGCGCGGTTGTTCCGTGGTGTCGAGCAAGTAGCGGCCACGCCCAAGTTCGTCATCCTCAAGGCGCGTAAATAAAAAAGCCCTGCTTATTGTAGGAGCGAGCTTGCTCGCGAAAAACCTGAGAACACCGCGGGGCGTCAGGCACCCCGCGTTATNCGAGCAAGCTCGCTCCTACAGTGTCAATGCGTGCTCAGGCCTGCCGCATTCATGAACATGCGCATCAGGCTGGCCACCACGAACAGGGCCAGCACGCTGCCGGTCCAGATCATCGCCAGCCACCCCAGGCGCCGCCACAACGGCTGCTTCTCGGCCTGTTCAATCTCATGCAACGAAGGTTTTGACATGGTTCAACCCTCCTAGTGATAGCCGTCTTCGTGGGTGACCTTGCCGCGGAACACGTAGTAGCTCCAGAAGGTGTAGCCCAGGATAAACGGGATGATGAACAGCGTACCCACCAGCATGAAGCCCTGGCTTTGCGGCGGCGCGGCGGCATCCCAGATCGACACGGACGGCGGGATGATGTTCGGCCACAGGCTGATCCCCAAGCCACTGTAGCCGAGGAAAATCAGCACCAGCGTCAACAGGAACGGCGTGTAGTGCGCATTACGTGCCACGGCGCGGATCAGCCCGTACATGGTGACCAGCACCAGGATCGGCACCGGCAGGAACCAGAACAGGTTCGGCAAGGTGAACCAGCGCGACGCGATTTCCGGGTGGGTCAGCGGCGTCCAGATGCTGACGATGCCGATAACCGCCAACACTACAAACGCCAAAGGCCGCGCCAGGTTGTGCATCTGCTCCTGCAACTTGCCTTCGGTCTTCATGATCAGCCAGGTGCAGCCGAGCAAGGCATACGCCACGATCAGCGCCACTCCGCAGAACATCGTGAAGGGTGTGAGCCAATCCAGTGAACCGCCGGCGAACTGGCGATCCACCACCGGAATACCGTCGATAAAGGCGCCCAACGCCACCCCCTGGAAGAAAGTCGCCGCCAGCGAGCCGCCAATAAACGCCTTGTCCCACAGGTGACGCTTGTGGTCCTTGGCCTTGAAGCGGAACTCAAAGGCCACGCCGCGGAAGATCAGGCCGATCAGCATCAGGATCAGCGGCAGGTACAGCGCCGACAACACCACCGAATAGGCCAGCGGGAACGCGCCGAACAACGCCGCGCCCCCGAGTACCAGCCAGGTTTCGTTGCCGTCCCATACGGGCGCCACGGTGTTCATCATCACGTCACGGTCGACTTTGCCCGGAACAAACGGGAAAAGAATGCCGATCCCCAGGTCGAAGCCGTCCATGACCACGTACATCATGATGCCGAAGATGATGATCACGGCCCAGATCAGCGGAAGATCAATACCCATCTCAATTCCCCTTGTGCTGGATGTGGTCGTGGTCGTTATCACTGCCATCGTCGGCAGCAGACAACGGACGCGCGGGGGTGCGTTTCTGGCCGGGGCCACCGTGGGCGGGCTCGGTACTGTCGTGGGTCACGGGGCCTTTGCGCACCAGGCGCATCATGTAGCCCAGGCCCGCGCCGAACAGCGCGAAGTACACCACCACGAACAACACCAGGGTAATGGTCATCTGCGTCAGGCTATGCCCGGAGGAGGCATCTGCCGTGCGCATCAACCCGTAGACCACCCAGGGCTGGCGACCGATTTCGGTGGTGAACCAACCGGCAAGAATCGCAATCAGCCCAGACGGGCCCATCCACAGCGCCAGGTACAGGAACGGTTTGGACGTGTACATTTTGTCGCCCCGGCGCAGCCACAGGCTGAACAGACCGGTGAAGATCATCAGGAACCCCAGGCCGACCATGACCCGGAACGACCAGAACACAACGGTGGAGTTGGGGCGGTCTTCAGGTGGGAACTCCTTGAGCGCCGGCACCTGCTTGTCCAGGGAGTGGGTCAGGATCAGGCTGCCCAGATACGGAATCTCGACTGCGTATTTGGTTTTCTCGGCTTTCATGTCCGGCCAGCCAAACAGGATCAACGGCGTTGGCTCGTTGCCGATATTTTCCCAGTGGCCTTCAATCGCGGCGATCTTGGCCGGCTGATGCTTGAGGGTATTGAGGCCGTGGAAGTCGCCGATCACCGCCTGGATGGGCGCAACAATCAAGGCCATCCACATCGCCATCGAGAGCATTTTGCGGATCGCCGGGTTGTCCTTGCCGCGCAGCAAATGCCAGGCCGCCGACGAGCCGACGAAGAACGCCGTGGCAACGAAAGCAGCCGTGGCCATGTGCATCAGGCGGTAGGGGAACGACGGGTTGAAGATCACCGCCAGCCAGTCGGTCGGTATTACGCGGCCATCGATGATTTCAAAGCCCTGGGGCGTCTGCATCCAGCTGTTAGAGGCAAGAATCCAGAACGTGGAGATCAACGTACCCACGGCCACCATCACCGTGGCGAAGAAGTGCAGCTTGCGCCCCACCTTGTTCCAGCCGAACAACATCACGCCCAGGAAACCGGCCTCGAGGAAGAAGGCCGTGAGCACTTCGTACGTCAGCAACGGCCCGGTGACGGCACCGGCGAAGTCCGAGAAGCGGCTCCAGTTGGTACCGAACTGGTACGCCATGACCAGGCCCGATACCACACCCATGCCGAAGTTGACGGCAAAGATCTTCGACCAGAAGTGGTAGAGGTCACGGTAGGTGTCGTTGTGGGTCTTGAGCCACAAGCCCTCCAGCACCGCAAGGTAACTGGCCAGGCCGATGGTGATCGCCGGGAACAGGATGTGGAATGAGATGGTGAACGCGAATTGAATTCGGGCGAGATCTAGCGCCTCCAAACCGAACATAAGTCTTCCTCTGTCAGGTAATACCGGCTGCTGGCTGGGAGCCTGCACCCACTGCCCCCACGGATATGGAGTGTGGCGAATTTCAATTCGTTTCTTTTATTACCCATCGCGTGGGGAATCTGGCCTTGCGGCCGCCAGAACAATCCCGGGGCAGGTTTTGATCTGGATCAAGCATCGTTGAAAGAGTAGTCCCATTTTTGCTGTAGGACTGTGTGGTCTTTTGCCGCGTGACAGCTTGCCTCAGCTCAGTTCTTGCAACTATTTGTTACAGCTTGATGCTAATCTCGCCATTCTCCCGTTGCCGACCTGATTGCCGATGCCCAGTGAACCTGCGTTGCTGTTACGTCACCACCGCCCTTTCATCGCGTTCTGGCTGGCGCGGATCTTTACCGCCAGCGGCTTCCAGATGCTCACCGTGGCGATCGGCTGGAACCTGTACCAGCTGACCGGCAACGTCTTGGACCTGGGCCTGGTCGGCCTGGTGGAATTCGTGCCGCGCGTGCTGTTCATGCTGCACACCGGGCACGTGGCGGATCGCTATGAACGCCGCCGGGTCGCTGCCATCTGCCAGACCTTGCAGGCGCTGATCGCCTTGTCCCTGGCCATCGGCGGCCTGACCGGCAACGTGACTCGCGAGATGATCTTCATCCTCGCCTTCCTGCTCGGCGCTGCGCGCTCATTTGAAATGCCCACCACCCAGGCACTGTTGCCGAGCATCGTGCCCAGCGCGCTGTTCCCCCGGGCCGTGGCGGCATCGCAATCGGCCCAGCAACTGGCGACCATCGTCGCACCGGCCGTGGGCGGTTTGCTTTACGCGTTTGGCAGCGTGTGGGTGTACGGCCCCACCGTGGCGCTGTACCTGATCGCCTGCGTGCTGACACTTAACCTGCCCGCACGCCAGACTCCGCTGAACAAAGCCAAGGCCACCCTGGACTCGCTGCTGGCCGGCATACGCTTTATCCGCAGCCGCCCGGACATTCTTGGCGCCATCTCCCTGGACCTGTTTGCCGTGCTGCTGGGCGGCGCCACCGCGCTGTTACCGGTGTTCGCCAAGGACATCCTGCTGACCGGTGCCTGGGGCCTGGGCCTGCTGCGGTCGGCCCCGGCCGTGGGCGCATTGCTGATGTCACTGTGGCTGGCGCGGTTCTCAGTAGACCGCAAGGTGGGCCGCGTGATGTTCACCGCCGTCGGCGTGTTCGGGGTGGCAACCATCGCCTTCGGCCTGTCGACTTCGTTCTGGTTTTCACTGGCGGTGCTGGTGGTACTGGGCGCGGCAGACATGATCAGCATGGTGATCCGTGCATCGTTCGTGCAGTTGGAAACGCCAGATGAAATGCGCGGGCGAGTGAGTGCGGTCAATGGCCTGTTTATCGGTGCGTCCAATCAATTGGGCGAATTCGAATCCGGGATTACCGCCCACTGGTTTGGCACCGTGCCTGCGGTGGTGATGGGCGGGGTTGGCACCCTGGTGGTGACCGGGGTGTGGATCAAGCTGTTCCCGACCCTGGCCAACCGGGATCGCATGCATGTGCCGGTGGAAGAAACCAAGCCATAGGCTTCACCGCCATACCCTGTGGGAGCCGGGCTTGCCCGCGATAGCGGTGTATCAGGCAACTTTCTGGTGGCTGATACACCGCTATCGCAGGCAAGCCAGCTCCCACACTGGAACTTCATTGGTCTGACGGTTTGGGCTATAGCACCTTATCCAAGGTAATCGGAAACTCCCGAACCCGCTTGCCGGTGGCATGGTAAACCGCATTCGCCACCGCCGCCGCTACCCCGACAATGCCGATTTCCCCCACGCCCTTGGACCCGAGCGCATTGACGATCTCGTCGTGCTCTTCGACAAACAGCACGTCAATCTCGCCAATATCGGCGTTCACCGGGATGTGGTACTCGGCCAGGCTGTGGTTCATGTAACGCCCCAGCTCATGGTCGACCTGGGTCTCTTCATGCAGGGCCATGCCAATGCCCCACACCACGCCGCCAAGGATCTGGCTGCGGGCCATCTTGGGGTTGACCACGCGCCCCGCGGCAATGGCGCTGACCACACGGCTGACCCTGATGGTGCCCAGGTCTTCATCAACCCGCACCTCGACAAACACCGCCGAATGGGTCGCGCAGGCATAGCCCTGGCGCTTCTTGTCCGGCTCGCTGTCAACCTGTGCTTGCAGCACCTCCTCACCGCTGTCCTTGACCAGTTGCGCCAACGAAACACTCACATCACCGGCATGCAGTTGGCCCTCTTCAAACCGCACGGCTTCGGCGTCCTTGAACACCGGGTAGGTCTGCCGGGCGACCTGGAGCAACTTGGCATTCAGCGCTTCACAGGCTTGCTGCACCGCCGTACCCACCGAGGACACGGTAAACGAGCCGCCCTGCAACGGCGCCGTGGGCAACGACGAATCGCCCAGCACAAAACGCACGTCGGCCATGGCCACGCCGCTGGCCTGGGAGGCGATCTGGGTCATCACCGTGTAGGTGCCAGTGCCAATGTCGGTGGTGGCGCTGCTGACGGTGAGCTTGCCCTGCGCGTCGAGGCGCGCCTTGGCGCTGGCTTTCATCTGCATGGCCTCCCACACGCCGCCGGCCATGCCCCAGCCGATCAGTTGGCGGCCGTCACGCATGCTACGCGGTTCCGGGTTGCGTTGGTGCCAGCCGAAGCGTTCGGCGCCTTCGCTGTAGCACTCGCGCAGGGCCTTGCTCGACCAGGGTTTGTCTTCGTTCTGGTTACGTTCGGCGTAGTTGATCAGGCGCAATTGCACCGGGTCGATGGCCAGGGCACACGCCAGTTCGTCCATGGCGCACTCCAGGCCGAGCACGCCTAGTGCGGCGCCGGGGGCACGCATGTCCAGCGGGGTAAACACATCCAACGGCGCCAACTTGTACGTCAGTTGCACGTTGTCGCAGTGATAGAGCATGCCGCTCCACTCCACCACGTGCTCGCTGAAATCCTCAAAGCGCGACGTCTGGCCAATCGCGGTATGCCCCAACGCCAGCAAGCGACCATTGGCGGCGGCGCCCATCTGCAAACGCTGCAAGGTGCGCGGACGATAGCCGAAGGTGAACATCTGTTGGCGCGTCAGGGTGACGCGCACCGAGCGTTTGAGCGCCATGGCCGCCATCACCGCGAGCGGCAATTGGTATTGCGGGCGCAGGCCCGAACCGAAGGCGCCACCGACGAAAGCGGCGAAGATGCGCACCTGGCGCTTGTCCAAGCCGAAGACTTTTTGCACATAGGCCTGGCAGTTCTGCGGGCCCTGGGTCTTGTCGTGGATATGCAGAGTGCCATCGGACTGATACAGCACGGTGCTGGCGTGGGGTTCCATCGGGTTGTGATGCTCGATGGGCGTGCTGTAGTGCAGGTCCAGACTGATTGCGGCACCGGCCCATTCAGCTTCGAAGTTGCCTCGCGGTTCGGGCGGGGTCTGGGGCGACGGGTGCGCCGCCGCTTGCTGGGTGAGCAGGTCGGTTTCGAAGGTTTCGGGCGCGTAGTCGATCTGCACCAGCGAGCCGGCGTGCCGCGCCAGTTCGAGGTTATCGGCAATCACCAGGGCCAGGGGCTGGCCGCTGTAGAGCACGCGGTCGTTATACAGCGGACGAAAAGGCGAGCCATCGGCCGCATCGGCATCGGCGAACGCCTCGTCATAGCTGGCGATTTTCGGCCGGTTGAGGTGATGGATCACGTCCACTACACCGGGCAAGGCCAACGCCTTGGACGCATCGATGCTCAGCACCCGGCCTTTGGCGATAGTGCTCGACACCACGCTGCCATGCAGCAGGCCGTCCTCGGGAAACTCACCGGCATAGCGCGCTTGGCCGGTGACCTTGAGCAGACCGTCGACGCGGTCCAGGGGTTTGCCGATGGCGCTCATGGCTGTTCTCCTGCGACGGCGGCGTCGCTCAGGGCACGAATGATTGCTCGCCGCGCCAGCTTGACCTTGAAGCCGTTGTGTTCCAACGGTTCGGCGTCTTGCAGCAGGGCGTCGGCGGCGGCGCTGAAGGTTTCGCGGCTGACCGTGCGGCCAATCAGCAAGGCTTCCACTGCGCGGTCACGCCATGGTTTATGCGCCACACCGCCCAAGGCCAGGCGGGCGTCGATGATTTCATCGCCGTCCAGTTCCAAGGCGGCGGCCACCGAAACCAAGGCAAAGGCATAGGAGGCACGGTCACGGATTTTCAGGTAATGGCTGTGGCGGGCCAGGTGATCGGCGGGCAGCTCAATGGCCGTGATCAGCTCATCGTCGGCCAATTGGTTGTCACGTTGCGGCGCATCGCCTGGCAATCGATGGAAGTCGGCGAACTCGATCACCCGCGCACCGCCACGTCCCTCTACATGCACCCGCGCCGCAAGCGCCGCCAGGGCCACGCACATGTCCGATGGATGGGTGGCCACGCACTGTTCACTGGCGCCGAGGATCGCATGGATACGGTTCAAACCGTTGCGCGCCGGGCAGCCGCTGCCGGGCTGGCGCTTGTTGCACGGTACCGCGGCGTCGTAGAAGTAATAGCAACGGGTGCGCTGCAACAGGTTGCCGCCGGTACTGGCCATGTTGCGTAACTGCGGGGACGCCCCGGCGAGGATGGCCTGGGACAGCAACGGGTAACGCTGCTCAATGAGTGGGTGCCAGGCCAGGTCTGCGTTACTCACCAGCGCACCGATACGTAGGCCACCCTCGGCGGTCTCTTGAATGTCATGCAGCGGCAAGCCGGTGATGTCGATCAGGTGCTCGGGATGGCTGATGTTTTCCTTCATCAGGTCCAGCAGGTTGGTGCCACCGGCGATAAAGCGCGAGGCGGCGCTGCTCATCTGAACGGCCTGCTGCACATCGGTCGGCCTGCTGTAGTGGAAGGGATTCATGACTCACCTCCCTGGCGACGGCAGGCCGGCAGCGCGTCTTCGATGGCATCGCGGATGTTGTTGTAGGCGCCGCAGCGGCACAGGTTGCCGCTCATCAATTCCTGGATCTGCGCACGGTCGTGGGCGCGGCCTTCATTGGCCAGGCCCACGGCAGAACAGATCTGGCCGGGGGTGCAATAGCCGCACTGGAAAGCGTCGTGCTGGATAAAGGCCTGTTGCATGGGATGCAGTTGGTCGCCGTCGGCCAGGCCTTCGATGGTGGTCAATTCGGCGCCGTCGCACATCACGGCCAGGGTCAGGCAGGCATTCACGCGTTTGCCGTCACGCAATACAGTGCAGGCGCCGCACTGGCCGTGGTCGCAGCCTTTTTTGCTGCCCACCAGGTCCAACTGTTCACGCAGCAAGTCCAGCAAGGTGGTCCAGGGCAACACGTTCAGTTGGCGATCCTGGCCGTTGAGTGTCAGGCGTATCGGGTGGGCGACGAACGGCTGGGCCGCCGCGCCATTGGGGGTCGCGCTCATAAACACCTCACGGGTTGGTGTACGTCCGCGGCGTTCAGAAAAATCGCCGTCTTAGGGGTACGACTTCCCGGGGTTTTGAGCGTTCAAGATGATTGATCAGCGGATATTGAGCTGGGCTTTCAGGGTGTTTTGCGGCGGGTTGATCGAGGTATTGGTGAATTCGAACCAGCCCTGGGCCTGGACGTTCAGGTCGAACACATAGATGTAGCCCATCAAGGTGCCCACGCCGTTGCACGCCTCACTGATGTTGCCGACCTGGCACACCGCTGTGCGTTGCCCATTCAACTCTGCGCCGTTGAAGCGGCCCATGGGGCTGTTGCCCAGGCCCACTTCCATCACCGAGACCTGGGTGGGCCCGCGGTGCTCGCACATCTGGGTGGTGTTGACCCGCTCCGGGATCGCTTCGCTGCAGTTGGCCGATTCCACCTTGAACACCCGCACCTCGCTCAAGGCCGGTGCAGCCGCGCCCCATGCCGGTGCCGCGCCCAGCCACAGGCTGATACTGGCGATCAGAGCTAGACTCCACGGGTTGGCTTTTTTCATGCTGGCAATGACCCGGTATTGAACGTCGGCGCAGTATGCCTCAAGCCCATGCGCCACACAGCCTCGGCTGCTGGTATGATGCGCCGCTTTTTCCGATCCTCTCTGAAACCACAAGCGTTTGGCGCAGTTTGTGCTTTGACTTAGAGGTCAACAAATCACGACGCACACTAGCGTCACAGGGAGCCGGCATGCTGGAAAAGCTGTTTCAACTCAAAGCCCACAACACCAATGTGCGCACCGAGATTCTCGCGGGGATCACCACCTTCCTGGCCATGGCCTACATCCTGTTCGTGAACCCGAGCATCCTCGGCGAGACCGGCATGGACAAGGGCGCGGTGTTTGTCGCCACCTGCCTGGCGGCGGCCATCGGTTCGACCGTGATGGGCCTGATCGCCAACTACCCGATTGCCCTGGCACCGGGCATGGGCCTCAACGCCTTCTTCACCTACACCGTGGTCCTGCACATGGGCCACACCTGGCAGGTGGCGCTGGGCGCGGTATTCATTTCGGCGGTGCTGTTTTTCCTGCTGTCGATCTTCCGCATTCGTGAGTGGATCATCAACGCCATCCCCCTGCCTCTGCGCTCGGCGATTGCCGCCGGCATCGGCCTGTTCCTGGCGCTGATCGCCCTGCATAACGCCGGTATCGTGGTGAGCAACCCGGCCACCATGGTGGGCCTGGGCGACCTGAAACAACCGGCGCCGATCCTGGCCACCCTGGGTTTCGTGCTGATCGTCGCGCTGGAAGCCCTGGCCGTACGCGGCGCAGTGCTGATCGGCATCCTGGCGGTGACCGTCGCCTCCATCGTCCTGGGCTTCACGCCGTTCATCGGTGTGACCTCGGTACCGCCGTCCCTGGCGCCGACCTTCCTGCAGCTGGATATCAAGGGCGCGCTGGACATCGGCCTGGTCAGCGTGATCTTCGCCTTCCTGTTCGTTGACCTGTTCGACAACTCCGGCACCCTGATCGGCGTGGCCAAGCGCGCCGGCCTGATGGGCAAGGACGGCCATATGCCGAAAATGGGCCGCGCACTGATCGCCGACAGTACCGCCGCCATGGCCGGTTCCCTGCTGGGCACCTCGACCACCACCAGCTACATCGAATCGGCCGCAGGCGTGAGCGCCGGTGGCCGTACCGGCTTGACCGCCATCGTGGTCGCGATCCTGTTTTTGCTGGCGCTGTTCTTCTCGCCATTGGCCGCCAGCGTACCGGCCTATGCCACCGCGCCAGCCTTGCTGTTTGTGGCGGTGCTGATGAGCCAAGGCCTGGCCGAAATCGACTGGGACGACATTACGGTGGCAGCGCCGGTGGTGATCACCGCCCTGGCGATGCCCTTCACTTACTCCATCGCCAACGGCATCGCCTTCGGTTTCATCGCCTGGACCGCCATCAAGCTGCTTTCGGGCCGCTACCGTGAGCTGAACCCGGCACTGGTGATCCTGTCGATCCTGTTTGTGATCAAGCTGGGCTGGTTCAACGCATGACTTTTGACGCCGCAAGCTACACCGCTCAACTGCAAGACAAGGTCACGCGCCTGCGTGACCTGCTGGCACCGTTCGACGCGCCTGAGCCGCAGGTCTTCGACTCGCCGCTGCAGCACTTCCGCCTGCGTGCGGAGTTCCGCCTGTGGCGCGAAGGCGGCGAGCGCCACTACGCGATGTTCTCCCAGGAGGACAAGCGCACGCCGATCCTCATCGAAGACTTCCCCATCGCCAGCCAGCGCATCAACCAGTTGATGCCGCAACTCAAGGCCGCCTGGCAAGCCAGCGCTGCCCTGAGCCACAAGCTGTTCCAGGTGGAGTTCCTCACCACCCTGGCCGGCGACGCGATGATCACCCTGTGCTATCACCGCCCGCTGGACGAACATTGGCACACCGCCGCGAACAAATTGGCCGCTGAGCTGAATGTGAGCATCATCGGCCGCTCCAAGGGCAAGCGCGATGTGATCGGCCACGACTACGTGGTGGAGAAACTCGACATCGGTGGGCGCACCTTCAGCTATCGCCAACCCGAAGGCGCGTTCACCCAGCCCAACGGCACGGTGAACCAGAAGATGCTCAACTGGGCCTACGAAGCGCTGGGCGATCGCCCGGACGATTTGTTGGAGCTGTACTGCGGCAACGGCAACTTCACCCTGCCGCTGGCGACCCGCGTGCGCAAGGTGCTGGCCACCGAGATCAGCAAGACCTCAGTGAATGCGGCCCTGAGCAACCTGGATGAAAATGGCGTGGATAACGTCAACCTGGTGCGCCTCTCTGCCGAAGAACTCACCCAAGCCCTGAACGAAGTGCGCCCGTTCCGCCGCCTGCACGGCATCGACCTGAAAAGCTACGAGTTCGGTAGCGTCTTCGTCGACCCGCCCCGCGCTGGCATGGACCCGGACACCTGCGAGCTGACCCGGCGCTTCGACAACATCCTGTACATCTCCTGCAACCCGGAGACGCTGGCGGCGAATATCGCGCAACTGCACGACACGCACCGGATCACCCAGTGTGCAATGTTTGACCAGTTCCCGTGGACGCACCATATGGAGTCGGGTGTGTTGCTGACCCGCCGATAAACCTGTGGGTTGTAGGAGCGAGCTTGCTCGCGAAAAACGTCAACGATAACGCGTGCTTCCTGGATGAACGCGGTGCCTGTGGGGTTTTCGCGAGCAAGCTCGCTCCTACTGTTTATTCAAGTGTCTGTTGTCTCTGGGGGCTGCGGTACTTCCTTGCGTGGCCGGCCACCCTTCTTGCCATTGGCCCGGGCCGCTGCGGTCTTGGCCGCGCTGCTTTTGCGACCATTGCGCGATGCCACCAGGCTGGTTGCCAGGTCCATCAGCGGCTGGCTTGTAGCGATCAACCCTGTGATCGAAACATCCAGGTCCTGCGCTTCACAGCTAATCGCCTTGCCACCGAACGTCACTTCCAGTTGCTGGAAATCCTTCTCTGAAAACCCTTCGAACTCCGGCAGGCCAGCCACCGGCAACACAACGCGGCTGCCATCGCTGAAACCAATGGAGAGGCAATCGTTTTCATAACGTACGTTACTGGCGTTGGCGTACAGGCGTTTCAACCTGCGTCCTCGGGCGATTGCCTTGTCAACGTCGGCTTCAGTGAGAGGTACATAAGGTGTGACTTTGGCTTTTATGATTTTCATAAATTAATCCCCACGCAATCTGGCGCTCTTACCAGATTCAAAATAGTCCGTTGCGCTATGACATCGTGCCTGGCGCTGGCGATGACATAGACGCCGTGTCGAATGACCAATCCTGGAACCAACTCACCAGCGTCCCAATTCCAGGAATGATTCTCCAGGCAAACCGTCTGCAGTTTTTCCCACCAAATCCTGCGTGCCCGCGCCAAGTAGTGCCGCTGCATGATCGCCCCGCGTATCTCCTTCAGAAGTGCTGCGGGTGGCCGCCTCCGTTCAGGCTCTACATCCCACAACTCAACTTCCCCATCCAGGAAACTGAAACGAAACCGCGCATCCCATCCCTTGCCCCTGACATGCACATGGGGCGGGCAATGCTCATCCCTGATAAACACCGAAATGACATAGCCTTTGTAAGCACCTACTCTCATCGTAACCCATCCGTTAGGTTATTTTCCGTCAGGTAACAATTTCCCTCTGCCACCCGACAACCGGCTCCTATTCCCGAAGCTGTTTCACAGATTAGTAACCACAAAAAACCCGGCGAATGCCGGGTTGTAACCAGTGATGCCAACGACTGGAACGACCCGGCCAATGCTCGAAAGTCCTCCTCGTTCAGCAACCTCGCGCAATACTTCAACCGAATGCACGTCAGCCGGTGATCCAGCAATTGCATTGATTAAACGTTCGATCACCGAACAGATCCGCAGCCATCCATTGACCAAATTAACCAACCAGTACATTTTGACTCCACAACCAATAAGAACTGTGGAGAAGCCTCTATGCCGCCCATCGTGCTGGTGCTCAACGGCCCCAATCTCAACCTGCTCGGCACTCGCGAGCCTGCCACTTATGGCCATGAAACCCTGGCCGACATTGCCGCCTTGTGTGGTCGCAGCGCCGACAAGCTCGCGCTGAAGATCGAGTTTCGCCAGACCAACCACGAGGGCGAATTGCTCGACTGGATCCACGGCGCCCGCAACCGCTGCGCGGGTATTGTGATCAACCCGGCGGCCTGGACTCACACTTCGGTCGCGATCCGCGATGCCCTGGTGGCCAGTGAAGTGCCGGTGATCGAAGTGCATTTATCCAACGTGCATGCCCGTGAAGCCTTTCGTCATCACTCGTTTGTGTCACCGATCGCCCAGGCCGTGCTGGCCGGGTTTGGCAGCCATGGCTACCACCTGGCACTGGAACATTTCAGCCTGACGCTGAAGGGACGCACCTGATGAAACCACGCATTCTCGCCGGCCTGATCGGCGCCGGCATCCAGGCCTCACGCACCCCGGCACTGCATGAGCAGGAAGGCGACGCCCAGGGCTTGCGCTACCTGTATCGCCTGATCGACCTGGAGCCGCTGCACCTGGACCTCAACGCCCTGCCGGAATTACTACGGGCCGCCGAGCTGATGCACTTCACCGGGCTGAACATTACCTACCCGTGCAAGCAGGCGATCCTGCCTTTGCTCGATGAGCTCTCCGATGAAGCCAGGGGCATTGGTGCGGTCAACACCGTAGTGTTCAAGGGTGGCAAACGCATCGGTCATAACACCGACTGCCTGGGGTTCGCCGAAGGCTTTCGGCGCAACTTGCACAACGTACCGCGCCAACGCGTGGTGCAGATGGGCGCCGGTGGTGCGGGCGCGGCAGTGGCCCATGCACTGTTGGCAGAAGGCGTGGAGTACTTGAGCATCTTCGATGTCGACCGCACTCGCGCCCAGGACCTTGTGGATAACCTTGCCCAGCAGTTCGGCATCGGTCGCGCTCAAGTCGGCAGCCACTTGGAAAACGCCATGGCCGAAGCCGATGGCCTGGTGAACACCACGCCGATGGGCATGGCCAAGCTGCCCGGCACGCCTGTGCCTGCGGCGTTGTTGCGGGCTGAATTGTGGGTGGCGGAAATTGTGTACTTCCCGCTGGAAACCCAACTGCTGCGCGACGCACGCGCATTGGGTTGCCGTACCCTGGATGGCGGCAATATGGCGGTGTTTCAGGCGGTGAAGGCGTTTGAGTTGTTCAGCGGCGAAGTGGCGGATGCAGACAGGATGCTGGCGCACTTCCAGAGCATGAATATCTAGGGATGCAACCCCATCATGATCGTTCCCACGCTCTGCGTGGGAACGATCAGTTCTCAGGCTTGCAGGTAGCGCAACACCGACTCGCAAATCATTTCCCGATGGCGCTGCTTGATCGCCTCATCCGACAGCTCGATCTGGAAAATCTCGCTGAAGGTGTGCCGGTTGGACACCCGGTAGAAACTGAACGAGTTGATCAGCAAGTGCACATCCAGCGGCTCCAGCCCTTCGCGAAACAGCCCCAACTCAGCCCCGCGGCGCAAGGTCTCCCCCAACCCTTCCAGGATTTTGCTGTTCATCGCCTTGATGGTGTCGGTGCGCTTGACGTACTCGGCGTTGTGGATATTTTCGATGCTGACGATGCGCACGAAATCCACATTCTGGTCGTGGTGATCGAAGGTGAATTCCACCAGCCGGCGAATCGCCTCACGCGGCTCCAGGGCGGTGAGGTTCATGCGCGTTTCAGTGTTGCGGATATCGCCGTAGAGCTTCTCCAATACCTCGACGTATAACTGCTCCTTACTGCCGAAGTAGTAATAGATCATGCGCTTGGAGGTATGGATGCGCTCAGCGATGGCGTCTACGCGAGCGCCGGCCAGGCCCTGTTGAACAAACTCGACAATGGCTTCCTGGAGAATATTCTCCCGGGTCTTTTCCGGATTGTTCTTGCGACTCTTGCGCGGTGCGTCAGCTACCGCGGGGAGATCGGGACTCGAGGTCATGGTGCGCTCACGGCCATTGTTGTGCAGGCGCTGATTATGGGCCGCGGCGCTCCCCGAAGGAAGCACCTGCCTTGCGGTTATAGCCGAGCCTGGCGTACCGCCCCACTGCGCGACTTGGCCATCGCCGCCAGACGCACCGCCACGTTGGCCGCGCCGTAGCCGGCATAGCCATTCTTGCGCTGGATGATCTCGAAGAAAAACCGCCCCTCGAACGCCTCGGTGTACACATGAAACAACTCACCGCCCTGGGCGTCGCGATCGTAGAGCACGTTGTAATACGCCAACTCACTGAGGAACTCATCGTCGAAATCGAAGCGTGCCGCCAGGTCGTCGTAATAGTTGAGCGGAATATCCAGCAACGGCACACCGGCCTCTTTGGCCCGGCGTACCTCGGCAAAAATATCCGCGCAATCGAAGGCAATGTGGTGCACGCCCGAACCGCGATAGCTGGAGAGCGCGTGGGAAATCGCCGTGTTGCGGTTTTCGGAGATATTCAACGGCAGGCGAATCGAACTGCAACGGCTGCGCAATGCGCGGCTTTTCACCAGGCCGTAGGGGTCGGGCAGGACCACTTCGTCATCGGCTTCGAAATCCAGCAGGCTTTTGTAGAACAACACCCAACTGTCGAGGCTGTCGGCCGGCAGCGCCATGGCCATATGGTCGATGCGCAGCAAGCCGCCACTGGCGGGTGCAGCCGTTTGCAGGTTGAAATCGGTGTCGTACAGCCCGCCTTCGCTGGGGTCGACCAGGTAAATCAGGCTGCCATCCGGTGCACGCACGGCGGCCAATTCCAGCTCGTTGGGGCCGACCAGGCCGCGATAAGGCTGGCCCTTGTAGGCCACCGCCCGCTCCAGGGCCTTGGCACTGTCCTTGACCCGAATTGCCGTGGCGCACAGCGACGGGCCGTGGGCCTCGAAAAAGTTGTGGGCGAAGGAATAGGGTTCGCAGTTGAGGATCAGGTTGATGTCACCCTGGCGCAACAGGCTCACATTCTTGGAGCGATGCTGGCCGGCCCTGGCGAAACCCAGGCGCTCCAACCAGTGGGTCAGTTTGGCGCCGAGGCTTTCGTCCACGGCAAATTCAAGAAACTCGATACCGTCGTATTCGCTGGCCGCCGGAGTTTCAAACAGGATATCCACGGGCGCAGCGGGGGCTTCTTCAGCCAGGCGCTGGCGGGTTTTTTCTTCCAGGTACAACAGTGACCGCAAGCCATCCGCCGCATTCGCGCGGGTCGGCGCAGCGCGGAAACCGTCATTGAAAATTTCCAGGGACAACGGCCCGGTGTAGCCACTCTGGATGATCGGCGCGAGAAAGCCCGCCAGGTCAAATTCGCCCTGGCCTGGGAAGCAGCGGAAATGCCGGCTCCACTCCAGCACATCCATGGCCAGGATCGGCGCGTCGGCCATTTGCACAAAGAAAATTTTGTCGCCGGGGATCTGCGCGATGCCACTCGGGTCGCCCTTGAGCGACAAGGTGTGAAAGCTGTCGAGCAACACGCCCAGGCTTGGGTGATCGACCTGGCGCACCAGGTTCCACACCTGTTGCCAGGTGTTCACATGCTTGCCCCAGGCCAACGCTTCATAGCCGATGCGCAGGCCGCGCTTGCCCGCATGTTCGGCCAGCAGGCTCAGGTCATCGAGCAGAATGCGTTCGTCGCCCACGCTGTCGGCCGAGGCGTTGCTGCACACCAATACCAGATCGGTGCCCAGCTCCTGCATCAAGTCAAACTTGCGTTCGGCACGCTCCAGATTGCGTGCCAGGCGATCACGGCGGCAGCCTTCGAAGTCGCGAAACGGCTGGAACAGGGTGATGGCGATGCCGAGGTCGGCGCACATCTGCCGGACTTCCCGAGGGCTGCCGTCGTAATACAACAAGTCGTTCTCAAAGATCTCCACCCCATCAAACCCGGCGGCGGCGATGGCTTCGAGTTTTTCCGGCAGGGTGCCGCTCAAGGACACAGTGGCAATAGAACGTTGCATGGAAGACTCCCGGCAATTGTTGTTTGTGGCAAATTATTCGCCCCCAGCCTACAGGCAGCAATTAAAATGTACGAACCGGTTAGTTTTTGGTGCGATTATCGAACACTAAGCCTCTTTGGCGAATTGACGACTTTTTAACCACTGCGCACCATCGACCGGGCAATTCGCTCACGCAACAAAGACCCAGAACACACCATAAGAATTTCAAAAAACGGGTACAAACCTCATGCCTCTGCAAAATTCAGCCCTGGCCGCGCGCCCGGGCAACCCGCACGCCGGCATCGGCGACAAGATCCGCGGTGCCCTGGCCGTGGGTAAAACGCGCTGGGGCATGCTGGCCCTGGTGTTCTTCGCCACCACCTTGAACTACATCGACCGCGCCGCCCTGGGCGTGATGCAACCGATCCTCGCCAAGGAAATGAGCTGGACGGCGATGGACTACGCCAACATCAACTTCTGGTTCCAGGTCGGCTACGCCATCGGCTTTGTGCTGCAAGGCCGCTTGATCGACCGGGTCGGCGTCAAGCGCGTGTTCTTCTGCGCCGTGCTGCTATGGAGCCTGGCCACCGGCGCCCATGGCCTGGCCACCTCGGCGGTCGGCTTTATGGTCTGCCGGTTTGTCCTCGGGCTGACCGAAGCCGCCAACTACCCGGCCTGCGTCAAGACCACACGCTTGTGGTTCCCTGCGGGTGAACGGGCAGTGGCCACCGGCATCTTCAACGCCGGCACCAACGTCGGCGCGATGATGACGCCCATGCTGCTGCCGTTGATCCTGCACGTGTGGGGCTGGCAGGCAGCGTTCCTGTGCATGTCGGCACTCGGCGGTATCTGGCTGGTGCTCTGGGGCTTGAAGTACTACAACCCGGAAGACCACCCCACCGTTAAACAATCCGAACTGGACTACGTGCAACAGGAAGTCGAGCCGGAACAACCCCGCGTGCCGTTCAGCCGCATCCTGCGCATGCGCGGCACCTGGGCCTTCGCCCTTGCCTACTCGCTCACTGCGCCGGTGTTCTGGTTCTACCTGTATTGGCTGCCGCCGTTCTTGAACCAGCAATACAACCTGGGCATCAACGTGACCCAGATGGGCATTCCGCTGATCATCATTTACCTCACCGCCGACTTTGGCAGCGTGGGCGGCGGGATCCTGTCGTCATTCCTGATCGGCCGTGGGATGAACTCGATCAAGGCGCGGCTGTTGTCGATGTTGCTGTTCGCCTGCTGCATCGTCGGCGTAATCATGGCGGCCGGCTCCAGCCAGCTGTGGGTCGCGGTGTTCGCCATCTCCCTGGCCATCGGCGCGCATCAGGCCTGGACCGCCAACATCTGGAGCCTGGTGATGGACTACACGCCCAAGCACATGATGAGCACGGTGTTCGGTTTCGGCGGCATGTGCGCGGCCATCGGCGGCATGTTCATGACCCAGATCGTCGGCCATATCCTCACGGTGACCAACAACAACTACACGGTGTTGTTCACCCTGATCCCGGCGATGTACTTCATCGCACTGGTGTGGATGTACTTCATGGCGCCGCGCAAGATCCCCACGGTAGACGTTTAACTAACGCCGCCGCTGCTGCCAGGCAGCGGCCAACCCGCTCATGCAGATCACCCCGATACCCACCACCGTGGTCATATCGGGGGTATGGCTGAACACCAGCCAGCCCAACAACCCCGCAAACACGATCTGGCAATAGCCAAACGGCGCCAGCAAGGCCGGCGCCGCGAAGCGGAACGCCTGGGTGAGCATCAGGTGCGCGGTCATCCCGCAGGTGCCCAGCGCCAGCATCATCACCGCGTGCCACAACGTCGGCACTTGCCAGAAGAACGGCACCATCGCACTCATCACCAAGGTGTTGCACAGGCCGGCGAAGAAGTTGCTGGTAGTCGGGCTGTCGTATTGGCTGAGGATGCGCGTGAGCAACTGGTAGAAGCAGAAGAACAGCGCCGAGCACAGCGGCAGCAGTACCGCCGGGGTAAACAGCTCGCCGCCGGGGTGGATAATGATCACCACGCCGATAAACCCGCAGATCACCGCCAGCCACTGGCCACGGGTCACGTGCTCACCGAGCAACGGCACCGACAGCGCCGTCACCAGGATCGGCGCAAGGAAGTTAACCGCTGTAGCTTCGGCCAACGGGATGTAATGCAGCGCTGTGGTGAAGAACAGGCTGGTGCCCAACAGGCATAACGCCCGCACCACCTGCATGCCCGGCCGCTTGCTGCGCAACACGCGCAAGCCCGATTGCGGCAGGAAGATCCCGGCCATCAGCAAGGTGTGCACCATATACCGCGCCCACACCACCATCACGATCGGGTAAAACCCGGCCAGGTATTTGGACAAGGCGTCGTGGCTGGAGAACAGGAACGTCGCCAGCACAATCAGCAGGATGCCTTTGAACGGATGGTTGACGCCGGAGAGCGGGGTACTGACAGTCATTGAATTCTCTTGTGTGGCGAGCGGGACGCTGAGCGCTGAACCAAGTCGCGCTCAACCCGGTAATCTAGCAGCCGGGCCGGAGTCTGCCCCAAGAGCATAACCAAACACCGGGCGAACAGCGCACTAAATCGATGGATCCGAGTCCAACGCTGCACGCTCGCCCCGGCGTTGCACACTTTTTAACCAAGGCCTTGCCGCTATGAAAAAAATCCTCTTTGCCCTGTCTGCCCTCGCCCTGCTCGCCGCCTGCGATAAAACCCCGAAAGAAGCCCCCAAGCCCGCGCCCGCCTCCGTGCAAGCGACCCTGGTGCCCGAAACCCCGCCCACCGATAAATGGGTCGGCAAGTGGGTCGGCGTCGAAGGCTTGCACCTGACCATCGCCAAGGACGACAGCATTGGCCGCGGCCACTACCTTCTCACCATGCAATATGGCCTGGACGCCGATGACGCCGGCACCTTCAAAGGTGAGGCCGCTGAAGACGGCATCGCCTTCACCCGCCCCGACGGCCCGCAGTTGTTGCGCGCTGGCGATGGCGCTGCCACCGGCTTGAAGTGGCTGGCAGATAAAAAAGACTGCCTGATCGTCGCCACTGGCGAAGGCTATTGCCGTTAATACCGACCATAATCAATCACGGTTAGCACACAGAGGATTGCTCCCATGCTATGGAAAAAAGGCCGACGCAGCGACAACGTGGTGGATGCCCGTAACGACAGTGGCGGCGGCGGTGGCGGTGGCGGTATGCGCTTCGGCGGCGGCAAGGGCCTGAGCCTCACGGCCATCGTGCTGATCGTCGGCGTTGGCTGGCTGACCGGCCAGGACCCGATGCAGATTCTTGGCCAATTGACCGGCCAGATGGAACAGGCGCCGTCGGTCAGCACCCAGCCGCGTCACGCGCCGCCAGCCAACGATGAGCAAGCCGACTTTGTGCGCGCTGTGCTGGGCGATACCGAAGACACCTGGGGCCAGGTGTTCCAGGAAAATGGGCTGGCCTATAAGAACCCGAAACTGATCCTGTTCCGTGGCCGGGTGAACTCAGCCTGTGGTGGCGCCACCTCGGCCAGCGGCCCGTTCTACTGCCCGGCTGACCAGCAGGTGTACCTGGACCTGGATTTTTTCCGGGAAATGTCGCAACGCTTCCAGGCCGCCGGTGATTTCGCCCAGGCCTACGTGATCGCCCACGAAATCGGGCACCACGTACAAACGTTGCTGGGCATCTCGTCCAAGATCCAGGCAGCGCGCCAACAGGGTCGGCAGATGGAAGGCGACGGTGGCCTGCTGGTTCGCCAGGAACTGCAAGCCGATTGCTTTGCCGGCGTGTGGGCCAACCATGCGCAAAAACGCCTGAACTGGCTGGAACCCGGTGATATCGAAGAGGCCCTGAACGCAGCCAATGCCATCGGCGATGACCGCTTGCAGCAACAGGGGCAAGGACGCGTGGTGCCGGACTCGTTTACCCACGGCACCTCGGCGCAACGGGTACGCTGGTTCAAGACCGGCTTCGCCCAGGGCCAGATCACTCAATGCGATACCTTCGCGGCCAAGAGTCTCTAAATGATCAAACGGTTGGGGTTACTGCTGGGTGTGCTCGTGTCCTGTTGCACCTTCGCGGCTGAACACGGCGTCAAGGTGGTCAGCCCCGATCGTTTTCATCTGGAGGCCGGCGACCTCAGCCTGGGCCTGAGCCAAAACTGGGGCCAGCCGCTGCCCAAGGTCACGCGCGCATTGATCATCGTGCATGGCCGCCTGCGCAATGCACAAACCTACCTGCAAAGCGGGATCGACGCCGCCGAGCATGCCGGGGTGGGCGGCAGTACACTGGTGATCGCGCCGCAGTTTCTCAATCAAGCCGACGTGAAACGCAACCACCTGGGCGACGAGGTAGTGCGTTGGAAGGGTAACGACTGGATGGCCGGCGAAGCGTCCACCGGCCCAGGGCAGATCAGCTCTTATGGCGCTCTGGACCAGATCATCAAGCACTTGGGCAACCGCAAACTGTTCCCGGCACTGAAAGAAATCGTGGTCGCCGGGCATTCCGGTGGCGGCCAAGTGGTGCAGCGCTTCGCCCTCACCGGCCACGACCACCCATTGCTCAATTCCGAGGGCATCCGCCTGCGGTATGTGGTGGCTAACCCGTCGTCCTATGCGTACTTCAGTCCGCAACGCCCGGTGACGTTCGACATTGCCAATTGCCCAGGCTTCAACGACTGGAAGTACGGCATGCAAAACCTGCCGGATTACGTGGGGGGCCGAGGTGCCCAGCAGCTGGAACAAGACTACGTCTCACGCGACATCACTTACCTGTTGGGCCAGCAGGACACCGACCCCAACCACCCGGCATTGGATAAAAGCTGCGAAGCCGAAACCCAGGGTGCGTATCGACTGCTTCGTGGCCACAACTACTTTGACTACCTCAAGCAGCGGCATCCGCAGTTGGGCCACCGGCTGGTAGAAGTGCCGGGGGTGGGGCATGACGGGGATAAGATGTTTACCTCGCCAGAGGGAGAAAAGGTACTGTTCGCTCAGTAGCACCTGAAGGAACCCCATCAAAATGTGGGAGCTGGCTTGCCTGCGATGACGGACTGTCAGTTGATAAAGTGTCAGCTGACCCACCGCTATCGCAGGCAAGCCAGCTCCCACATTTGCTCTCTGTCGCCCGGGTTAGATCATTCGGCGCAACGCCGCACAATCCTCGGCATGCCAATCCGCCAACTCCGGCCAAGGGTTCTCCGGCAAGTTCACCAACACCGTCCTGGTGCCCGCTGCCCGGCCACAATCCAGGTCAAAGCGATAATCCCCCACCATCACCATTTCGCGGGGTGCTACGTCCCAAGCCGCCGCCAGTTTCAGCAACCCACCGGGATCCGGCTTGTGCGGCGCATCATCGCGCCCCAGCACGTCCTCAATGGCAAAGCAGTCCGCCAGGCCTATCGCCTCCAGGGTGATATGGGCCAGCTCCCGCGCATTACGGGTCAGGATCCCCAAGCGATAACCGCGCCCGGCCAATTCGCGTACCAGCTCAACGGCACCTTCGGCCGCAATGGAACCCAGCGCCAGCTCGCGCTCATGCTCCAGCAACCAGGCATGTTTGGCCTGCGCGACATCTGCCGGCAATGTCGCGAGGTGCGTGAGAATGTCGTCTTCAGGCGGGATCTGCAGCGCCACGCGGATCGCCGCAAAATCATGCACCGCCACCGTGAGGGTGCCGTCCATGTCGAACACCCAGTGCTTCACGTCGCAGAGGCTCATGCCCAATCCTTGCGATGGCGAATCAAACCTTCCTGGGTCACCGACGCCACCAGTTGCCCGGCGCGGTTGTACACGCTGCCCCGGGAGAAACCCCGGGAGTTGCCGGCCCACGGGCTGTCCATGGCGTACAGCAACCAGTCATCGGCACGCAGGTCGGCGTGGAACCACAGCGCGTGATCGAGGCTGGCGACCTGCATGTCTTTCTGCCACACGGTCTTGCCATGGGGCAGCAGCGAGGTGGTCAGCAGGCCGAAGTCCGAGGCGTAGGCCAACAGGTACTTATGCAGCGCCGGCGTGTCCGCCAAGGCACCGTCGGCACGAAACCACACGTACTTGACCGGGTCGGACGGCTGCGGGTTGAACGGGTCTTTTTCGGTGACCGGGCGCACTTCAATGGGCTTGGGGCACAGCAACTTGTCGCGCATGTGCTCGGGGATCAGGTGCGCACGTTGCTGGGTCAGCTCCAGCTCCGACGGCAGGTTTTCCGGGCCCACTACCACCGGCATGGTGGTCTGGTGCTTGAAGCCTTGTTCGTCGTACTGGAACGAGGTCGTGCAGGTGAAGATCGGATTGCCCTTTTGAATTGCGGTGACACGACGCGTGCTGAAACTGCCACCGTCGCGCACGCGGTCCACCGAATACACCACCGGCAACGCGGCATCGCCAGGGCGCAGGAAATAACCGTGCAGGGAATGCACATGCCGCGCTTCTTCTACGGTCTGGCTGGCCGCCGACAGCGACTGGCCGAGCACTTGGCCGCCGAACAGTTGGCGAAAGCCCAGGTCCTGGCTGCGGCCGCGAAAGAGGTTTTCCTCGATCGGCTCCAGGGTCAGCAAGTCCACCAGATCTTCCAATACTTGGCTCATTCAAACTCTCCTCAAAGCAAAACGGTATCCACCTGTAGGAGCGAGCTTGCTCGCGAAGGTCGTTAACGATGACGCAGCGCTTCTGGTTTACCGCAGCGCTCTTGCGTTCTTCGCGAGCAAGCTCGCTCCTACGGGTTTCTGTTGAGCATGACCGCCTGCTTATCCGTGCAGCGTGTCCAACCATTGGGCGCGGGTGATGCGGTACAACACGTGAGGGCGCAGCGGGTCACCGGCTGCGACTTTCGGGTGTTCAAAATCTGCCTGCGGATCGTAATGCATACCGATGGCCTGCATGACTTTTTGTGAGGGCAGATTGGCTTCAGTGGTGAAGGCCAGGATTTCGTCCAGTTGCAAGCGGTCAAAACCACAGCGCAACGCTGTCCAGGCGGCCTCACTGGCATAACCCAGGCCCCAATGTTCGCGGGCCAGGCGCCAGCCGATCTCCACCGCTGGGGTAAAGCCGGCTTCGAAGCTGACATTCGCAAGGCCCGTCAGGCCGATAAATTCACCAGTATCCTTGCGCTGCAAAGCCCAAAACCCAAACCCATATTCAGCAAAATGCCCGCGAATCCGGCCGATCAACGCTGCGCTCTCCAAGTGGCTCAATTGAGCCGGGAAGTAACGCATTACCTGCGGGTCGGCGCACATGCGCGCAAAGTCCGGCAGGTCGCTGTCGCGCCATTGGCGCAGCACCAAGCGTGCACTTTCCAATTCCAGTATCGGCTCCATGGGTCCCCCCTGCCTTGCCATGTGCGTGAGTGTACAGCGCTGTTAAGATCCGTCGCAGGTTCCCGTCAGAAAATCCCATGCCCTTGCCATTGATCTACCACGAAGACTACAGCCCTGAGTTCCCGGCGGACCACCGGTTCCCCATGGACAAGTTTCGCCTGTTGCGTGACCACCTGGTGGACAGCGGCCTCACCGAAGACAGCCAATTGCTGCGCCCGCCGCTGTGCCCGGCAGACATTTTGGCCCTGGCCCATGAACCTGGGTATATCGAACGCTACATGAGCGGCGAACTGTCCCGCGAGGACCAACGCCGCCTTGGCCTGCCGTGGAGCGAAGCCCTGGCCCGGCGCACGGTGCGTGCGGTGGGCGGCTCGATCCTGGCCGCCGAACAAGCCCTGGAACATGGCCTGGCCTGCCATTTGGCCGGTGGCACCCACCATGCCCATTACGATTATCCGGCGGGTTTCTGCATTTTTAATGACCTGGCGGTGATCAGCCATTACCTGTTGGCCAACGGCCGGGTCAATCGCGTGCTGATCTTCGATTGCGACGTACACCAGGGTGACGGCACCGCACGCATCCTGCACGACACGCCGGACGCCATCACCGTGTCGCTGCACTGCGAAAAGAACTTCCCGGCACGCAAGGCCCAGAGCGACTGGGACATCCCGCTGCCCATGGGCATGGGCGATGCCGACTACCTCAAGGTGGTGGATGACGCGCTCAACTACCTGCTGCCGCTCTACCAGCCGGATCTGGTGCTGTACGACGCCGGCGTGGATGTGCACAAGGACGACGCCCTTGGTTACCTCAAGCTGACAGATGCAGGCGTCGCCGCCCGTGATGAAAGCGTGATGCGCCACTGCCTGGGCCGCGACATACCGGTGATGGGCGTGATCGGTGGCGGCTATAGCAAGGACCGCCCTGCCCTCGCCCGCCGCCACGGCATCCTGCACCACAGCGCGCAGCGGGTATGGACGTCATCAGGCTGTCATTGAAGTGTGAGCGTTACCCACAATGCCTGTGGAACGGCCTGTGGATAACTTGAGCGTAAGCGGCTACAAGCGTTTGACCGCATGGCCTGTAGGAAAGTGTACGTTTTTTGATCAGGCAGCGGCGTCGTGGTCGGGTAGAATGCTCGGCCTATTCACATCACCGTAGCCCTGCCCATGCCTCAGACTTCTGCCCACCACGTCTCCATTATCGGCGGCGGCCCCGCCGGGCTGATGGCCGCCGAAGTCTTGAGCCAGGCTGGCGTGCGCGTGGACCTGTACGACGGCATGCCGTCGGTGGGGCGCAAGTTCCTGCTGGCAGGCGTGGGCGGCATGAACATCACCCACTCCGAGGCGTACCCGGCGTTCCTGTCGCGCTACGCCGAACGCGCCCCGCACATGGCGCCGCTGCTGCGCAGCTTTGGCGCCGAGGCGTTGTGCGAATGGATCCATGGCCTGGGTATCCAGACCTTTGTCGGCACCTCCGGTCGCGTATTTCCTACCGATATGAAAGCCGCGCCACTTTTGCGCGCTTGGCTCAAGCGTCTGCGGGAGCAAGGTGTGGTTATCCACACCCGGCATCGTTGGACGGGTTGGAATGACGAGGGCGATTTACTTATCCACAGCCCGGACGGCGAAAAAGTTGTCCACAGCGACGCCGTGCTGCTGGCCCTGGGCGGCGGCAGCTGGTCGCGATTGGGCTCCGACGGCGCATGGCTCAACCTGTTTGAAGGCAGAGGCCTGCCCTATGTGAGGCTACAACCGAGCAACTGCGGGTTTGATGTGTCGGCATGGAGCGAGTTGATGGTCAGCAAATTCGCTGGCGCGCCGTTGAAAAACGTCGCCATTGGCCTGGGGGATGACAAACCTCGGCTGGGCGAATGCGTGATCACTGCCACCGGTATCGAAGGCAGCTTGATTTACGCCTTATCGGCGCCGATTCGCGAAGCGATCAACCGCGACGGTGCGGCCACGGTGCATATCGATTTGCTGCCCAGCAAGCCGCTGGACAAGGTGCAGGCCGCATTGGCCAAGCCCCGTGGCTCGCGGTCGATGAGCAAGCATTTGCACAGTCAGCTGGGGTTGGATGGCGTGAAAGCGGCGTTGTTGCGCGAGCTGACGCCTGCTGAACACTTCACCGACCCGGCGCAATTGGCGGTGGATATCAAGGCGTTGCCGCTGACGTTGGTGAAAACGCGGCCGATGGATGAGGCGATCAGCACGGCGGGTGGTGTGCCGTTTGAAGCGCTGGATGAGCGGTTGATGCTCAAGCCGTTGCCTGGGGTGTTTTGTGCGGGGGAAATGCTCGATTGGGAAGCGCCGACCGGTGGGTATTTGCTGACCGGGTGTTTTGCCAGTGGCCGGGCGGCTGGGCTGGGGATGTTGGAGTGGCTCCACCGCTGATCGTTCCCACGCTCTGCGTGGGGATGCCGCCAGGGACGCTCTGCGTCCCACTTTAGGTTCGTGACGCAGAGCGTCACAGGATGCGTTCCCACGCGCGTGGGAATGATCAATCACTTCTTCTTACGCGGCCCAGTATTAAACACCGGCACCTTGCGCACCGGCTTGATCGACGGCTCAGCCGGGGCTACTTCCCCACTGTCCACCCACTTGCCCAGGTTGCGCTTGCCGCCACCGCCGGACGCCTTCGGCTTCTTCGGCTTTTTCGGTTTCTTCACCACCTGCCCGCTGGCATCGGTGTCCGGCACGCGGTGCTCCGGCTCGAAATCCGGTTCCATCTTGCGGGTGAGGGTCTGACGGGTCAGCATCTCGATGGCCGAGAGCATGTTCACCTCATCGGCACACACCAGGGAAATCGCCTCACCGGTGTTGCCCGCACGCCCGGTACGGCCGATACGGTGGATGTAGTCCTCGGCCACGATCGGCAGGTCGAAGTTGACCACCAGCGGCAGGTCTTCGATATCCAGGCCACGGGCCGCCACATCGGTGGCCACCAGGATTTGCACTTCGCTGGCCTTGAAGCGGTCCAGTGCGCGTTGGCGGGTGGCTTGGGGTTTGTCGCCATGAATACCGTCGGCGTTGATGCCCAGGCCCTGCAACTTGTCCACCAGGGCGTCTACGCCGTTGCGGGTCTTGGCGAACACCAGCACTTGCTTCCAACGGCCTTTGCGCATGAGGTGCACAAACAGCTCCGGCTTGCGCTTCTTGTCCACCGGCACCACCCACTGCTTGACGGTGTTGGCGGCAACGTTGCGTGGGCTGACTTCGATGCTCAGCGGGTCGTTGAGCATTTGCCCGGCGAGCAGGCGGATGTCATCGGAGAAGGTCGCGGAGAACAGCAGGGTCTGGCGCTTTTTCGGCAGCATGCGATAAATGTTGGCAAGCTCTTCGGAGAAGCCCAGGTCGAGCATGCGGTCGGCTTCATCCAGCACCAGGGTTTGCAGCTGGTTGAGCTTCAGCGCGTTCTGGCGGAACAGGTCGATCAGGCGGCCAGGGGTGGCGACCAGAATGTCGACGCCTTTGCGCAGCTTCATCATCTGCGGGTTGATGCTCACGCCGCCGTACACCGCGTAAGTGGTCAGCGGCAGGTGTTGGGCGTACTCGGCAACGCTGGCATGAACCTGCTCGGCCAGTTCACGGGTGGGGCACAGGATCAGCGCACGCGCCGAGTTGGCGGCGACTTTCGGCCCTTCCATGGTCAGCAGTTGCAGCAGCGGCAAAGCGAAACCTGCGGTCTTGCCGGTGCCGGTCTGGGCCGCGGCCATCAGGTCGCGACCGGCCAGCACTGCCGGAATGGCTTGCGCCTGCACCGGCGTCGGGGTCTGGTAGCCAAGCGTCTCAAGGGCGCGCAGCAAGGGTTCGATCAGGCCAAGGGTGGCGAAAGTCATGTAGTTACCGTAGGAAAAATTCAGCGCAAGGGCGTAATGCGCGGCAGTTTACCTTATTTCGGGTTTGGGCTTGCGCCATTGGGGCAGGCTGATCAGCAACACCGCGCTGATGATCACCAGCATTGCCAAGGCTTCTTCCAGGCCGATGCTCTCACCCACGAACACAATCCCCAGCAACACGGCGACGGCCGGGTTCACATAGGCGTAGCTGGTCGCCGCCGCCGGGCGTACGTGCTTGAGCAGGTACATATAAGCGTTGAAGGCGATGATCGAGCCGAACACCGTGAGGTACGCCAGGGCCAGCCAGCCTTCCAGCGGCGGCATGGCCTGCAGGTGCTCGCCGGACAGCGCGCTGACGATCAGCAGCGCCACACCGGCCACGAGCATTTCCGCGGCGCTGGCCATGGCGCCTTGGGGCAGCGGCAAGTGGCGGCTCCACACCGAGCCGAAGGCCCAGGACGCCGCCGCCATCAACAGCAGCACCGCGCCCAGTGGGCTCGACTGCAAGGTACTGCCCATGTTGAGCATGGCGATGCCGATGATCCCCAGCAGCACGCCTGCCCATTCCAACCGCGTATTACGCGCGCCCCAGAAAAAACCACACAGCAAGGTAAACAGCGGCACCGTCGCCACCGCGAGCGCAGCCACGCCGGACGACACGCCCATATGTTCCGCCACGCTGACGCCACCATTGCCCACGGTGAGCAACAAAATGCCGATCATCCCGGCCGCCTTCCACTGCGGCCAGGTCGGCGCCGGCACCCCGCGCCATCTGAGGAAGCCATACATCAATACCCCCGCCGTGCAAAACCGAATCCCCGCCAGCAACAGCGGCGGCCAGTACTCCACGCCGATACGGATCACCAGGTAGGTGGAACCCCAGATCACATACAACGCAAAAAAGGCGGCGATCAACGGTAAGGGAAAGCGACGTGGGCCAGGCATTGGGCGGCTCTATGGCAGGAAATGGGAGACTTATTCTAGAAACGAAGGTGGATAAACTTAAGTTACAAAACCTGTTTAAAACGCCAATACACTTCTCAAACCATGGTTATCAAGGCTATAAACCGTGCTTTCGAAAGCCACGCGCAACCGGAGCCTTATCATGGACAAATACGACCGCATGCTCCTCAGCGCCCTGCTTGAAGATGGCCGTGCTTCCTACGCGCAACTGGCGCGCACCGTGAACCTTTCCGCCCCCGCCGTGGCCGAACGCGTGGCCAAGCTTGAGGCCAGCGGCGTGATCACCGGCTACCAGGCCAAGGTGGATTTATCCAAAGTGGGCTTGCCGATTCAATGCGTGATTGAGTTGCGGCTGACCAACCATGGCAGCCAAAAGGTGTACGACGCCCTGGCGGAGATACCCGAACTCACCGAATGCCACCGGGTCACGGGCGACCCATGCGTGATCATGCAAGCGGCGGTGGGCTCGATGCCCGAGTTGGAAAACCTGATTAATCGGGTAGCGAAGTTCGGCTTCAGCAAGACCTCGATTATTCTGTCCAGCGCCATAGAGCGGCGGGTGCCGTTGGGGCAGTTGGACACCAATGGCAAAAATGCTGGCTGAGCGATCGTTCCCACAGGGATCGCGTACTGCCCGAGCGACGCGGTCAACTGTGGGAGCTGGCTTGCCTGCGATGGCGTCAGTGGCCTCACCGAAGAGTCGAACGCTGGACGATCAAATCGACTATCTGCTCGATGGTCGTGATGTGATCCCAATCCTCCTGCGTCGCTTGCAGCTTGAACTGCCACTTGATCTACATGACAAAGCAGGTCACGTCGTCATCAATGATGTCGAAGTCATGGATGAAATCGGTTTGCTCCGTCACTTCGCTTCGGTCGATAAAACCGATGATATCGACGAATAGCTGGATCACTTTTTCGCTGATGTCGGCTCTTGCCAAGCTACCTTCCATTTCTCGCCTCATAGGCACACTTACCAATACTGACCAGGTCAAAGACTGCAAGCCCGGCAGCGACGAAGGGCATGCCCCGCCCGATGATGCCGAATACCCGCACCGTGCCAAACGTTGCCTTTGCCATTCTGTCCATGGTGGGTTGCCTGATCAACGTACGAGGGAAAAAGCGCATTCCGATCAGGCTAGCCAGGTTCGTGGTTTTGCTGGAGCCGACGTGAACCCAAGCACCCACCACAATTTTGCTTATGGGTATGCCCGCCGCGTCAGTGATCACTGTGGCTGCCGTGAGGCCGTAGTGTTGCTGTGTACATTTCCAGAGTTCATCAAACGTCGTATCGGGCGCAACGGGGTCAGCGTGAATCGGCTTGAGTAACTGGTAATGAGGGCCATGACTCCAACCTGGCAAACTCGGCAACACCATGACTGCCGGGCAGCTTGTCATCGTGTTGCCCACATGAAACGCCATGCTTGAACTGGAACCCAGATCAATGCCATTTGATTCAAGTTCCAACTTGCTTCGCATGATCGCTGTATGAAGGTCGCTTTCCTGCATGTTCTTTGTCCCTGTGCGTGAATGACACACAGAATGGTAGGTCGCAGTAAAACGTGATGGATGAGTAAAGAAGAAAACCAGAAAGGTCCTAACTCATAGCCGGATTTGACCTACCGACCATTCAGCGCTCAGGTGCCTTGTTTGCGTCGGATTCGGTAGCCAGTCTCGCCCTGTCATCGAATGCTTGGTGACCGGACGTGCAAGTCCGACGCCCAGGCCCACGCATCGGACGGAGTGATGAGATGCGTTGGGTGGAGATGGCGAAGGGGATGGTGGGCCAGGCGTTGGAGTGCCCACAGCCTCGATAAACGACGCATAACCCAAGTGTGAGCCGGGCTTGCCCGCGATAGCGGAGGGTCAGGCAACAAATGGCTGGCTGATACGCCGCTATCGCAGGCAAGCCAGCGCCCACATGGGAACTCCAGTGTTCTTGAGGCAGTAGCCGGATCAGAACCCGCGCTGTTTGCTGATCGTTCCCACGCTCTGCGTGGGAATGCCGCCCTGGGCGCTCTGCGTCCGCTCTTAAAGTCGTGACGCGGAGCGTCTCCAGATGCATGCCCACGCGGAGCGTGGGGACGATCAAACGACGCATAACCCCTGTGGGAGCCGGGCTTGCCCGCGATAGCGGAGGGTCAGGCAATAAATGGCTGGCTGATACACCGCTATCGCAGGCAAGCCAGCTCCCACATGGGAACTCCAGTGTTCTTGAGGCAGTAGCCGGATCAGAACCCGCGCTGTTTGCTGATCGTTCCCACGCTCTGCGTGGGAATGCCGCCCTGGGCGCTCTGCGTCCACTCTTAAAGTCGTGACGCGGAGCGTCTCCAGATGCATGCCCACGCGGAGCGTGGGGACGATCAGCGCCAGGCCTTAAAACCCGCGATGTTTCTTCAGGTGCTCATTGATCTTCGCGGCCGGCACTTTCTGCAAGGTGCACAGCAAGTCATGGGACAGCTCCCGCAAGCCATGAGTCTGGCGCAGTTCCTGGGCCAGGTGCGCTGTGAGGTTGGCGGCCATTTCCGCATCCGCCAGCGCCCGGTGAGCCTGGCCGGTGTGGGGCAGTTTGGCGTAGGCGTTGAGGGTGCCGAGCTTGTGGTTGGGCGCCGCCGGCATCAGGCGGCGGGCCAGCAGCAGGGAGCAGGCGAATTTCTGCAGGCGGGTGCGGCGGATCAGGCCCAGCTCAAAGTCCCAGAACTTCTGGTCGAACGCGGCGTTGTGCGCCATCAAGGGCGTGGTGCCGACGAACTCATTGACTTCGTTCATCACCCGTTCAGCCGGTGGCGCGCTGCGCAGCATGGCGTTGCTGATGCCGGTGAGCTGTTCGATAAACGCCGGTACGCGCACACCGGCGTTCATCAGGCTCTGGTAGCGGTCCACGATCTGCCCACGCTCGAGGATGACCACGCCAATCTCCGTGGCCCGGCAGTGGCTGCTGGGGGTGATGCCAGTGGTTTCAAAGTCGATGACCGCTATACGTTCCAAACCTGTTCCAACTCCGTTCTACGATCTATTTGAGCAACAACGCGCCTTCGATCGGCACGTAGTGGCTGGCGGCGCGTATCAATGAGTTGGCCGTCAGCCCCGGCACGCCGTAGGCCACGGCCCGCACGCCATGCTTGTGGATGATGCGTTCGAGCAACATGTCGAAATCACCGTCACCGGAGGCCAGCACGACTTCGTCGACATGGTCGGCGGCGTCCATGATGTCCAGCGTGATGCCCACGTCCCAGTCGCCCTTGGCGGAGCCGTCGCTGCGCTGGATATACGGCTTGAGTTTTACCGTGAAGCCCAGGTTGCGCAGGATCTGCTGGAACTGTTGCTGCTTGCTGTCGCCGCGGTCAATGGCATAGGCGTACGCCTCGACAATCTGCCCGCGCGCGCTGATGTCAGCCCACAGGGCGGCGTAGTTGAAGTGGCAACCATAGGCCTGGCGCACGGTGTAGTAGAGGTTTTGCACATCGGCGAACACTGCAATTTTTTTCACCGCACTTCCTCATGGACAGCCAGGCGCCAGCGCCCGGAAAGGGCGCCAGTATGCCAGCCAAGGGAGCGTTTCCGGGAAAAAATCAGACCGGAGCGCAGCAGCGCCCCGGGCCTGGTGTGTCAGACGAAGGAATCGTCGTCGCCAAAGGAAGAGGAATCGTCGGAATAATCGCTGTCGGCGAAGCTATCGGCGTTATTGCTGCCCCAGCTGTCATTGCCGGCAAACGTCTGGTCATCGTTGCCCCAGTTACCTGAATCACTGGCCGGTGCCGGTTGTTCGATGATCTCTTCCACCACCTGCGGCTGCTGGTTGTGATGGAACAGGCTGCTGATCCCTTCGGCCAGCAACACTCCACCGGCCACGCCGGCGGCGGTCTTCATGGCACCACCGAGGAAGCCACTGCCGGCTGGCGCGGCTGCCGGTGCTTGCGCCGGCTGATAGTTCTGCTGGGGCGCTGGCTGGTTGAACGATGGCCGCGCCGGTTCACGCCAGCCGCCACCTGAGTTGCTCGGCGCAGGCTGTGGCTCACGGGAGCCGCCGCCAAAGATGCTCGACAGGAACCCACCACCGCTGGTCGGCGCAGGTTGCGTGGCCTTGGCCCGTTGCAGCTCGTCCTGCAATTGCTGAATCTGCTGGGCCTGTTGCTTGTTCTGCGCGTCAAGACTCTGCAGCGCATGTTCCTGTACCAGAATCGACTGGGTCATGTAGTAGCCGACGGCAGGTTGGCGAGCCATATGCTCCTTGATCCGCGCTTCGGCCTGGGCGTCGCGGGGGGCTGAGTCCGTTTCGGCTTGCTGCAACCGTGAAAACAGTCCATCGATCAGGGTTTGCTCTTCGCTGTTCATGGCGACCTCGTTAGATTGCCGATAAAAAATTCCGGTCCCGCCTGTGATCAGGCTGGGGGCTTTCCAGTTATGGGGATGTTACGAGTTGTTTCAATGGTCTTTACTCAAGGTTTACGTTTGCGCCCCTTGGACCCTGATCGGTTAAAGTGTGGCCCTCTGCTTCCAGGCCTGTGATGACCCTGATGAATCCGTTAGACGTTTTGCGCGACTCCTTCCGCTTTACCCAGCGCAACCTGGGCGCCATCGTCCAGCTGTGCCTGCCATTGGTGATCCTCGAAGCCTTGCTGCAACAGGTGCTGGACCACACGCTGGGCCCGGATGCGTTTCCCGGCTACAGCGTGGTCGTAGGTTTGTTGGTGTACCCGCTGTACACCGGCGCCCTGATCCTGTTTCTCGACGCCCGCACCCGGGGCGAGTCGCCGCGCACCAAGGACGTGTGGGCCATGGCCTTGAGCCTGTGGCCGCGTTTTGCCCTGCTGACAGCCATGAGCACCTTGCTGATTCTGTTGGGGCTGTCGCTGTATTTCCTGCCGGGCTTGTGGCTGATGGTGGTGCTGGCGTTTGCCGAATACCTGCTGGTGCTGCGCGGCATGCCCGCCCTGGAGGCGATGAAGGAAAGCTTTCGCCTGACCCGCGGGCATTTCTGGCGCATCCTGGTGTGCCTGCTGTGCGTGATGACGCCGTTGTGGCTGCTCAAGGGCGCCAGCGTGGCGGCCTATCCCGAGCCCGCGCCGCTGCTGGGGCTGTTGATGGACAGTGCCCATAGCTTCCTGCAACTGTTCACCAGCGTGGTGCTGTTCCGTTTATTCATGCTGATCGGTGGCGACGCCGACGTGCGGTGATATGCTCCGTGGCTCTTCTGACACGCATATAAGCCGAGCCGATGACCCGTTTATTGCGCATCACCCTGTTGAGCCTGTTGATCATCGCCGGCCTGCTGGCCGCGCTGATCTACAGCCTGACCTGGCGCCCTGCCGACAAAGAGACCCTGCCCGTCAGCTGCGTGGCACCCCGCGCCCCGACACTGCTGCCGGGGCAGGCGCTCAAGGTCATGACCTGGAATGTGCAATACCTGGCCGGCAAGAACTACGTGTTCTGGTACGACACCCCGGACGGCAGCGGCCCGGACGATCGCCCCACCGTCGAAGACATGGCCTTTAGCCTCGACGAAGTGGCGCGGGTGATTCGCGACGAACAGCCCGACATCCTGCTGTTGCAGGAAGTCGACGAAGGCGCCAAGCCTTCCCATTATCAGGACCAGCTTGCGCTGTTACAGGAGCGTCTGGTCGACCTCTACCCGTGCAGCGCCCAGGCCTTCGACTGGAAAGCCGACTTTGTGCCCAGCCTGCATATCTTCGGCAGCGTCGGGCGCAAGCTCGCTACGCTCAGCCGCTACCAGATCGAACATGCCGAACGCCTGCAACTGCCAACCGCCGATGCCAACTTCGTCAGCCGGCAGTTCCAACCTAAACCTGCGTTGCTACTGACTTACCTGCCCTTGAGCGATGGCGGCCAACTGGCGGTGCTCAATACACGCCTGGACGGCGGCGCACCTGGCCGCTCGGCAGCGCAACAACAAGTGCAAGCCGCGGCCAAGCTGCTGGACAAGTTCGAAGGCCGGGGCACGCCCTGGTTGATCGGCGGGGATTTCAACCTGCTGCCACTGGGCCAATACCTGCGCCTGGACGCGGCTAAGCGTGGGCAGTATGCGCCGGACAGCGAGTTGCACCTGCTGTGGGACAAGTACCCGATGATCCCGCGTAACAGCGAGTCCAGCGGGATTGATCGTGAGAAATGGCTGACGCACTTCCCCAATGACCCGAGCCTGGACGGGCCGGATCGCACCTTGGATTATCTGTTCTACAGCCCGCGCATCAAGCGGGTGGAGGCGAAGGTGAGGCAGGAGGACACATTGCGCATTTCCAACCATCTACCGGTTATCGCCCGCTTCCTGCTGCCTGCCGCGCAATAACCCACATCCTTAATCTTTTGTGGGAGCTGGCTTGCCTGCGATGCCGCCGATGCGGTCTTTCAGTGACACCGCAGCGATGCGATCGCAGGCAAGCCAGCTCCCACATTTGAACTGCATAGTGCCTACTTACGCGGCTTGATTCGGGCCGTCGCTTCGGCCACCAACGGGTCATCCGGCCAATAATGCTTGGGGTATCGCCCCTTGAGATCCTTCTTCACCTCGGCATAGGTACTGCGCCAGAAGTTCGCCAGGTCCTGCGTGACCTGCACCGGCCGGCGCGCCGGGGACAGCAAGTGCAACTTCACGGCCAGGCGCCCGCCGGCAATGCGCGGGGTGTCTGCCAACCCGAACAATTCCTGCAAGCGCACCGCCAGGATCGGCGGCTGCTCGCTGTAGTCCAGGCGTACCGATGACCCCGACGGCACTTTCACATGCTGCGGCGCCAGCTCTTCCAGGCGTTGGGGCAAGGGCCAGGGCAGCAGGTTGTGCAGGTAGCTGGAGATATCCAGGTTGGCGAAATGGCTGAGGCGCGAGACCTTGCCCAGGTAAGGCATCAGCCAGTGTTCGAGGCTGGCGAGCAGGGCCTTGTCGCTGAGGTCGGGCCACTCGCTGGTGTTGCCGGCATCCAGTTGGCGCAGCAGCATCACACGGGCTTGCCACTGACGCAGTTCCGGGGTCCAGGGCAGCAGTTCCAGGCCTTTGCGGCGCACCAGGTTGACCAGCGCCTGGCTGCGGGCGGATTCGTCGAGGCCGGTCAGGGGTTCGCGGCTGAGCACCAGTTCACCGACTTTGCGTTGGCGCTCGGCACGCAAGACGCCTTCGCGCTCGTCCCAGTCGAGTTGGTCGACGTTGCGCACTTGCTCGGCCAGCACCGTGTCGAACAGTGCCGGATCAAAATCCGCCGCCAGGTAGATGCGTTCTTCGCGCTGGCCCTGGCGGCTGCCCAGGTCGGCGATCACCAGCCAGGGTTGTTTCATCAGGCTGTCGGCTTCGGCAAACAGCGCCGCTCGGCCATTGGCCAGGCGGTATTCAGCGCCACCGGGGCGGCGTTGCTGGGCGACGCGGTCCGGGTAGGCCAGTGCCAGCAAGGCGCCGAGCCAGCGCGGGTGGTCGGGGTTGTCCACCGGCTGGGTCGCCTTGCCGCGCAGGTAGCCACGGTATTGCCGGGCCAGTTGCTTGGCGCGCTGCACGCCACCCTGCGTACCTCGCGCGCGCTCCTCGCCGGACATCAGCGCCAGGCGGCTGTGCAAGTCGGCACCGCCGCCGCGCAGGATATCGCGCTCGCCCAACAGGGCTGCCACGTCACAGGCGGTGGCGGCGAGCCCCAGGTCTTGGCCACGCAATAACAGGTGGGCAATACGCGGGTGGGCGGGCAACTCGGCCATCTTCTGGCCATGGGCGGTGAGGTTTTCGTCGTTCAATGCACCGAGGCGTTGCAACAGGTCCTGGGCCTGGGCATACGCGGCTGTGGGTGGCGCATCCAGCCACACCAACTGGCTGGGCGTCACGCCCCAACGGGCCAGTTGCAAGGCCAGCCCCGCCAGGTCGGCGGCGAGGATTTCCGCGCTGCCATAAGCGGCCAGACCGTCGTGCTGGTCTTCGGACCACAATCGGTAACACACCCCTGGCTCCAACCGACCTGCCCGACCGGCGCGCTGGGTGGCGCTGGCGCGGGAGATGCGCTGGGTGTCGAGGCGGGTCATGCCGCTGCCGGGGTCGAAACGCGGCACCCGAGCCAACCCGGCGTCGATCACCACGCGTACGCCGTTGATGGTCAGGCTGGTCTCGGCGATGTTGGTAGCCAACACCACTTTGCGCTTGCCGGCCGGCGCCGGGTCGATGGCGGCGCGCTGTGCATTGAGGTCCAGCTCGCCATGTAGAGGGCATAACAGCACGTCAGGGCGATCACCCAGGGCCTCGGCCAGTTGCTGGTTGACCCGGCGAATCTCCGCCTGCCCCGGCAGAAATACCAGCACACTGCCGGGCTCGTCATGCAGGGCTTCGAGGATAGTTTGCACCACGCGCGGCTCGATAAACTCTCCGGCCTGAAAGGGCCGCCCCCAGCGCATCTGCACCGGGAACATGCGCCCTTCACTGCGCAGGATCGGCGCGTCATCCAGCAAGCCCGCCAGGCGCTCCCCTTCGAGGGTGGCGGACATCAGCAGGATCTTCAGCGGCTGCTCGTCGCGAAACAGCTCGCGGCCGTTAAGGCTCAGGGCCAGCGCCAGGTCGGCGTCGAGGCTGCGCTCGTGGAATTCGTCGAAGATCAACAAGCCCACGCCGTCCAGCGCCGGGTCGTCCTGCAGGCGGCGGGTGAGGATGCCTTCGGTGACCACCTCGATACGCGTATTGGGGCCGACTTTGCTGTCCAGGCGAATGCGGTAGCCCACGGTCTCACCGACCTTTTCACCCAGTTCACTGGCCAACCGCTCGGCAGCAGCACGAGCAGCCAGGCGCCGGGGTTCGAGCATCAGGATGGTTTGCCCGGCGAGCCACGGCTCATGCAACAAGGCCAAGGGCACGCGGGTGGTTTTACCGGCGCCGGGGGGCGCTTCCAGCACGGCTTCATGGCGATGCGCCAAGGCGTCACGCAGGGCGGGTAAAACATCATCGATCGGCAACGAATTCATACTGGCTCCAAAGCAGAGCGGCGAGTATAACGGCGAACTGCCAGATGCCGATGCGGGTCTTAAAAGCACCCACGCTTTGGGCTGTGAATGCAGTCGAAGGTGGGAGCTGGCTTGCCTGCGATAGCGGTGTGACAGTTGCCGCTGTATTTCCTGAACCGTCGCAATCGCAGGCAAGCCAGCTCCCACATTGGTTCATCGGCGCCTGGCCGATCTGGCTTATAGTCACCCTTAAATCTGTTCAGGAGACTTTTTCATGCGTATCGCTTCCCGTGTCATCGGCGGTGTACTCGCCGTTACCCTGCTGAGCCAACTTACCGCCTGCGGGTCGATTTTCTACCCCGACCGTCGTGGCCAGATCGATGGCAAGATCGACCCGACCATCGCGGTACTCGATGCCCTCGGCCTGTTGTTTTATGTGATCCCCGGCCTGATCGCCTTCGGTGTCGACTTCGCCACGGGCGCCATTTACTTCGAACCGGGCAAGACCGCCCAGGTCGCCCCCGAGAAACTGCACGAAGCCATCGGCGCTGACGGCAAGGTCGATAACGCCAAGCTGCAGAGCATCATCCAGAAAGAAACCGGCCGCACCTTGCCGCTGGACGACCCACGCCTGATCCAGTTCAAGGGCAGCGTGCAGCAACTGGCGGCCCTGGGCCTGCAGCCTGCCGCGTAAGGACAGCTCATGACCAGCAGCCCCGAACACGCAAGGCTCTTGCGCCTGGCCACCCGCGCCTCGGTGGGCGTGGCCTGTGTGTTGATTGTGACCAAGGCCATCGCCTGGTGGCTCAGCGGCTCGGTGAGCATGCTCGCCGGGCTGACCGACTCACTGCTCGACGGCGTCACTTCGCTGTTGAATTTGCTGGCAGTGCATTACGCCCTGCGCCCGGCCGATGACGATCACCGTTATGGGCATGGCAAGGCGGAGTCGCTGGCGGGGATGGCGCAGGCCTTGTTTATCGCCGGCAGTGCGGTGCTGATTGCGCTCCAGGCCTATGAACGGCTCAAGCACCCAGAGCCGGTTGGCGCACCGTGGTTGAGTATCGGCGTGATTATCTTGTCCCTGGCGCTGACCGTGGCCCTGCTGGTGCTGCAACACCGCGTGGTGCGCGAGACCGGCTCCAATGCGGTGCGCGCCGACTCGCTGCATTACCGCTCGGACTTGCTGCTCAATGGCAGCATCCTGATTGCGCTGGTGTTGGCAGGTTTTGGCTTTCATCAGGTCGACGCCTGGTTTGGCCTGGGGATCGCCGCCTACATTCTGTGGAGCGCGATCCAGATCGCCCGGGAAAGCTTTGCGGTGCTGATGGATGAAGAGTTACCGCCAGACGTCAGCCAGCACATGCTGGAACTGGCCCGGGGCGTACCCGGCGTGCTGGGTGCCCACGACTTGCGTACGCGGGTTTCCGGCAACCACTGGTTTGTGCAGTTGCACCTGGAGTTGCCGGGCGAGTTAACGCTGTCGGTGGCCCACGGCATCAGCGACCAGGCCGCCGATGCCATCCACCGGGAATATCCGAAGGCCGAAGTGCTGGTGCATGCCGACCCGCGGGAAGTGGTCACCGGCAACAAAACCTAGTACTGCACCTGATATCCACGACTGCCCAGGCAGTTGCCCTGGGCCTGGCGGTAAGTTTGTACCACCGCAGGGTCCGGGGCATAGGTAACGGTGCGCGGGTCGAAGCCACTTTGTTGCACCGCCCAGCGATAACAGTCGTAGCCGTCCTGCTGTACCTGGGCTGGCGATTGGCCGTTGGCCGGGTAAGCCACCACGTCATAGCCGTTGCCTTGAGGCGTCGGCGGAGGTGATGGCACCTGCGTCGGTGGTTGTACCACCACGTATTGCTGGGTGCTTTGCTCGTAGGCGTAATAGGCGCCTGCGGCGAGGAACAACAGCGAGCCGCCTACCCACACTTCACGTGCGTAGTCCGGCAGGTAATGCACGCGAATGCCATAGGGCGGCGTCACCACTACGTAGCGTGGGCCTTGGGGGCGATACCAGTAGCCGCCGGAGAAAAAGTAGTCCTGGCCACGGTAAGGCACGCGGTAATTGCGATCGGGGAAACGGTCGATGACATATCCAGGGCGATGCTGCGGGCCTGGACCCCAGCCATTGCCATGCCCGTCGGGGCGGCCTGGCCAGCGGTTATCACCGGGGCGATCGTTACTCGGACGCGAACCGGGGCCGCCGGCCTCCCAATGCCGGTTGTCATCGGGGCGTCTGGGAATATCACGGTAATAACCCTGGCGCGGCTCCTGGGTCTGGCGCACGGTATCGGGCCGGCCCTGGATCGGCAGGTTATTGGAGGGTTGCGGTTGCGGTGCTGGTCGCCCCGGCTCATGACCTTGAGGCCGACCTTGCCATTGGCCACCCTCGTGCTCGCCGCCACGATCACCCTGCGGGTTTTGTGGGCGTGGCTGATTGTGCTCAGGCCGTTGCCCCTGGCCCGGTGAGTTATCGCGTTCGTCGGCCATCGCCTGGGAGCCGACGCTGACCACCAGCAAACCAACACCTGCCATACGCCAGATGCGCTTCATGCTTTTCCTCACTGCGGATTGGGGCTTGATCATGAGACTGGAAAAGCCTCGCCCGGTTCTGAGACAGGTTATCAGTCACGAGAACTATTTTCTGAAGGCAAAACGCGCACAAAGAAAAAGGGGTGACCCGTCGGCCACCCCTTGAGAATTTCGTCCGTGCTCAACGCTTTTGACGTTGGCTCACCTCACGCCGTCTTGTGGACAGTGTGCAGCCTGGAGGCCGGCTCAACCCTGCTGGGGCGGCGGCCGCAACGGGCCTGATTGGGCGCGCTGCTGTGGACTGTTGTCCAGGCGGTGATTCTGTTGGTAATCATAGGCGTGCCAGGCGGGCAGAGGATTGCGAAGATTGCGTCAATAAACAGTGCTTGCGCAATTTTTAACCCTTCATGGATAATTAACCGCAATAGTTACGACAAAGGCCAACCCAATGAGCAAGCTTGACCGATACGACCTGAGTATTCTGGCGGAATTGCAGCGCGACGCGAGGATCTCCAACCAGGAGCTGGCCGAACGCATCGGCCTGTCGCCTTCGCCCTGCTCGCGCCGGGTCAAGCAATTGGAGGACGACGGCTACATCGCCCGCCAGGTCGCCCTGCTCGACCGCAAGATGCTCGGCCTGAGCCTTACGGCCTACGTACTGATCGGCATGGACCGTCACACGCCGGAACGCTTCGAGAATTTCGAAGCCGCCATCCGCACCCTGCCGCAAGTGCTGGAGTGCAGTTTGGTGACCGGGATGGATGCGGACTACCAGTTGAAGGTGGTAGTGCCGGACATGGATCACTATCAGAAATTGCTTCTGGGGCATCTGACCCGGATTGAAGGGGTGACCAGCGTGCGGTCCAGCTTTGTGCTCAACCAGGTATTGAACAGCACCGAACTGCCCCTGACCCACCTGCGCACCTGAGAACAACGATGCTCAGCTGTAGGAGCGAGCTTGCTCGCGAAAAACGTTAACGATAACCCGTGCCTNAGCAAGCTCGCTCCTACAATGACATCAGGCCCCCCACAGTTTGACCGTGCAGGACTCAGGTCAATGTTGCGTTTGTGACGCTGCCGTATACTGCTCGCTTGTCTTGTCGGAAGAGCCCCATGAACAACATCGACCCCGCCCTGTTTGAAGAATGGATGATGACCGGCCTGGTCACTATCCTCATCATTTTCATGGGCTTCATCGTCTGGGACCTGGCGAAGAAATCCAAGGCCGGGCGCTTTGGTTCGTTCATCCTGTTTTTCGTGCTGGGCCTGGGCGTGGCGGCGTTCATCATCAAGAGCGTGGTGATCGGCCTGATTGAATCCGGCGCCTTATAAGCGCGCCGGCACTGCCTTCCAGTGGCCTTGATCCAGGCCATCGATCGACCACTCACCAATACGCACGCGCACCAGGCGCAGCGTCGGCAAGCCCACTGCT
This sequence comes from Pseudomonas sp. 22072, assembly GCF_052046095.1. Lineage (NCBI taxonomy): Bacteria > Pseudomonadati > Pseudomonadota > Gammaproteobacteria > Pseudomonadales > Pseudomonadaceae > Pseudomonas > Pseudomonas sp. 22072. The sequence continues at coordinate 168,173 of NZ_JBQEQE010000004.1, forward strand.
GCGGTCATGCGCCGTACCTGACGGTTGCGCCCTTCACGAATCACCAACTCCAGCCAATACGTCGGCACGCTTTTGCGAAAGCGTACCGGCGGGTTGCGCGGCCATAATGCCGGCTCATCCAGTTGCCGCGCCTCGGCCGGCAAGGTCATGCCGTCGTTGAGTTCCACGCCTTCACGCAGGCGTTGCAGCTGCTCTTCAGTCGGCTCGCCTTCCACCTGCACCCAGTAAGTTTTCGCCAGCTTGTGCTTGGGGTCAGCGATGCGCGCCTGGAGCTGACCGTCGTTGGTCAACAGCAGCAGGCCCTCGCTGTCACGGTCCAGGCGCCCTGCCGGGTAAATGCCGGGGATATCAATAAAATCCTTGAGGGTCGCGCGCCCACCTTCGTCGCTGAACTGGGTCAGCACATCGAAGGGTTTATTGAACAGGATCAACTTGGGCTCGGCCGGTGGCGCCTTGGCAACGCGGCGAGCGGCAGAGTACGGTGGTTTCACGCCAGGGCGGCGCGAATCGGGACGGCTGGGACGGGACATGGCAAAGGAACATCTAACGGTCAGGACCGACAATGCTAGTGGCCTGACCGCTAAATGACCATCCCAACCGCTTAGCGGAACGGCGGCTCGTCGAAGCTGCGCAGTTTGCGCGAGTGCAGGGAGTTGAGTTCGGTGCGCAACAGGTCGACCGCCTCGATGCCGATCTTCAAGTGCTGGCTGACCGCGCGCTCATAGAACGCGTTGGCCGAACCCGGCAGCTTGATCTCGCTGTGCAAGGGTTTGTCCGATACGCACAACAAGGTGCCGTAAGGCACGCGCAAACGGTAACCCTGGGCGGCGATGGTGCCGCTTTCCATGTCCACGGCCACGGCGCGGGACAGGTTGATCAGCGGCCGCTCCTGGGCCCAGCGCAGTTCCCAGTTCCGGTCGTCATAGGTCAGCACGGTACCGGTGCGCAGGCGTTTTTTCAGCTCTTCGCCTTTTTCGCCAGTGACTTTCGCCGCAGCTTGCTGAAGCGCCAGCTGCACTTCGGCCAGGGCCGGGATGGGGATGTTCGGCGGTACCACGCGGTCGAGAATCCCGTCGCGGCGCATATAGGCGTGGGCCAGTACGTAGTCGCCGATGGTCTGGGATTGGCGCAGGCCGCCGCAGTGGCCGATCATCAGCCAGCAATGCGGGCGTAGTACGGCCAGGTGGTCGGTGATGTTCTTGGCGTTGGACGGGCCTACGCCGATGTTCACCAAGGTCACGCCGTGGCCGTCAGTGGCCTGCAGGTGATACGCCGGCATCTGGTAGCGGTGCCAGACCACGCCGGCGGCAATGGCCGAGGCTTCGCCGTGGTCCATGCTCTTGTCGATCACCACGTTGCCGGGCAGCACCATACGGATAAACCGCGGGTCGCTGCGCAGTTGCTCCAGGCCATGCAGGATGAACTGGTCCACGTAGCGGTGGTAGTTGGTCAGCAAGATCCACGGCTGCACATGGCGCCAGTCGCTGCCGGTGTAATGCACAAGGCGACGCAGGGAAAAGTCCACGCGGGCGGCATCAAACAGGGCCAGGGGCAGCGGGTCGGTGTTTTCCCAGTCGTACAGGCCATCGGCAATGCCGTCGGTGGCGGCGGACAGGTCGGTACTGGGGAATACACGAGCCAGGGTCGCGGCGGTGACGCCGGAGCCGGCCAGTTCATCACCCTGCTCCACCACATAGGGGTACGGGATGTTCTGCTGGCTGACGCCCACTTCCACGGTCACGGTGAAGTCGTGCATCAGCGGCACCAGTTGCTCCAGCAGGTACTTACGGAACGCGGCCGGGTGGGTCACGGTGACGCTGTAGGTACCCGGCAGTTGCACCTTGGCATACGCCCGAGTGGTCTGTGGGACTTCGCCGTGGCAGTGGTAGGTCAGGCGCAGTTCCGGGTAGCGAAACAGTGCGCGTTGAGCGGCGTCGGGTTCGACGCGGTCCTTGAGGTATTGCTTGAGCGCTTGGTTGAGCGCGCCAGTCGCACGCTCATGCAGCGCCGCCAGCCGGTCCACGGCTTCTTCGGCGGTTTTAACGACAACAAAAGCTTCGGTCACGGTAAGCATCCTGTGTTCTGACTTGCAGGCCTTTATCTTGCCTGTATCCAGGCCTCACCGAAACACCGGAAGTGGAATGCTTTGATAGGTGGGAGCTGGCTTGCCTGCGATAGCGGTCNCCACATAATTGCTGGCTGGACCACCGCTATCGCAGGCAAGCCAGCTCCCACATTTGACTGTGTTTATTCAGAGGGATTGTGGGGTTGAGCGGGCGACAATAGCTTGCACATCCACCCCACGCGGCAAGGTGCCATATACCCGCCCCGACGACTCACCCAACCGACTGGCGATAAACCCGTCGCTCACCGCCGCATTACCCGCCTCCAACAACAACTTGGCCTGCAACGCCAGGGCAATGTCCTCGGTCAGCTGCCGTGCCCGATACTGGATATCCTGGGTGTCCATGAACGCCGCCTTCAACTGCTCGATATGCCGCGCCAGCTGTTTGTCGCCATGGCCATCCCCCAGCTCCACAAACAACACCTCCAGCACACCCGGCTCTTTGGACAACGCACGCAGCACGTCCAGGCATTGCACATTGCCAGAGCCTTCCCACGTGGAGTTAACCGGTGCCTCACGGTAAAGACGCGGCAGGATGCTGTCTTCCACGTACCCGGCGCCGCCCATGCATTCGGCGGCTTCGTTGATCATCGCCGGCGCTCGCTTGCAGATCCAATACTTGCCCACCGCCGTGACCAGCCGGGCGAACTTGGCTTCATGTTCATCATCAAGCTGATCCAGGGCGCGCCCCATGCGCAGGCTCAAGGCCAGGGCCGCTTCGCTTTCCAGGGCCAGGTCGGCCAGCACGTTCTGCATCAGCGGCTGCTCGCTGAGCACGCGGCCACCCACTTGGCGATGGGCGCAGTGATGGCTGGCCTGGGTCAGCGCCTGGCGCATCAAGGCGCTGGAGCCGACCATGCAATCGAAGCGCGTCATGGCAACCATTTCGATAATGGTTGGAACGCCGCGGCCTTCTTCACCGACCATCCAGGCCAGGGCGCCGCGAAACTCCACTTCGCTGGACGCGTTGGAGCAGTTGCCGAGTTTGTTCTTCAAGCGCTGGATGTAGAACTCGTTGCGCGTGTCGTCCGGTCGGTGCCGGGGCAGCAGGAAACAGGTCAGGCCCTTGTCGGTCTGGGCCAGGGTCAGGAAGCCATCGCACATCGGTGCCGAGCAGAACCATTTATGCCCCACCAGTTCGTAGGCTTGGCCGGGGCCACCCGCGCCTACGGGGTAAGCGCGAGTGGTGTTGGCGCGTACGTCGGTGCCGCCCTGCTTCTCGGTCATGGCCATCCCGATAGTGGCGCCGGCCTTGTGGGCTATGCCGACATTGCGTGGGTCGTAGTGGGTATTGAGTACTTTAGGCAGCCAGAGGTCCGCCAGCTCCGGTTGCAGGCGTAGGGCCGGGACGCAGGCGAAGGTCATGGTCAGCGGGCAGCCGCTGCCGGCTTCGGCCTGGCTATGCAGGTAGGTCATCGCCGCACGCGCCACATGGGCGCCAGGCTGCGGATGGGCCCACGGCAACGACGGCAGGCCATGCTCGACGGCGGTGCGCATCAACTCGTGATAAGCCGGGTGAAACTCCACCAGGTCGATACGATGGCCGTAACGGTCATGGCTACTGAACACCGGTTTGTTCTGGTTGGCCAGGAACCCGGCTGCCATCAACGGCCCACCGGCCAGCGCACCGTAGGCATCAATGCGCGCTTGTGCCCAACCGGCGCCGAAGCGGCGTGACCATTCCTGCAAAGGCAAGTCGATGCGATACAGGTTAGTGCCGTCCAGGGACGGTGGCTGGTTGGTGACGTCGTGGGTTTCGGCAAACTGATGCAGGTTCATGACGGGCCTCCTGGAAAAAGGCCGCATCGATCTCAGGCTGCCTGTAGGAGCGAGCTTGCTCGCGAAAAACCTGAGAGCAACGCGCTAACCCAGGCGGGGCGCGTTATCGTTGACGTTCTTCGCGAGCAAGCTCGCTTCTACAAAAAACACGGATCGATTGAGGCCGGTTTTTTCAGTTAAGCATCGCCACCGCGCTTAAAAAAGTGGCATACGTGCCGAATGCTCGGCGCTTTCACCCTCATCCGCACACAGCACGCTGCGCTCAAGCGCCGCCTGCAAGGCGTCGAAACGCACCGGTTTGGCCAGTCGGTCCGTCATGCCAATACCATGGCAGCGCTCACGCTCCGGCCCATTGGGCGAAGTGCTCAGGGCGATCACCGGCAATTCACCGCAGCCGGGCAATGCGCGAATCTGGCAGCACAACGAAAAGCAACCCTCTGGCACATCCAGCAGCACGGCGTCGAAACTGTGCCCCTGCAATGCAGCGAGCGCCGCCGGGCCGCTGTCCACGGTTTTGACCCGGTAACCGAGCTTGAGCAACATGCCACGCACCGCCAACTGGCCCACGCTGTTGTCGTCCACCAACAGCACCGTGCATTCCTGAGGCGCACGCTGTGCAGGCAAAGCCTGCGCGGCCGGCGTCACCTGCTGCGGCACGGCGCTGACGTCCATTTCCAACTGGAAGCGGCTGCCTTTACGGGGCTCCGAATGATGGGTCAGGCGCCCGCCCAGCAGTTCGATCAACTGCCGGCAAATCGCCAGGCCAATGCCCAGGCCGCCGTATTCACGCGTCATCGAGCCGTCCAACTGAAAGAAACGCTGATACAACGTGGCCTCATCGAGAAAGGCAAAGCCGATACCGGTGTCGGTGACGATAAAGCTCAAGTGCAAGGCGCCATCCCCTTGCGGCACGCCCACCACACGCAAACGCACCGCGCCGACGTGGGTGAATTTGAACGCATTGTCGAGCAGGCAATCCAGGCACTGACGCAACTTTTGGGCATCGCCGATGAGCCGGTCTGGCAGCTCATCCGCGACGTCAATGGAGAACGCCAGACCCTTGGCCTGGGCGCTGCCGGTGAACTGCTGGCGCAAGGTATCGAGCTCGCCGCGCAGGCTGAACACTTGCGGCTGGGCCACCAGGCGACCGGCCTGCAACTCGGTGAGGGTGAGGATGCCGTTGACCATGCGCATCATGTCCCGCGCCGAGCCGGCGGCGGTTTGCTGGTACTGCGTCAGGTCATCGTCCAAAGGCACGGTTTGCATCAGTTCCAAAGAGCCGATCACACCGTTCATCGGCGTGCGCAATTCGTGGGTCAGGGTGGCGAGAAATTCGTCTTTGAGGCGATTGCTGCGGGCCAGTTGCTGGTTGAGCGCTTCCAGCTTCTGGCTGGCATCGAGGAGAATCTGCGCCTGCTGTTCGCGCATGCCATTGATGCGGTCAGCCAGGGCCAGGGACAACAGCGCCACTTCAATGGCTGAGCCGAGCTGGCTGGCGTACATGGTCAGGAACACGTTAGGCAGATAACCCAGCACCATCAGGGTATTGATCACCCCGCCGAGCAGGAAGGCCGACCAGGCGATGATGAAATAACGCGCCATGCGCTGCCCGCAATACCAGGCCTTGATGGCCGCCACGAAGATGGTCACGGTAAACACCAGCGCCAGCGCAGTGGCCAGGCGCAGAGCCACGGCGTAACTGGTCAACAGCGCCAGTGCCATCACCAACCCGCCACAGGCCGCCAGCGCCAGCAGGATGCGGTTGAGCCAGCGGCTGTGCTGCGCGGTGTGCAGGAAACTGCGCGCGAAAAGGCTGCCGAACAAGGCCGCCGAGCCGATCAGGAAGGGAACCGCCGCATTCGCCCACCAGGGGTTGTTCGGCCAGAAATACTCCACCGCAACGCCGTTGACCGACAGCTGATACAAACCGAACGAAGCGATATAGAAAATGTAATAGAGGTAGCTGGTGTCGCGTACACTCAGGTAGATGAACAGGTTGTAGATCAGCATGCCCAGCAACACACCGTAGATGGCGCCGAGCACGTACAAACGCAGCGGTTGCTCTTCCATATAGGCAGTGCCCGCCCACAACGTCAGCGGTGCCTGGATCGAGCCTTGGCTTTGCAAGCGCAGGTAGACGGTTTGTTGCTGGTCGGGCAAGAAGCTGAGCTTGAACAGGTAGTTGCTCTGGCTCACCTCACGGCTGGAAAACGGCAATGCGCTGCCGGTGCGGGCGGTGAGGCGGTAGTGGCCGGTGCCGTCGTTCTGGTAGAGGTCCAGGCGATTGAGCGGCGGGTAGGCCAGTTCCAGAAACCAGGTGCGTGGTGCGCGGGGATCTTTGGCGGTGTAGTGCAGGTTGACCTTCAGCCAGAACACCGAGCGTGAATAGCCGGCATTGAGCGTGTCTTTGTCGTGGGTCTTGAATTGGGCGGCATAGGCGGGGGAACTGACATCGGCGATGGTGAGGGCATCGGTTGGGTCTTCGAGCACTTGCATGACCCGGCCCAACGGGAGGCTGCGCGTGTCCTGGTTGAACTCGACAGCGCCGGCGAGCATCGGTAGCCCGCACAATATAAACATCAGCAAATAGCGCATAGAGCCCCAGCGTAGCCTGGTCCGGTTGTGTCAAAAGCCCCCCATTCCTTTTGAGAAGACGTACACCGGCGATACAGTAAGTTATTGGGATGCACTTTAGCATAGCCAGTAAAAGCCATTAGCCACTGCCGGAACTTTTTTTAGAACAGCTCTAGCGCAATGCTTTCAGACCGCTGCGTTGCAGCGTTCGGCCACGCAAAGCGACGCTGCAGCAGCAAACTTCTGCCATCGCCAGGCAGCCACGCAAAAAGCGTTTGGTGGTAAGCTCGCGCACCATGAATATCTACAGTTCTCGCCCCGTTGTCCTCTGTCTCTCCGGCCACGACCCCAGTGGTGGCGCCGGCCTGCAGGCAGATATCGAAGCCCTGCTCGCCCAGGGTTGCCACGCGGCCCCGGCCGTCACCGCGCTGACCGTGCAGAACACCGTCAATGTCAGTGATTTCCGCGTGCTTGACCGTGAGTGGGTACTGGCCCAGGCCAATGCCGTGCTCGGCGACTCTGAAGTCGCGGCGGTCAAGCTGGGCATGCTCGGCTCCACTGCGATGGTCGACACCGTGGTCGAACTGCTGCAGGCGCACCCGCATTTGCCGGTGGTCTGCGACCCGGTGCTGCGCGCCGGCGGCGGCGGTAGCCTGGGCAAGGACGAGGTCGGTTATGCGATGCGCGAGCGGCTGCTGCCCCTGTCATTGATCGCCACCCCCAACCTGCCAGAAGCGCGCATCCTCGCGGAACTGCCCGACGGCAGCGCCGAAGACTGCGCCGAGAAGCTGCTGCCGTACATCAAGCACCTGCTCATCACCGGCGGCCATGGCGATGAGCACGAAGTGCACAATCGCCTGTACAGCCGCGACGGCACGCGCCAGACCTTTACCTGCCAGCGCTTGCCCGGCAGTTATCACGGCTCGGGTTGCACCTTGGCCAGTGCGCTGGCCGGGCGCATTGCCCAGGGTGAAGGCCTGGCCAGCGCCGTGCAATCGGCCCTCAACTACACGTGGCGTACCCTGCGTGATGCCGAACAACTCGGCCAGGGCCAGTTCGTGCCGCGCCGATTGCCGCTGGATTTCTGCTCGTAACTTATCGCTCGTCAGCAAGGGGTTTGCCCGATGAAACTACGCGGCCTTTACGCCATTACCGACAGCCAGCTGTTGGCCGGCAAATTCCTCGCCTACGTCGAGGCGGCGCTGGACGGTGGCGTCACCCTGTTGCAGTACCGCGACAAAAGCAGCGACGAGGCACGGCGCCTGCGTGAAGCCGAAAAGCTGTACGAACTGTGCTCACGCTACAAGACCCAATTGATCATCAACGACGATGCCGAACTGGCCGCGCGCCTGGGCGTCGGCGTGCACCTGGGCCAGACCGACGGCCCGCTGACCTCGGCCCGGGCATTGCTCGGCGCCAAGGCGATCATCGGCGCCACCTGTCACAGCCAGATCGAACTGGCCGAACAGGCCGCCAAAGAAGGCGCCAGCTACGTCGCCTTCGGCCGCTTCTTCAATTCCACGACCAAACCCGGCGCACCCGCCGCCACCGTTGACATGCTGGCCCAGGCCCGCAAGCGCCTGCACCTGCCGATCTGCGTGATCGGCGGCGTCACCCTGGAAAACGCCGAGCCGCTGGTGGCCCACGGGGCCGACCTGCTCGCCGTGGTCCATGGCCTGTTCGGTGCCGACAGCACCCAGGAAGTCACTCGCCGCGCCCGTGCGTTCAACCATCTTCTTAAATCTTCAGTTTAGAGAGCCCGATCATGTCCCGTTCCGAAACCCTGTTTGCCAACGCCCAGAAACACATCCCCGGCGGTGTGAACTCCCCCGTGCGTGCGTTCAAGAGCGTGGGCGGCACGCCGTTGTTCTTCAAGCATGCCGAAGGCGCCTACGTCACCGATGAAGACGACAAGCGCTATGTCGACTATGTCGGCTCCTGGGGCCCGATGATCCTCGGCCACAGCCATCCGGACGTGCTGGACGCGGTGCGCCAGCAACTGCAGCACGGCTTGTCCTACGGCGCCCCGACCGCGATGGAAACCGAGATGGCCGACCTGGTCTGCTCGATCGTGCCGTCGATGGAAATGGTGCGCATGGTCAGCTCCGGCACCGAAGCCACCATGAGCGCGATCCGCCTGGCCCGTGGTTTCACCGGCCGCGACAACATCATCAAGTTCGAAGGCTGCTACCACGGTCACTCCGACAGCCTGCTGGTAAAAGCCGGCTCCGGCGCGCTGACCCAAGGCGTACCCAATTCCGCTGGCGTACCTGCGGCGTTCGCCAAGCACACCCTGACCTTGCCGTTCAACGACATCGCGGCCGTCGAGCAGATGCTCAGCGAAGTCGGCCAGGACGTTGCCTGCATCATCGTAGAGCCGGTTGCCGGTAACATGAACTGCGTTCCACCGGCCCCGGGTTTTCTTGAGGGCCTGCGCGAGCAGTGCGACAAGCATGGCGTGGTGCTGATTTTTGACGAAGTGATGACCGGTTTCCGGGTCGCCCTCGGTGGCGCCCAGGCTTACTACGGCGTCACGCCAGACCTGAGCACCTTCGGCAAGATCATCGGCGGCGGCATGCCGGTAGGCTGCTTCGGCGGCAAGCGCGAGATCATGCAACACATCGCCCCGCTCGGCCCGGTCTACCAGGCAGGCACCTTGTCGGGTAACCCGCTGGCAATGGCCGCCGGCCTGACCACCCTGCGCCTGATCAGCCGCCCGGGCTTCCACGCCGAGCTGACCGACTACACCACACGCCTGCTCGACGGCCTGCAACAGCGCGCCGATGCCGCCGGCATCCCGTTTGTGACCACCCAGGCCGGTGGCATGTTCGGCCTGTACTTCAGCGGCGCCGACGATATCGTCACCTTCGATGACGTGATGGGCAGCGATGCCGAGCTGTTCAAGCGCTTCTTCCACCTGATGCTCGAAGGCGGCGTGTACCTGGCACCGAGCGCCTTTGAAGCTGGCTTCACTTCGATCGCCCATGGCGAAGCCGAACTGAAATTGACCCTGGATGCTGCCGAGCGCGCGTTCGCGGCCCTGAAATAAGTGACGGCAACCTCTGACGTTGCCCCTGGCAGCGTCAGATTTGCTACTTTGCTTACAGAGAATTCCTGGTTTTTTCGAGAATTGCCCTGCAATCCGGCAGATAACTTGCCCAAGCAGCAGAAAAACGAGTAAAGACTTTGTAAGCAGAGGCCTGCTTATTTCATAATGCGCGCTTATTGGACTCCCTCGAGGGTCCGCGCGCCCCGTCAGAGGTAAGTCGATTCCCATGAAACGCACCGGCCGCACCCTGGTTCTGGGCTGCCTGTTGCTCCTTCAACCGCTACTGGCACATGCCCAGGCCGGCGGCAACTCGTTGTTAATCCCAGCGATGGGTCGTTGCACCCTCAATACCCAGCCAGAGAGCCAGGCCGAAGCTCTGAGCGCGTGCCAGAAACAGGCCGAGGAAGGGGATGCGCAAGCACAATACGAGTTGGGCGAGTACTACCACGACAGCAAGAACCCGGCCGTTGACCTCAACAAAGCGTTGAGCTACTTCGAGAAAGCCTCGTTGCAGGGCCACGCCCAGGCGCAATACCAGTTGGGCAACATGTTCTTCAAAGGCGAAGGCGTGCCGGCCAACAACGTTCAGGCGTACATCGTGCTGAAAATGGCCGCGGTCAATGGCGCCGAAGACGCACTGGACACCGCCGACGAAGTCGCCGAGCACATGCAGCGCGATGAACTGGAAGTGGCGACCCAGGTGCTAGGGCAGATTTTCCGCAACTACCTGCAGGAATTGCAGAGTGCTGATGGGCGTTCGCCGTTCTCACCCCTTCCCTGATTTTTTGTAGACCTTACATCGCTATCGCAGGCAAGCCAGCTCCCACAGTGACTGCATTCCAGCATTGAAACGCGGTCGAGTGTGGGAGCTGGCTTGCCTGCGATAGACCCCCCCTCGGTCTAAAGCCCTACTTCTCAGGCATCGGCATCGGAAACGGCATCACATTGCTCATGCCCCGAGCCTCACTGATCTTCGGCGTCCCCAGGCGCTCGACTTCATCGATGCGCACAATCGAATGCATCGGCACAAAGCTGCGTACCACACCTTCGAACTGGGCCTTGAGCTTTTCTTCGCCCGGATCGACCACCAACTGGGTGCGCTCGCCAAAGACGAACTCTTCCACCTCCAGGAAGCCCCACAGATCACTTTGATAGATCTGCTTGGCGTACATTTCGAACACCTGGCCCTGGTTGAGGAAAATCACCTTATAGATTGGAGCTTCACGTTTGGTCATGGTGGGCGAACAACACATGGGGATATAAAAGAGGGCGCGAACTATAGCATGGCACCCGATGCACAGCGCTAGGAACCAATGGGCATGCCCCCTATAATGCGCGGTTCTTTACCACCAGTTGACGATTCCCATGGCCAAGAAGCTTTACATCGAAACCCACGGTTGCCAGATGAACGAGTACGACAGCTCGCGCATGGTCGACTTGCTGGGCGAACACCAGGCCCTGGAAGTCACTGCCCGCGCCGAAGATGCCGACGTGATCCTGCTCAATACCTGCTCGATCCGCGAGCGGGCCCAGGACCGTGTGTATTCGCAGCTGGGCCGCTGGCGCGAATTGAAACTGGCCAACCCGGACATGGTGATCGCCGTCGGCGGGTGCGTGGCCAGCCAGGAAGGCGCTGCGATCCGCGACCGCGCGCCCTATGTCGATGTGGTGTTTGGCCCGCAAACCCTGCACCGTCTGCCAGAGATGATCGACGCCGCACGCATCACCAAGCTGCCGCAGGTCGACGTGTCGTTCCCCGAAATCGAAAAATTCGACCATCTGCCCGAACCGCGCATCGACGGGCCGAGCGCCTATGTGTCGGTGATGGAAGGCTGCAGCAAGTACTGCACCTTCTGCGTGGTGCCTTACACCCGTGGCGAAGAAGTCAGCCGGCCGTTTGACGATGTGCTGTCGGAAATCATCCACCTGGCTGAAAACGGCGTGCGCGAAGTGACCCTGCTGGGCCAGAACGTCAACGGCTACCGTGGCCAGACCGATGACGGCCGACTGGCCGACCTGGCGGAATTGATCCGCGTGGTCGCCGCCGTCGATGGCATTGAGCGCATCCGCTACACCACCTCGCACCCGCTGGAGTTTTCCGACAGCCTGATCCAGGCCCACGCCGAAGTACCAGAGCTGGTCAAGCACCTGCACTTGCCGGTGCAATCGGGTTCGGACCGCATTTTGTCGGCGATGAAGCGCAACCACACCGCGCTGGAATACAAATCCAAACTGCGCAAACTGCGCGCTGCCGTGCCGGGCATCTGCATCAGTTCGGACTTTATCGTCGGCTTCCCGGGCGAAACCGAGAAAGACTTCCAGCAGACCATGAAGCTGATTGAAGACGTCGGTTTCGACTTCTCCTACTCGTTCGTCTACAGCCAGCGCCCTGGCACCCCGGCTGCCGACCTGCTGGATGAAACCCCGGAGGCGTTGAAAAAAGAGCGTTTGAACGCGCTGCAACATCGCCTCAATCAGCAGGGCTTCGAAATCAGCCGACAAATGGTCGGTTCGATCCAGCGCATTCTGGTGACCGATTATTCGAAGAAAGACCCGGGTGAATTGCAGGGTCGTACCGAGAACAACCGAATCGTCAACTTCCGCTGCGACAATCCCACGCTGATCGGCCAGTTTGCCGATGTGCACATTGATGCGGCGCAGCCACACTCGTTGCGTGGCTCGTTGATCAACTGATCTCGCTGACCGGATGAAGATCAAAATGTGGGAGCTTGCTTGCCTGCGATAGCGATGTATCAGTGTCCAATGTGCCAACTGACCCACCGCTATCGCAGGCAAGCCAGCTCCCACAGGGGTTCTTCAGGGTTATCGAGAGTGGGGCCAGGCTATTTAAGTGCTTTCGCACACCAGCGCCTGGCGTTATTCTCTCTCTCACCTCATCAGCCAAAGGGCGGCTAAAAGCAACCTTGAACGCACCCATAGCAGAACCCCATCGTTTTATCCTCGAGCCTTTTGAGGCTCGCCGTTTCGCCAACCTGTGCGGACAGTTCGACGAGCACCTGCGCCTGATCGAACAACGCCTGAGCATCGAGATCCGCAACCGCGGCAATCAGTTCGAGCTCATTGGTGAACCCCAACACACCACGTCTGCAGAAAACCTGCTGCGCCGTCTTTACCGCGAAACCAAGGGTAGCGAGCTGTCGCCGGAGACCGTGCACCTGTACCTGCAGGAGTCGGCTGTGGAAGACCTGGCCAATAACCCGGTGGCCGAAGCCAGCGTGGCCTTGCGTACCAAAAAAGGCATGATTCGCCCACGCGGCTTGAATCAGCAGAAGTACGTCAAGGAAATCCTGGGCAACGACATCAACTTCGGCATCGGCCCGGCCGGTACCGGCAAGACCTACCTGGCGGTGGCCTGCGCCGTCGACGCCCTGGAGCGCGAGCAAGTGCGGCGCATCCTGCTGGTGCGTCCAGCGGTCGAGGCCGGCGAAAAGCTCGGTTTCCTGCCCGGCGACCTGGCCCAGAAGATCGACCCGTACCTGCGCCCGCTCTACGATGCGCTGTACGAGATGCTCGGTTTTGAATACGTGGCCAAGCTGATCGAGCGCCAGGTGATCGAGATCGCCCCGCTGGCCTACATGCGTGGCCGTACGCTCAACAACAGCTTCATCATTCTCGACGAAAGCCAGAACACCACCGTCGAGCAGATGAAGATGTTCCTCACCCGTATCGGTTTCGGCTCCACTGCCGTGATCACGGGCGACATCACCCAGGTCGACCTGCCCAAGGGCACCAAGTCGGGCCTGGGCCAGGTGATCGAGGTGCTCAAGGACGTGCCGGGTATCAGCTTCACGCACTTCATGCCCAAGGACGTGGTGCGCCACCCGCTGGTGCAGCGCATTGTCGAAGCTTATGAGCGTTTCGAACACCGCGACGACGCGCCCGCCAAGGACGCTCGCCACGATGCTTGAGCTAGACCTGCAGCTGGCCACCGACGCGCCCGCCCCCAGCGAAGCCCAGTTCCGCCAATGGTGTGAACTGGCTTTGCGCCAGCGCACCGCTGACTCGGAGCTGACCATTCGTCTGGTGGACGAGGCCGAAGGCCGTGAGCTGAACCACACCTGGCGCCAGAAAGACTACGCGACCAACGTGCTGTCCTTCCCCGCCGACGTGCCCGACGAATTGCTGGATATCCCGCTGCTGGGCGACCTGGTGATCTGCGTCGCGGTGGTCGAGCGAGAAGCGGCGGAACAAGGCAAGGAACTTGAGGCCCATTGGGCCCATCTAGTCATCCACGGCTGCTTGCATCTCTTGGGTTACGACCATATAGACGATGACGAAGCCGAGGAAATGGAAGCACTGGAACGAACGTTGCTTGCAGAACTGGGTCACCGCGACCCATATGCAGACGACGAAAGCTGATCAACACTCAACTGTCATATCAAAGGATTTAGAGTAATCGCTATGAGCGAAGACCGATCGAGCAACGGGCAGAAGTCATGGCTGGGTAAACTGACCCAGGCTTTTGCCCACGAGCCGAAAAACCGCCAGGAGCTCTTGGAGCTGCTGCGCGATGCACACCAGAACAAGTTGCTGGACAGCGAAGCGCTGGCCATCGTCGAGGGCGCCATCCAGGTGGCTGACCTGCAAGTACGTGACATCATGGTCCCGCGCTCGCAGATGATCAGCATCAAGGCGACCCAGACCCCACGGGAATTCCTCCCGGCCGTGATCGACTCGGCGCATTCGCGCTACCCGGTGATCGGTGAAAGCCATGACGACGTCATGGGTGTCCTGCTGGCCAAGGACCTGCTGCCGTTGATCCTCAAGGAGAATGGCGACAGCTTCAACATCAAGGACCTGCTGCGCCCGGCCACCTTCGTGCCCGAGTCCAAGCGCCTGAATGTGCTGCTGCGCGAGTTCCGCGCCAACCACAATCACATGGCCATTGTGATTGACGAATACGGCGGCGTGGCCGGCCTGGTCACCATCGAGGACGTGCTGGAGCAGATCGTCGGCGACATCGAAGACGAGCACGACGTCGAAGAAGACAGCTACATCAAGCCGCTGCCCAGCGGTGACTTCCTGATCAAGGCACTGACGCCCATCGAAAACTTCAACGAGTTCTTCGACAGCGAGTTTTCGGACGATGAGTTCGACACCGTCGGCGGCCTGGTGATGAGTGCGTTCGGGCACCTGCCCAAGCGTAATGAAACCACCGAGATCGGCGCCTATCGCTTCCGCATCCTCAATGCTGATAGCCGTCGTATCCATCTGATCCGTTTGACACCCATCGCCCGCTAAGGACTGACATGCGCCGTCTCACCTCACCCGGCTGGCCCGGTAACTTGCTGGCCGTGGTGGCCGGCGCCATCACAACCCTGGCGCTGGCGCCGTTCGATATCTGGCCGTTGGCGCTGGTAGCGGTCGGCCTGTTCTATATCGGCCTGCGGGAGCTGACACCCCGCCAGGCCCTGGGCCGTGGCTGGTGTTTCGGCTTCGGCCTGTTTGGTGCCGGCACCAGTTGGATCTACTACAGCATCCACCACTTCGGCGGCGCTTCGGTGCTGCTGGCGGGGTTCCTGATGCTGCTGTTCACCGCCGCCATCGCCTGGTTCTTTGCCCTGCCCGCCTGGCTATGGGCGCGCTGGTTGCGCCGTAACGAAGCACCACTGGCGGATGCATTGACGTTCGCCGCGTTGTGGGTCGGCCAGGAAGCCTTTCGTGGCTGGTTCCTTACCGGTTTCCCGTGGTTGTACTCCGGTTACAGTCAACTCGATGGGCCGTTGACCGGCCTCGCGCCATTGGGTGGGATGTGGCTGATTTCCTTCGCCCTCGCGCTCACTGCCGCATTGCTGTGCAACCTGCCGCGCCTGCTGGCCAGCAAGCGCAATGCCTCCATCGGCGCGGGCCTGTTATTGCTGGTTGCGCCCTGGGCGATTGGCCTGGCACTCAAGCATCACGCCTGGACATCGCCGTCTGGCGCGCCCCTGAGCGTGGCTGCGATTCAGGGCAACGTCGAGCAAAGCATGAAGTGGGACCCGGACCAGCTCAATGCACAGTTGGCGCTGTACCGCGACATGAGCCTGAGTTCCAAGCGCGTCGACCTGCTGGTCTGGCCGGAAACTGCCGTGCCGGTGCTCAAGGAGTCCGTGGAGGGCTACCTGGGCATGATGGGCAAGTTTGCCGCCGACCGGGACAGCGCGTTGATCACCGGGGTACCGATTCGCCAGGAAGTGCACCACCAGAAGCGCTACTTCAACGGCATCACCGTGGTCGGCGAAGGCGACGGCACCTACCTCAAGCAAAAACTGGTGCCGTTTGGCGAGTACGTTCCGCTGCAGGACATGCTGCGCGGGCTGATTGCCTTCTTCGACCTGCCCATGTCGGACTTCGCCCGCGGCCCTTCTGACCAGGCCATGCTGCAGGCCAAGGGTTATCAGATTGCGCCGTTCATTTGCTATGAAGTGGTGTACCCCGAATTCGCCGCCGGCCTGTCGGCCCAGAGCGACCTGCTGCTGACTATCAGCAACGACACCTGGTTCGGCCGCTCCATCGGCCCGCTGCAGCACCTGCAAATGGCGCAAATGCGTGCGCTGGAGGCTGGCCGCTGGATGATCCGCGCCACCAACAACGGCGTGACCGGGCTGATCAACCCGTTTGGGCAGATCACCGCGCAGATCCCGCAGTTCGAGCGCGGCATTCTCTATGGGGAGGTGGTGCCGATGCATAACCTCACGCCGTACCTGCAATGGCGTTCGTGGCCGTTGATCATTGTGTGTGTGCTGCTCTTTGGCTGGGCGCTGTTGGCGGCTCGGATGGCCAAAACGGTCTGACCTGTGGGAGCTGGCTTGCCTGCGATGGCGGTGTATCAGTGCCCTGAGTGCTCACTGACCCACCGCCATCGCAGGCAAGCCAGCTGCTACATTTGATCTCCTGTGTTGCACCTATCGGTAGAACAACCGATACCCCACCTGCCCCACCGCTTCATTTATCAACTGCCCGCTTTGCCACACCGCCTTGACCTCCGGCATCCAGCCACCCAGCGGTCGGCCATGGTCGACACCCAAAAAGCCCACCGGCCCCGGCACCACGGTGAAGCCGGCCTTTTCAAAACTCCATACCGAACGCGGCATGTGCCAGGCCTGGGTCACTACCACTACACGCTTGATGCCTTC
The DNA here is from genome assembly GCF_052046095.1 of Pseudomonas sp. 22072. Taxonomy (NCBI): domain Bacteria; kingdom Pseudomonadati; phylum Pseudomonadota; class Gammaproteobacteria; order Pseudomonadales; family Pseudomonadaceae; genus Pseudomonas; species Pseudomonas sp. 22072. Next base: position 184,836 of record NZ_JBQEQE010000004.1, read on the forward strand.
CGGCAACAAAATCTCGGCGCTCATCTGGGCGTTTTCCCAGGTAGTGCGGCTGCGCTCTTCTTTCCAGCGCACGGTGACACCGAAGTCATCCTGCATCGACACGGCCATCAGCTCGGCCTCACTGGGCGGCGTGCCGTAGTGCAAGCCGCCGCTGGTCAGCACTGGCAAACCGGATGCCTTGGCCAGCCGCGCGGCAAAACGCTCACGTTCCAGGCCAATACCGGTGGGCTGGTCGCTGCCCCACGCAATGTCTCCACGCTCGCGCCCCGAGCCCAGCACCACAATCGCATCGGCACGCTGGGCCAGGGTAGCCCAGTCTTCCCGGGCCAAAGGCGGCTCTGTCTCCAGGGCACGGGCGCCCCATTGCACCATCACTGGCAGGCTGATCAACCACATTCCGCCCAGCCCGAGGGCAAAGCACAAGCCCGACAGGCGCGGACGGCTGCGGCGAAACCACCAGGCACACGCCAACAACAGCAGAAAAATACCGGGCGGCAACAACAGTTGTTTAATGAAATAACGAAAAGGCATCGGGCATCTCCAAAGATGCCCGAAGCCTAGATGCATCGGGGTTTTGCAACAATCCTTACCGACAACATTTTGATAACGCTAACGGATAACGCGGGGCTCACTTGCACCGCACGGAGCGGAAGTTCTCTGGCCCGCGGCCGGTCGCCAGGTCTTTGAGCCAGATGACCTTGGCCGAATGAGCGGGCGGGGAAGCCTGCCCATGGGAGGCGCGGTCGTGATTCAACGCCAGATAGTTCTTGATCAATTCAAGCTCCGCCAGGCTCAAGCCTCGCAACTCCAGCTCCAGAGGCCGTTCATCACGCAATCGGCCTGCGGTTCTTGCGGCGTCCAATGCCCGACCCAAACGGTCGATCAATCCTTCATACAACTGCGGTTTCGTTAAAGTTCGCTGCGATTCAACCATCCCCTCACCTCATTGAAGAAATACTTGCTCCCCACTAAACAGCGTAGCCCCCGTTGCTGCGCCTGCCCGGTGCCGCGACAGACGGCCCTTGGCGCGCAATCAGGGTTTCCCTCGATAGAGTGGGGTCATGTATGCTACGGCGCTTCCTGTAACTCCACTTCCCGCAGGGTTTGGGCACGGACGCGCCGCTTCTTGGTGTCGAACAACCCGGACAGTGCACCGAAGAGGATTAGGCCACCCTTATCCAGTTCAAAAGTAGCCATGCACGAACAATATCAGCCCCGTGAAATAGAAAATGCCGCCCAAACCTTCTGGGACGAGCAAAAGTCCTTTGAAGTCAGTGAACAGCCGGGCAAGGAGACTTACTACTGCCTATCGATGTTCCCTTACCCCAGCGGCAAGCTACACATGGGGCACGTGCGCAACTACACCATCGGCGACGTGATTTCGCGCTACCAGCGCATGCTCGGCAAGAACGTGTTGCAACCCATGGGTTGGGACGCCTTCGGCATGCCGGCAGAAAACGCCGCGATGAAAAACAACGTGGCGCCCGCCAAGTGGACCTACGAAAACATCGCCTACATGAAGACCCAGCTGCGCAGCCTGGGCCTGGCGGTGGACTGGTCCCGCGAGGTCACCACCTGCAAGCCGGATTACTACCGCTGGGAACAATGGCTGTTCACGCGCCTGTTCGAAAAAGGTGTGATCTACAAAAAAAGCGGCACCGTGAACTGGGACCCGATCGACCAGACCGTACTGGCCAACGAACAGGTCATCGACGGTCGCGGCTGGCGTTCCGGCGCGCTGATCGAAAAGCGCGAAATCCCGATGTACTACTTCAAGATCACCGCCTACGCGGATGAACTGTTGTCGAGCCTTGACGATCTGCCGGGCTGGCCTGAACAGGTCAAGACCATGCAGCGCAACTGGATCGGCAAATCCAAGGGCATGGAAGTGCAGTTCCCGTACAACGTCGACTCCATCGGCGAAGCCGGCGCACTCAAGGTGTTCACCACCCGCCCCGACACCCTGATGGGCGCGACCTACGTCGCCGTGGCCGCCGAACACCCGCTGGCCACCCAGGCCGCACAGAACAACCCTGAGCTGCAGGCGTTCATCGCTGAATGCAAAGGCGGCAGCGTGGCCGAAGCCGATGTCGCCACCCAGGAGAAAAAAGGCCTGCCGACCGGCCTGTTCGTCGAGCACCCGTTGACCGGCGAAAAACTGCCGGTTTGGGTCGCCAACTACGTATTGATGCACTACGGCGATGGCGCCGTCATGGCCGTGCCGGCCCACGACGAGCGCGATTTCGAATTCGCCACCAAGTACAGCCTGCCTATCAAGTCGGTCGTGCGCACCAGCTCGGGTGATACCAACCCCGCTCCGTGGCAAGACGCCTACGGCGAGCACGGCACGCTGATCAACTCCGGCGAATTCGACGGCCTGGACTTCCAGGGCGCGTTCGACGCCATGGAAGTAGCCCTGATCAAGAAAAACCTCGGTGCCTCGCGCACCCAGTTCCGTCTGCGTGACTGGGGCATCAGCCGCCAGCGCTACTGGGGTTGCCCGATCCCGATCATCCACTGCCAAGCCTGCGGTGACGTGCCGGTACCGGAAGACCAACTGCCGGTCGTGCTGCCAGAAGACGTGGTGCCGGATGGTGCTGGCTCGCCGTTGGCGCGCATGCCCGAGTTCTACGAGTGCAGCTGCCCTAAATGCGGCGCGCCGGCCAAGCGTGAAACCGACACCATGGACACCTTCGTCGAGTCCTCGTGGTATTACGCTCGTTATGCCTCGCCGCACTATGAAGGCGGCCTGGTGGAGAAATCCGCAGCCGACCATTGGTTGCCAGTGGATCAGTACATCGGTGGCATCGAACACGCCATCCTCCACCTGCTGTACGCGCGCTTCTTCCACAAGCTGATGCGTGACGAAGGCCTGGTGAGCTCCGATGAGCCATTCAAGAACCTGCTGACCCAGGGCATGGTAATCGCCGACACTTACTATCGCCGCGAAGCCAATGGCGCCTACACCTGGTTCAACCCGGCGGATGTCGAGCTTGAGCGTGACAGCAAGGCCAAGGTCATCAGCGCCAAGTTGAAAGCCGACGGCCTGCCGGTGGAAATCGGTGGCACCGAGAAGATGGCCAAGTCCAAGAACAACGGCGTCGACCCACAGTCGATGATCGATCAGTTCGGCGCCGACACCTGCCGCCTGTTCATGATGTTCGCCTCGCCGCCTGACATGAGCGCCGAATGGTCCGACTCGGGCGTCGAAGGCTCGCACCGTTTCCTCAAGCGTGTCTGGCGCCTGGCCCACGCTCATGTCAGCCAGGGTCTGCCGGGCAAGCTGGATATCGGCGCCTTGAACGACGAGCAGAAAGCCGTCCGCCGCAGCATCCACCTGGCTATCCGCCAGGCCAGCCAGGACGTTGGGCAGAACCACAAATTCAACACCGCCATCGCCCAGGTGATGACGCTGATGAACGTGTTGGAAAAAGCCTCGCAGGCGACCGAACAAGACCGTGCGCTGATCCAGGAAGGCCTGGAAACAGTTACCCTGTTGCTCGCGCCGATCACGCCGCACATCAGCCATGAACTGTGGAGCCGTCTGGGCCACAGCGGTGCCGTCATCGATGCCGCCTGGCCGGTGCAGGATGACAGCGCCCTGGTACAGGACACGCTGCAACTGGTCATCCAGGTTAACGGTAAACTGCGTGGCCAGATCGACATGCCGGCCAGCGCCAGCCGTGAAGAGGTTGAAGCAGCTGCACGTATCAATGAGAACGTGCTGCGCTTTACCGAAGGCCTGACCATCCGCAAGGTGATCGTGGTGCCTGGCAAACTGGTCAATATCGTCGCCAGCTAAATCGGATCAGGCGCGGGGCTTGGGCCCCACGCCGAACTAAACCTTTAGGGCCCGAGAAGGCCCACCTGGTTTCAAGGGGAGCAACAAAATGATCAAACGCAATCTGCTGGTTATGGGCCTTGCCGTGCTGTTGAGCGCTTGCGGCTTCCAGCTGCGCGGCACCGGCACCAATGAGCTGTCGCTCAAGGAACTCGACGTCAGCGCCCGCAACGCCTACGGCGAAACCGTCACCCAGCTGCGCCAGACCCTGGAAAACAGCGGTGTGCACGTGTACAACGGCGCGACCTACAAACTGATCCTGACGGATGAGCGAGAAACCCAGCGCAATATCAGCTACGCCAGCGCTGGCCGTGCGTCCGACGTCGAGCTGAACACAGCGCTGATGTTCGAAATACAAGGCCGTGATCAGTTGCCGTTGATGGGTGACAAGATCCAGGTGCAGAAAGTGGTGAGCCACGATGGCAACAACCTGGTGGGTTCAGACTCCGAGACCATCCAGGTGCGCAAGGAAATGCGTCGTGAGCTGATCCAGCGCATGATGACTCGCCTGCAAATGCTCACCCCGGAAAAACTGGCTGAGCTGCAGCAAGTGGCCGACAACAAGGCCAAGGCTGACGCCGACGCCCTGAAAGCCGCGCAGGAATATGAAGACAACACACCGAAACAGTCGCCTGTTGAAGTCCCTGTCGAGTAAGCCAGACGGGGCGCCCCTGGCGCCCCGTTCGCCCCGCCTATGAAACTTGCCCCCGCCCAACTCGCCAAGCACCTGCAAGGTGGCCTTGCGCCTGTGTACATCGTCAGCGGCGACGACCCGCTGCTGTGCCAGGAAGCGGCCGACGCTATCCGCACTGCCGCGCGCCAGCAAGGGTTCGATGAACGCCAGGTGTTCAGCGCCGACGCCAGTTTCGACTGGGGCACCCTGCTGCAAGCCGGCGCGAGCATGTCGCTGTTTGCCGAGAAACGCCTGCTGGAACTGCGCCTGCCCTCGGGCAAGCCGGGCGATAAAGGCGCGGCGGCCTTGATGGAATACTGCTCGCGCCCTGCCGAAGACACCGTGCTGTTGATCAGCCTGCCCAAGCTCGACGGCAGCGCGCAGAAAACCAAGTGGGGCAAGGCCCTGGTTGAAGGTCCACAGACTCAGTTCATTCAGATCTGGCCAGTGGACAGCAACCAGTTGCCGCAGTGGATTCGTCAGCGCCTGTCGCAATCAGGGCTCGCAGCGACACAGGATGCCGTGGAGCTGATCGCCGCTCGGGTCGAGGGCAACCTGCTTGCCGCCGCCCAGGAGATCGAAAAGCTCAAGCTGATGGCCGAAGACGGGCAGATCACCGTCGAAACCGTGCAAGGCGCAGTGGCCGATAGCGCGCGCTTTGATGTGTTCGGCCTGGTGGACGCCATCCTCAACGGCGAGCCCGCCCACGCCCTGCGCATGCTTGAAGGCCTGCGCGGCGAAGGGGTGGAACCCCCGGTGATTCTCTGGGCCCTGGCCCGTGAGCTGCGCGTGTTGGCGAACATTGCGCTGCAATACAGCCAGGGCACACCGCTGGACAAATGCTTCAGCCAGGCCCGGCCACCGGTGTGGGACAAGCGCAAACCCCTGATGAGCAAAGCCCTGCAACGGCACTCGGCGCAACGCTGGGCGCAACTGTTGCTGGAAGCGCAGCGCATCGATGCACAGATCAAAGGCCAGGCGGCCGGCTCGCCGTGGATGAGCCTGAGCCGTCTGTCGCTGTTGATGGCCGGCCAGCGCCTGGCGTTGCCTGCCGAATAAACCCTTCTGTACAACAGCACAAAACCCTGTGGGAGCTGGCTTGCCTGCGATGGCGGTGTATCAGTGCCCNCTGACCCACCGCCATCGCAGGCAAGCCAGCTCCCACATTGACTCTGCCCACTGCTTATTTGCGACATTTCCCACCTATCGACGGGCTTTACAGCCGGCCCACTTCGGCAGATGATTTGCACCGCTGCATTCCACCCCCAAGCGAGAGAATCCATCATGAGCAAAAAGCCATCCAAGCATGGCCCCAACAAAGCCAAATCCATCATCGCCCAGCCACTGTTCCGCAGCCGTCAGGAACGCGCCGGCAAGGGCAAAGGCAGCTACCGCCGCGAAGCCTTCCAGTCTAATAGCTGGGAGGCTTCTTACTTTCTGGCTGCCTGAAGGCAAGCGCCCCTCTGGCATGATAAGGTCTGTACCTGATTTGTAACCCCTGGACCTGTGCATGCCCTCTCGTCTTTCTCGTCATTGGCACCTGCGCCAATTGATCGCTGCCTCCAGCCTCATTCTGCTCGTCGCCTGCGCCGAAAAACCTACCGCTGCGGACGCTCAACCCCTGCCCAAGCTCCAGACGGCCCCGGCTATCGCGCCTGCCGTGGTGGCCCCGTTGGCGGTGGACAATCTCGATATCCAGCCGACCCAGACCTTTGCCGAATGGCAAGCTGGCTTCCGTGCGCAAGCGCTGCAGGCCGGGATCACTGCGGCCGTGTTCGATAACGCTTTTGCCGGCGTCACACCTGATATGGCGGTGATTCGCGCCGACCGCAGCCAACCGGAATTTTCCCGCCCGGTGTGGGAATACCTCGACGGAGCACTGTCGCCGGTGCGCGTGCGCAATGGCCAGGCACTGCTGGTCAAGTACGCCGATATTCTGCAAAGCATCGAGCAACGCTATGGCGTCGACCGCCAGGCGCTGGTCTCGGTGTGGGGCATGGAGAGTAACTTCGGCGCTTTCCAGGGCAATAACTCGGTGATCCGCTCCTTGGCCACCCTCGCCTATGAAGGACGTCGTCCGGCCTTTGCGCAAGCGCAGTTGCTGGCAGCGCTGCAGATCATCCAGCATGGCGATATTCAGGCCGACCAGATGAAAGGTTCCTGGGCCGGGGCGATGGGCCAGACCCAGTTCATCCCGACCACCTACAACACCCATGCCGTGGACTTCGACGGTGACGGTCGCCGCGATATCTGGAACAGCCCGTCCGACGCCCTCGCCTCCACCGCGCATTACCTGCAAAGCTCGGGGTGGCAGAAAGGCCAGCCGTGGGGCGTTGAGGTACAGCCGCTGCCGTCGGGCTTCGACTACAGCCTGGCCGATGGCGGCGTGCGCAAGACCGTGGCGCAATGGCTGCAACTGGGCATCCAACTGCCGCCTGGCGTGAGCCTGCCGGCCAATGTCGACCAGCTGTCCGCCGCCCTGCTGCTGCCGGCCGGCTACCGTGGCCCGGCGTTCCTGGTGCTGGATAACTTCCGCGCGATCCTCAAGTACAACAATTCGTCGTCTTATGCACTGGCGGTTGGCTTGCTGTCCGAGCGGTTTGGCGGTGGCGGTGTGATTCGGGGCAGTTGGCCAAAGGATGAGCTGCCGCTGAGCCGTTCGCAACGCATTGACCTGCAGACGGCGCTCAGCGCCAAAGGGTATGACGCGGGTAATGCCGACGGGATTATTGGCGCCAACACGCGCAAGGCGATTCGGGCTGCACAGCAGGCGTTGGGCTGGCCGGCGGATGGGTATCCGACGGTGAAGTTGCTGGAGTCGCTGCAGAACCGCTGAAGTGATCGCTCCCACGCTCTGCGTGGGAGCGCTGCCTTGGACGCTCCGCGTCGGCGACTGAAGAGGGTGACGCAGAGCGTCACTGGAGGAATTCCCACGCAGAGCGTGGGAACGATCAGGCCTTGAACACTACATCCTGCTCCAACACCACCCGCTGCTCCCCCGCATCCAGGCGCACCAAGGCGCCCATCGGCAATGTCAGGTTCGGGTCGCAATGCCCACTGCGCCAGCCTGCCAGCACTGGAATGCACAGCGGCTCAAAGGTCTGCTTCAGCAGATGCGCCAACGCCGCGCTATCCACACCGGCCACATCCCCTACCAGCACACCGGCGACCTGGGCCAGCTTGCCAGCCAATCGCAGGTGAGTCAGCAATCGGTCGATGCGATAGAGCGGTTCGTTGACGTCTTCGATAAACAGGATGATGCCGTCAGCGTCTATTTCGTACGGCGTGCCCATGACTGCGGCGATCATCGACAAGTTACCGCCCAGCAAGCGCCCACAAGCCACACCGGGCTCGATTGTGATCAACGGGTAGGCCATCGGGTGCGGCAGCACACTGCCGGCGCCCCGTTGGCCACGCAGCAGGCTGAACAAAGAGGATTCGGTGGGCGGCTGTTTGCCACCGAGCAGGTCGGCATTGAGCATCGGGCCATGGAACGTCACAAAGCCCGCATAGCGGTTGATGGCCAGGTGCAAGGCGGTGATATCGCTGTAGCCCACAAACGGCTTGGGGTTGGCGCGCAGCAGGTCAAAGTCCAGCGCATCGAGCAAACGGGGCGTGCCATAGCCGCCACGCAGGCAGAGGATGGCATCGATGTCGGGGTTGGCGAAGGCGGCATGCAAATCGCGCAGGCGCACTTCATCGCTACCGGCCAGGTAGCCGTCGCGCTCGTGCACACCAGGGAAAATGTGCAGGTCGTAGCCACGGGCACGCATCCATTGCCGGGCTTTTTCAACATCCAGCGCGGCGGGGCCGGCGGGGGCGATCAGGCCGAGGGTGCCTTCGGGGCGCAGTGCAGGTACGGCGGCGGTCATCCATGGTTCTCCCTATATGACGCAGAACGAAATGTGGGAGCTGGCTTGNCTCGGTGTATCAGTGACACCGAGGTGATGCTATCGCAGGCAAGCCAGCTCCCACACAAGCCCGCATTTCACATTGATTCTGGAGCGGCTTACGAAACCAGGCTCGCCTTGACCAGCTTGGCCTGCTCATCGGCGTGGTACGAAGACCGCACCAACGGGCCCGAGGCCACGTTCTTGAAGCCCATCTTGTAGCCTTCCTCGGCGAACCAGGCGAAGGTGTCCGGGTGCACGAAACGCTGCACCGGCAAGTGGCTGCGGGACGGTTGCAGGTACTGGCCCAGGGTCAGCATGTCGATGTCGTGTTCGCGCATGCGCTTCATGACTTCGATGACTTCTTCGTCGGTTTCACCCAGGCCCAGCATCAAGCCGGACTTGGTCGGGATGTGCGGCATCATCTGCTTGAATTTCTGCAGCAGGGTCAGCGACCACTGGTAGTCCGAACCCGGGCGCGCCGCCTTGTACAGGCGCGGCACGGTTTCCAGGTTGTGGTTGAACACATCCGGCGGCTCGGCAGCGGTGATGTCCAGGGCGACGTCCATCCGGCCACGGTAGTCCGGCACCAGGGTTTCGAGCATCACGTTCGGCGACAGCTTGCGGATCTCGCGGATGCAGTCGGCAAAGTGCTGGGCACCACCGTCACGCAGGTCGTCGCGGTCTACCGAGGTGATCACCACATACTTGAGCTTCAGGTCGGCGATGGCGATGGCCAGGCTTTCTGGCTCATTGACGTCCAACGGCTTCGGACGGCCGTGGCCGACGTCGCAGAACGGGCAGCGACGGGTGCAGATGTCACCCATGATCATGAACGTGGCGGTGCCGCCAGAGAAGCACTCGCCCAGGTTCGGGCAGGAGGCTTCTTCGCATACGCTGTGCAACTTGTGTTTGCGCAGCAGCGACTTGATACGGTCGACTTCCGGCGAAACCGGGATGCGCACGCGAATCCAGTCAGGTTTCTTCGGCAGTTCGGTGGTCGGGATGATCTTGACCGGGATGCGTGCAACCTTCTCGGCGCCGCGCAGCTTGACGCCGGCTTCCACCTTGGCACGCGGGGCCGGGGCTGGACGCTCAGTGATGTCCAGCGTCGGGATCATGGTTTGCACAACATCAGTAGTCATATCAATCGATTCCGCCCGTCAGGGTCGTCTGCTCTGCATAGTCGAGGTGTTTGACGAGCTGCGCGCGCAGCCGGGCACTTACCTCGGCAAATTCTATGGATGTTGCATGGTCACTCAACTGGGTCATCGCAAGCCCGGCGTAACCGCACGGGTTGATCCGTCGGAACGGCGCCAGGTCCATGTCCACATTCAAGGCCAGGCCATGAAAGGAACAACCGTGGCGAATGCGCAGCCCCAGGGAGGCGATTTTCGCGCCATCCACGTATACACCCGGTGCATCGGGCTTGGCCACGGCGGTCACGCCGTAACTGGCCAACAGCTCGATCAGGCACGTCTCCATGCGGCTGACCAGGTCGCGCACGCCAAACCCCAGCTTGCGCACGTCCAGCAGCAGGTAAGCCACCAGTTGACCGGGCCCATGGTAAGTCACTTGACCCCCTCGGTCGACCTGCACCACCGGAATATCACCCGGCAGCAGCAAGTGTTCGGCCTTGCCGGCCTGGCCCTGGGTGAATACCGGCGGGTGTTCTACCAGCCAGATTTCATCCGGGGCCAAAGTGCCGCGCTCATTGGTAAAGCGCTGCATGGCATGCCAGACCGGCTCGTATGCCATCCGGCCGAGCTCGCGAAAGCCCAGGACTTGCGACATCACAGCACCATATGCACGAAGCCGGTGGCTCGCAGTTCGCTGTTGATGTTGTAGAGCTGGTCTTGATCGGTCGCAACGATGTGCAACTGGATCGTGGTGTACTTGCCGGTGGAGCTTTGGCGCTCGTCCACGCGGTTGTCGTTGATCGTCGCGTGCTTCCTGACGATCTCGAGAATCTTGTCCTTGCGGCCGACACCGGTATCGCTGATCACCTTGACGGGATAATCCGTCACAGGAAATTCGATCTTTGGCGCCTTTACTTCTACGTCTTTATCGGTCATGGCAGAACAGCCTCGTAAGCGCTAAGCCGTGGCGACGGGCAAAGCCCCGCGTTGGATCAACGCGGGGCTTTGCAGGTGCACACAATCAGTTGAACAAGCCGTAGAAGAATAGACGGATGCTATCCCATACGCGGCGGAAGATACCACCTTCCTCGACAGCATCCAGCGCGATCAGGTCGGCGCTGTGCACCACCTTGTCGTCCAGCTTGACTTCGACCTTGCCGATCACATCACCCTTGGCGATTGGCGCAACCAATTGCGGGTTCAGGGTCATGCTGGCGGCGAGCTTTTTCAGCTGGCCTTTAGGCATGGTCAGGGTCAGGTCGTCGGCCAGGCCGGCCTTGACTTGCGACGTCGCGCCCTTCCACACCGGCGCGGTCGCCAGCTCAGCACCCTTCTGGTAGAAGGTCTGGGTTTCGAAGAAGCGGAAGCCGTAAGTCAGCAGTTTTTGCGTCTCGGCCGCACGGGCCTGCTCGCTGTTGGTGCCGAATACCACGGCGATCAGGCGCTGGCCATCACGTACGGCGGACGACACCATGCAGTAGCCGGCTTCGTCGGTGTGGCCGGTCTTCAGGCCATCGACGGTCTTGTCACGCCACAGCAACAGGTTGCGGTTAGGCTGCTTGATGTTGTTCCAGAAGAATTCCTTCTGGGAGTAGATCGCATAGTGCACCGGGTCAACGCGGATGATGGCGCGCGCCAGGATCGCCATGTCATGAGCCGACGAATAGTGCTCTGGGTTCGGCAGGCCGGTCGGGTTCATGAAGTGGCTGTTGGTCATGCCCAGCTCACCGGCGGTTTTGTTCATCATGTCGGCGAAGGCGTCTTCGCTGCCGGCGATGTGCTCGGCCAGGGCGACGCTGGCGTCGTTACCGGACTGGATGATAATGCCGTGCAGCAGGTCGCTCACGGTGACTTGCGAACCCACCTTGATGAACATCCGCGAACCACCGGTACGCCAGGCGTTTTCGCTGACGGTAACCGGGTCGTTTTCGCCGATCTGGCCGCGACGGATTTCCAGGGTCGCGATGTAGGCAGTCATCAGCTTGGTCAGGCTGGCAGGCGGCAGGCGTACATCACCGCCGTTTTCGACCAGCACGTTGCCACTGGCGGCGTCCATGAGGACCCACGACTTGGCGGCCAGTTGCGGGGAGGCCGGCACCATTTCAACCGCCCAGGCGGCTGGGGTGATGATCAGCGAGATAAGCAGGCACGTACGTTTGGCTAAGGTGGTGATGTTCATCCGTCTCTCGAAATTGCTTATGGAAACTTGCCCTCGCGGGCAAAACTATTCAGACAGCCCGCTTCCAGACTGTCACGTGTTCGGTTGCCCGCTCACCCCTTGCCCCTGGGTTTTTATTGTTCAACGAGCCAACAACCAGGGTTCAAGCGCGCATGCGCGTCTGAGCCATCAATCCGTTACTGCTTATTCTGCGGTGACCACGCTGGGTTGCCCCAGATTGGCCAGACGCACGCTGTTCTGCACTTGTGCCACTTCGCTCGGCGAGCCGATAGGGCCCATGCGTACACGGTGCAAGGTTTGCTGGTTACGCACGATGGAACTGATGAAGACCGGCGCGCTGACCATGCCGCTGAGCTTGGACCTTAACAGTTCTGCCGCATCCGGGTTGGCGAAAGCGCCGACCTGCAGGTATTGCCCACCGGCCATGGAGGCGCCCGCTGCCACGTGAGGTACCACCACGGTATCAGGCGCATGCTGGGCAGGTGGCGGGGTCCATTGCTCGATCTTGCCGGTGGAGGCCGTCACTTGCGGTTGCGGGGTTGGCGGTTCGTTGAGCATCAACGGCGCGGGTTTGCCACGCTGGGCCCAATACTGCGCCGGATCGATGCCTTCGACCTTGACCCGTGCGGTGCCGGTTTCGGCATAACCGAGTTTCTTGGCGGCCGCGTAGGACAAGTCGATGATCCGGTCCGAATAGAACGGCCCACGATCATTGACCCGCAGGATCACGGTGCGATTGTTGTCCAGGTTGGTCACGCGCACATAGCTGGGCAGCGGCAGGGTCTTGTGGGCCGCGCTCATGCCATACAGGTCATACACTTCGCCGTTGGCGGTGTTCTGGCCATGGAACTTGGTGCCGTACCAGGACGCGGTGCCTGACTGCACGTAAGTCTTGGATTCCTGCAGCGGGAAGTAATTCTTGCCCAGCACGGTATAGGGGTTGGCCTTGTACGGGCCGGTGTGCAGGGTCGGCGTGGCGTCCGGGATTTTCGACACATCCACATCCCACCACGGCGCGCCGTCTTTGTGCGCGCGGTTGATGTCCAGGCCCGGCTGGGCACGTACCACCGCACCGCCCGCCTTCTTGGCCGGCGCACGGTTAGGGGTGGTGGAGCAACTGGCTACCAACAAGGACAACGCGGCGAACGCCACCAGCTTGAGCGGTTTTTTGAACGGCGATACCCGCATTACTTGTTGCCCCGTGCTTGAACCAGCTCATCTGACAGCTGATGCACGGCCATGGCGTACATCACACTGCGGTTATAACGCGTGATTGCGTAGAAATTCTTCAGGCCCATCCAGTATTCAGGGCCATTTGCGCCTTCCAGGCGGAATGCCGTCACCGGCATGTCGTCGCGTGGCGCATTCTGACTCGACCAGCCCAGCGCTCGCAACTCCCCGACGGTCTTGACCGGTTCGATACCTTGGGTCAGGCCCTCGTCGGCGCGCTCGCCCGTGACATCGGCGCGGATAACCACCGGCTCGCCGGCGACCCAGCCGTGGCGCTTGAAGTAGCTGGCTACGCTGCCGATGGCATCGTCGGGGTTGCTCCAGATATTGATGTGCCCGTCACCGTCGAAATCCACCGCATAGGCGCGAAAGCTGCTCGGCATGAACTGCGGCAAGCCCATCGCCCCGGCGTAGGAGCCCTTGAGGCTCAGCGGGTCGACCTGCTCTTCGCGGGCCAGCAACAGGAATTCGCGCAGTTCCTTGCGGAAGAACTCGGCGCGGGGCGGGTAATCGAAGCCCAGTGTCGACAAGGCATCGATCACCCGGTAGCTGCCGGTGTTGCGCCCGTAGAAGGTTTCGATGCCGATGATCGAGACGATCACCTGCGCCGGCACGCCGTACTCCTGCTCGGCGCGGGCCAGTACCGCCTCGTGCTGGCGCCAGAAATCCACGCCGCGGGCGATGCGCGCATCAGTGAGGAACATCGGGCGATAGTCCTTCCACTGCTTGACGCGTTCGGCGGGCCGGGAGATGGCGTCGAGGATCGCCTGCTTTTTCTGGGCTTCGCGAAACACGCCCATCAGTTGCTCACCGGCAAAACCGTAGTCGCGGGTCAGCTCACCGACAAATTCGGCAACCTGGGGAGAGCCATCGTAGTCACCGGCCTGCGCCTCTTGCGTTGCACCCAGCAGCCCGATCAGGCCCATCCAGGTCGCATGCCGAGTCGCCCAGCCGCGCATTACTTGCATTGACATCTTCACCTTATTCAAACCTGTGCGATCCACTTGCGATGCGTATGAATCGACATCAAAACCCCAAACGCTGACAGCAATGTCACCAGCGAAGTTCCGCCGTAGCTAATGAATGGCAACGGCACCCCAACCACCGGCAGCAGGCCACTGACCATACCGATGTTGACGAAAACATAAACAAAAAAAGTCATGGTCAGGCTGCCGGCGAGCAATTTGCCGAACAGCGTCTGCGCCTGGGCAGTGATCACCAGGCCGCGACCAATCAACAGCAGATAAATCAGCAACAACGCGCAAATGCCCACCAGGCCGAACTCTTCGCCCATCACCGCGATGATGAAGTCGGTGTGGCTCTCGGGCAAGAAGTCCAGGTGAGACTGGGTGCCCAGCAACCATCCCTTGCCAAATACCCCGCCGGAACCGATGGCCGCCTTGGATTGGATGATGTTCCAGCCAGTACCCAGCGGGTCGCTCTCCGGGTCGAGGAACGTCAGGATCCGTTGCTTCTGGTAGTCGTGCATGAAGAAGAACCACATGGCCACGGCCACGGGCACGGCGGCTGCCAGCACGCTGAGGATCCAGCGCCAGCGCAGGCCGCCCATGAACAATACGAACGCGCCACCGGCGAGGATCAATAACGAGGTGCCAAGGTCCGGCTGGCGCACGATCAACACAAAGGGCACACCGATCAGGATCAGGCTGATCGCCACGTGCTTGAGCTGCGGCGGCAAGGTGCGCTTGGACAGGTACCAGGCAATGGTGGCGGGCATCAGGATCTTCATGAATTCCGACGGCTGGAAGCGAATCACCCCGGGGATGTTGATCCAGCGTGTGGCCCCCATGGCGTTGTGGCCCATGACGTCCACCACCACCAGCAACAACACGCCGGCGACATACCCCAAGGGCACCCAGCGCGCCATGAAACGCGGCTCCAACTGGGCGATCACCACCATCGACAGCAGGCCCAGGCCAAACGAGGACGCCTGCTTGATCAGCAGGTCCCAGTTCTTGCCGCTGGCCGAATACAGTACAAAAAGGCTGCCGGCCGCCAGGGTCAGCAGCAGGATCAGAAGGGGGCCATCAATGTGCATGCGTTGCAGCAACGTCGCACGGCGACGCATCACATCTTCGCTGGAGAGGATGCGGTCAAAATTACTCTTCACGGGCCGTAACCTCGGGGCTTGAAGGGGGGCCGCCATACTCGGGCTTGAGCCGGCCATCGTCGGCCAGCAGCCAGGCGTCCATCACCTGGCGTACCACTGGGGCCGCGACGCCGGAGCCGGACTCGCCGTTCTCGACCATCACTGCCACCACGATTTTTGGGTCTTCCGCCGGGGCAAAGCCGACAAACAAGGCGTGGTCGCGGTGGCGCTCCTGCACCTTGGAGCGGTCATACTTTTCGCCTTGTTTGATCGCGACCACTTGGGCGGTACCACTTTTGCCGGCAATGCGGTATTGAGCGCCAATTGCCGCTTTGCGCGCAGTGCCGCGAGCGCCGTGCATCACCTGCTGCATGCCGTGGTTGACCTTGGCCCAATCGGACGGGTCACGCAGCACAATGTCAGGAATCGGATTGTCGTCCACCGGCTTTTCGCCTTCGATGGTCCTGGCCAGATGCGGTCGGTTCCACACGCCTTTGTTCGCCACCAGCGCCGTGGCCTGGGCCAGTTGCAGCGGAGTGGCCTGCATATAGCCCTGGCCGATACCCAGGATCAGGGTTTCGCCGGGGAACCACGCCTGGCGGCGGGTCGCACGCTTCCACTCCCGCGACGGCATCAGGCCGGGGGATTCTTCGAACATGTCCAGGGAGACTTTCTGACCGAGGCCGAACTTGCCCATGTAGGCAGACAGCCGATCAATTCCCAGTTTATGGGCCAGGTCGTAAAAATAGGTGTCGTTGGAGCGCATGATCGCGGTGTCCAGGTCGACATAGCCGTCACCGGAGCGGTTCCAGTTACGGTACTTGTGGTCGTAGTTGGGCAGCATGTAGTAGCCAGGGTCGTACACCCGGCTTGAGGCCGTGACCACGCCAGCATCCAGGCCGGCAATCGCCACCGCCGGCTTGATGGTCGAGCCCGGCGGGTACAGGCCGCGCAACACACGGTTGAACAGTGGCCGGTCGATGGAATCACGCAGCTCGGCGTAGGCCTTGAAGCTGATGCCAGTCACAAAGGGGTTGGGGTCGAAGCTGGGCTGGCTGACCATCGCCAGCACTTCGCCAGTCTTCGGGTCCAGCGCCACTACGGCACCCCGCCGACCGCCCAGAGCCATCTCGGCAGCTTCCTGCAACTTAATGTCCAGGCTCAGGACAATGTCCTTGCCCGGCACCGGATCGGTGCGCTTGAGCACGCGCAATACGCGACCACGCGCATTGGTCTCGACTTCCTCGTTACCTACCTGGCCATGCAACTCGGCCTCGTAGAAGCGCTCGATACCGGTTTTGCCGATGTGATGGGTGCCGCTGTAGTTGATCGGGTCGAGGGTTTTCAGCTCTTTCTCGTTGATCCGCCCCATGTAGCCAACGGAGTGGGCAAAGTGCGGCCCTTGCGGGTAATGCCGCACCAACTGCGCCACCACTTCCACACCCGGCAGGCGGAACTGGTTCACCGCAATACGGGCGATCTGCTCTTCGGTCAGCTCGAACAGGATCGGCACCGGCTCGAACGGCCGGCGCCCCTGCCGCATGCGCTTCTCGAAGACGGCCCGGTCTTCCGGCGTCAGTTGCAGCACCTCGACGATGACATCCAGGACCTGCTTCCAGTCGCCGGAGCGTTCACGGGTCATGCTCAGGCTGAAGCTGGGCCGGTTATCGGCAACCACTACGCCATTGCGGTCGAAAATCAGCCCACGGGTCGGGGGAATCGGCTGCACATGCACCCGGTTGTTTTCCGACAGCGTGGAGTGATAGTCGTACTGGATCACCTGGAGGAAATACAGCCGCGCAATCAGCACGCACATCAGCACCACCACCAAGACAGCACCGAACACCACCCGCGCGCGTACCAGACGTGCGTCTTTCTCGTGGTCCTTGATGCGGATCGGCTGGGTCATCGGGGGCGGCGCAGACTATTTGTGGTAAGGGTGCCCGGACAGGACTGTCCAGGCGCGATACAGCTGTTCACCGATCAGAATCCTTACCAACGGGTGTGGCAATGTCAGCGCCGACAGCGACCAACGCTGATCGGCCCGCGCACAGACTTCCGGCGCCAGCCCTTCCGGGCCGCCGACCATGAAATTGACCGTGCGCGAATCCAGGCGCCAGCGATCCAGTTCCACCGCCAGTTGCTCGGTGCTCCAGGGCTTGCCGTGCACTTCAAGGGTGACGATGCGCTCATTGGGGCCGACTTTGGCCAGCATGGCTTCGCCTTCCTGACGGATAAAGCGCGCCACGTCGGCGTTCTTGCCCCGGGTATTGAGCGGTATTTCCACCAGCTCAAGCGACAGCTCAGCGGGCAGACGCTTGGCATATTCGTGCCAGCCTTCTTCCACCCACTTGGGCATGCGTGAACCGACAGCGATCAGACGCAGGCGCACAGCCGTTCCTTATTCCTGGTCTTTGTTGAGCTTGTCGAAGTGCGCGTGGCCCACTTCCGGGCTGTGGTGCTTGCCATCGGCGGCACGGCTCTGCTCGGCGCCTTTCCACAGACGTTCCAGGTCGTAGAACTGGCGAGCATTGGAGGTCATCATGTGAACGATCACATCGTCCATGTCCAGTAGCACCCAGTCGCTGTCGCCCTTGCCTTCTTCACCCAGTGGCTTGACGCCCTGGGCTTTGACGGCTTCGCGAACCTTGTCCAGCATCGCGCCGATCTGGCGGTTGGAGGTACCGGTGGCGATGATCATGAAGTCGGTGATGCTCTGCTTGTCGCGCACGTCCAGCACCTGGATGTCCTGGGCTTTAACGTCTTCCAGGGCAGCCACGGCGACTTTCACCAGCTCTTCGCCAGCCAATTCCGGGCCGACATGGGCTTCAACCGGCAGCGGCGCGCTTTTGAAGGTGCCTTTGCGCTTAACTTTGCTTACGTCTTTGTTCGTCATATAAAACTCGTTTTGCTCGTATGTTCGGGCGCTTGCTGCACGATTCGTGCGTTCAAGCGCGCCTTTTCAGTTCGACGCACGGTAAAGCCCGTGCGCATCGATGTAGGCCAGGACCGCGTCAGGCACCAGGAAACGTACCGACTTCCCGCTGGCCAGCAGTTGACGGATCTGGGTGGCGGACACCGCAAGCGGGGTCTGCCAGACGAATGCAATATTCCCGTTCGGCCCGGTCAGGGCCAAGGGGTCACTTACCGACCGCGCGGCCAGCAGGTTGCGCAAGGCATCCGGCGGTTCGCTGTCGGCATCCGGGCGTTGCAAAACCAGGATGTGGCAATGCTGGAGGAGTTCCTCCCAGCGGTGCCAAGAGGGCAGGCCGCAAAATGCGTCCCAGCCCAAAAGCAGAAACAGTGGGTCATCCGCGGCCAATTCGGCGCGCATCAGCTCCAGGGTGTCGATAGTGTAGGACGGTTTATCGCGCTTGAGTTCGCGATCGTCCACCACCAGCGGCGATATACCTTCCACGGCAACACGCACCATTTCCAGGCGTTGCTCGGCGGCCACCTGCGGCGTGTCGCGATGGGGCGGCCGGAAATTGGGCAGCAGGCGCAGCTCATCCAGCGCAAGGGCATCCGCGACTTCGAGGGCACTGCGCAAATGGCCGATGTGCACGGGGTCGAAAGTACCGCCGAGCAGCCCGATGCGTTTAGTCATCAAGTGCGCACATGACCGTCGCCAAACACCACGTACTTCTCACTGGTCAGCCCTTCGAGGCCCACCGGGCCGCGTGCGTGGAGCTTGTCGGTGGAAATACCGATCTCAGCCCCCAGGCCGTACTCGAAGCCGTCGGCAAAACGCGTCGAGGCGTTGACCATCACCGAAGCGGAATCCACTTCGTTGAGGAAACGCCGGGCATCGCTGAAATGCTCGGAAACGATGGCGTCGGTGTGCTTGGAGCCATAGGTATTGATGTGTTCGATGGCCTGGTCCAGATCGTCGACGATGCGGATCGACAGGATCGGGGCCGTGTACTCGGTGTACCAGTCCTGCTCGGTCGCCTCGATGACGTCCGCACCCAGCAGCGCACGGGTGCGCTCGCAACCGCGCAGCTCTACCGATTTGTCACGGTAGATGGCGGCCAGCGGCGGCAGCACGCGCTCGGCAATGCCAGCGTGCACCAGCAGGGTTTCCATGGTGTTGCACGGCGCGTAGCGGTGGGTCTTGGCGTTGTCGGCAATGCGAATCGCCTTGTCGAGGTCGGCGGCGATGTCGATGAACACATGGCAGACGCCGTCCAGGTGCTTGATAACTGGCACCTTGGCATCGCGGCTGACGCGCTCGATCAGGCTCTTGCCACCCCGCGGCACGATCACGTCGACGAATTCCGGCATGGTGATCAGCGCGCCCACGGCAGCACGGTCGGTGGTTTCCACTACTTGCACCACTTCAGCCGGCAACTCGGCCACGGCCAGGCCCTGCTGGATGCAGGCGGCGATGGCGCGGTTGGAATTGATCGCTTCGGAACCGCCACGCAGGATAGTGGCGTTGCCAGACTTGAGGCACAGGCTCGCGGCGTCGATGGTCACGTTCGGACGCGACTCATAGATGATGCCGATCACGCCCAGGGGCACGCGCATCTTGCCCACCTGGATGCCGGACGGCAGGTAGCGCATGTCGCGAATTTCACCGATGGGGTCAGGCAGCTTGGCCACCTGACGCAGGCCTTCGATCATGTCGTCGATACGTGCCGGGGTCAGCGCCAGGCGGTCCAGCAGGGCTGGCTCCAGGCCGTTAGCGCGCCCATTGGCCAGGTCCAGCTCGTTGGCGGCGGTCAACTCGGAGCGCGAAGCATCCAGAGCATCCGCAGCCGCCAGCAGCGCACGGTTCTTCTGCGCGGTGCTCGCACGGGCGATCAACCGCGAGGCCTGCCGGGCAGCGCGACCCAGGCGGGTCATGTAGTCAAGAACGGACTCAGTCATGGTCAGGGAGTCTTGGCAAAGAGGAAAGCGGCAGATTATAGCTGTGACGCCGCCCGACTGACAGCGGTGAGGGGCGGATGGTCGAAATGAACTGTAAAAACCCCAGGTTCAGCCGTAATTAAGGTGAGAGTTGTTATGATTCGGTCACATTTAGCCGTATCAACCCTTGACCGCCATGCCCGACTTTCCCCCGCTGCTCCCCGCCAGCCCGCTGCCCGATAGCTTCTTCGACCGCGATGCCCAACTGCTTGCGCGTGAATTACTCGGAAAAGTCATTCGTCATCGTGTGGGCGATCTCTGGCTTTCGGCGCGAATTATTGAAACCGAAGCCTATTACGTGGCCGAAAAAGGCAGCCACGCCTCACTCGGCTACACAGAAAAGCGTAAGGCTTTGTTTCTGGATGGTGGCCATATCTACATGTACTACGCCCGTGGCGGTGATTCGTTGAACTTCAGCGCCCACGGCCCGGGCAATGCCGTGCTGATCAAATCGGCCTATCCCTGGGTCGACGAAATTTCCGGGGCGGCGAGCCTGGCGCAGATGCTGTTGAACAACCCCAATCCCGACGGCAGCCCACGCCCCTCGCAGAAGCTGTGTGCAGGCCAGACGCTGCTGTGCAAGGCACTGGGCCTGAAAGTGCCGATGTGGGATGCCAAGCGCTTCGATCAGGAACTGCTGTATGTCGAAGACGTGGGCCAGGTGCCCACGCAGATTATCCAGACCACGCGCCTGGGCATTCCCAGCGGGCGCGATGAGCACTTGATGTACCGTTTCGTCGATGCTGGCTATGCGCCTTATTGCACGCGGAACCCGCTGCGTCGGGGGCAGGTCGAAGGCCGGGATTATTTTTTGATTTAACGCGCGACACATCCCATGTGGCAGCTGGCTTGCCTGCGATAGCGGTGTGTCAGGCAACTTCAATGCTGGCCATGCCGCAGCCATCGCCGGCAAGCCAGCTCCCACAGTTGAATTTCACCGTCTCAAATTCTGTTTTGTATGCATGGAGTGGATTGTATGGGCCAATGGCTCGATAGCATCACCGGCTGGTTGACCCTCAACCCACAATGGCTGGCAGCGGCGGTGTTTATTGTCGCGTGTGTGGAATGCCTGGCGATTGCCGGGTTGATCGTGCCAGGCACGGTATTGCTGTTTGCAATCGCCGCGTTGGCTGGCAGCGGTGCGCTGCCTTTGAGTGAAACCCTGCTGCTGGGCTTCCTCGGCGGCTTATTGGGCGACGGCGTTTCCTATTACCTGGGCCGCCATTTCCATCAGAACATCCGGCGCCTGCCCGGCCTGCGCCAGCATCCTGAATGGATGAACGGCGCAGAAACCTACTTCCACAAGTACGGAATCGCCAGCTTGTTGGTCGGGCGCTTCATCGGCCCATTGCGTCCCATGCTGCCCATGGTCGCCGGCATGTGCGACATGCCCTTCCCGCGCTTTGCCGCTGTGAGCATCATTGCCGCAGCGGGTTGGACCGTGGCCTATCTGCTGCCGGGCTGGGCTGCCGGCGCCGCGTTCCGTCTGCCCTTGCCGGAAGGCTTCTGGCCGGAAGCGGCGATTATCGCGGCGTGCCTGGCGGTACTGCTGGGGATGAGTTTGAACAGCAGTTGGCGCGGGCATCGGCGCACCACCTTGTGGATTGGTTGCGCCAGCCTGGTGTTGTTGATCGCGCTGTTTATCGGCTACCCCCATCTCAATGACTTCGACCAGGGCCTGAGCGCACTGGTGCAGGAACATCGCAGCCCGTGGCTGGACGAGGTGATGGTGCGGGTCACCCAACTGGGTGAGTTCAAGAAGATGTTTTTCGCCAGCGCCGTGTTCACTGGCCTGTTGCTGTTGGCACGGCAGTGGCGCCACGCCGTATTTGTCGGCGCCACCCTCGCTGGCGCGGCAGTGATTAACACCGGCACCAAGCTGTTTTTCGCCCGTGGCCGCCCGGAAATCCTAACGGACCCGCTGACCAGCTTCAGCATGCCCAGCGGCCATGCCTCCGGGGCCTTTGCCTTCTTCCTGGCGCTCGCGGTATTGGCCGGTCGCGGCCAACCTACGCGGCTGCGCCTGACCTGGATGCTGCTGGGCTGCATTCCCGCGGCGTTCATTGCCTTGTCGCGGGTGTACCTGGGCGCCCATTGGCCCACGGACATCCTGGCCGGCACCTTGCTGGCAATGACCGTGTGTGCGTTCAGCCTGACGGCAATCGAGCACCGCAGCCCATTGCCAGCCATGTCGCAAAAAGCCTGGTGGCTGGTGCTGCCCGCCGTGGTCGCCGTGCTCGGTTTCATCGCCTTTACCGGCACGCCCCACGCCCTGCTCAGGTACGCCTATTGACCCTTGGCCGGGCCGATCCAGTCCACGGAGGCGCTGCGCCGTTCAACGCAACGTTCGCGGCGCTCCAGCAGCATCTCATCGGCCACTTCGGCGGCGCGCTCGGCGATGTACTCCGCGCCCCGCGTGGCTTCCTGCTGGAGTAATTGCGTGGTCACGCTGACAAAATAAGCGTCCCACGCGACTTGTTCCGAGGGGGTCAGCCGAATCATGGTTATCTCCGATCATTGTTGCGCGATCGGAAAATAGTGCAGGCGGCGCAGTGGAGGCGACCGAGCAAAGTCTGAAAGCTCTGTCAGGCAAATCCGAATCTCAGGTGAACAGCTCGCCCTGCAATTCATCGAGCAACAGCTGGATCGCATCCAGGCGTTGCCCTGGGTCGTCCAGTTGCAGCAAGTCGATCTTGTCGGCCTCGTTAAATGGAAGCAGATAGGCCAACTGATTGCTCAGGGCTTGCTGGCCTTCGGCCTGGCCGCCCATGTCCAGCGAGGCAACCATCGGGTGTTCGGCCAAGGCCTCAAGCAACGCCAGCAAGTCCGCGTCCTCTTCGCCCAGCGGCTGGTCCGGCAATTCTTGCAGCCATTGCACATCGGCCACCAGCAACTGGTCTTTCTGCACGCCGGCCTCACGCACGCGGAAACGACGGCCACCTTCGACGCGAATGCCCAGCAGGCCGTTGTCCTGCTGTTTGAAGTCACGAATCAGCGCCTCACAACCGACAAGCGCATAACCGTCAGGGGCCGTGCCCACTTCCGAGCCATCCAGGATGCACACCACACCAAAGCCTTCGCCCTTTTTCATGCAACGGCCGATCATGTCCAGGTAGCGCGCCTCAAATATCTGCAAGTCGAGGGTGCAGCCCGGGAACAGCACAGTGTTGAGGGGGAATAGCGCCAGACTCATAACGGCTTCCTTAAAACCTGGGTTAAACAATGACCGACACCGCCAACGGCAGGAACACCGCCGTGGCCACGCCCATCAAACTCATGGCCAGCGCCGCGAAGGCGCCGCATTCTTCGCTTTCCTGCAGGGCCACCGAGGTGCCGACAGCGTGGGCGGTCATGCCCAGGGCCATGCCGCGCGCTTCGGGGCTGCGTACACCCAGGCGCGACAAGAGCGCTGGACCGATCATCGCGCCGACCACCCCAGTGATCAATACAAACACCGCCGCCAAGGCCGCCACGCCGCCGATCTGTTCGGCCACCAGCATGGCAATCGGCGAGGTGACCGACTTGGGCGCCATGGTCATCAGCACCCTGTGCTCGGCCCCGAACCACCATCCCAACGCCACACAAAGGCCGGTAGCCAATACTCCGCCTACCACCAGCGTAGTAAATATCGGCCAGAACAATTGGCGAATCCGTCGCAGGTTCAGATAAAGCGGCACCGCCAGGGCCACGGTCGCAGGCCCCAGCAGGATGCCCATGATCTCGGTGCTCTTGCGGTATTCGGCGTAGCTCAGCCCGCAGGTGAGCAGCACGCCGATCACCAGCAACATCGACACCAGCACCGGCTGCAGGAAGATCCAGCGGGTTTTCTCGAACCCCGCCAGCACCAGCTGATAGGCACCCAGGGTGATACCGATACCGAACAGCGGGTGATGAATGACCGCCGTCCAGGCGCCCTGCCAGTCGAGGATCATTGGTCCTTCTCCTTGCGCTTGACCATCTGCTGCATCAGCACACCGACAAAGCCCATGGCGATCACCAGCGACAACACCAACGCCCCGACGATGGCCCAGAAATCCGCCACGATGTCCTTGGCATACACCATCACTCCCACGGCCGGCGGCACCAGCAGCAGTGGCAGGTAACGCAACAGGCTGCCGGCCGCCAGGCTCAGGGGCTCGCCGACTTCACCGCGCCAGACCAGAAAGCCCAGCATCAGCAACAAGCCGATGATCGGCCCCGGCAGTACCGGCACCAGTAAATGATTGATCGCCGTGCCGATCAGTTGAAACAGCACCAGCCAGGTCAGGCCACGTAACAGCATCCCGCTCTCCCCCTCAAAACTCGCGCGCATTATAAGCATGCCCGCCCTATGCTCCGGCATTCGCCAAAAGCATGTTGGGTTGACCAGGCTGATTGCCCATGATGATCTACATTGGTTCTCTGTAACCCATAAAAACGCCCCTTATCAACGGGCACATAAGTGATGAACCAAGGAGAGACGCAATGCCCTATGTACCCGTAGCGCAGCTCAAAGATTACGTCGGCAAGGAACTGGGACGTTCCGAATGGCTCACCATCGACCAGGCGCGTATCAACCTGTTCGCGGAAGCCACCGGCGATCATCAGTTCATCCACGTCGACCCGGTCAAGGCGGCGCAAACCCCGTTCGGCAGCACCATCGCCCACGGGTTCCTGTCACTGTCGCTGATGCCCAAGCTGATGGAAGACATCCTGATCATGCCCGAAGGCTTGAAGATGGCCGTCAACTACGGCCTGGACAGCGTGCGCTTTATCCAGCCGGTGAAAGTAAACTCCAAGGTGCGGCTGAACGTCACCCTCACTGACGTCACCGAGAAAAAACCGGGCCAATGGCTGTTCAAGGCCACCGCCACCCTGGAAATCGAAGGTCAGGAGAAGCCGGCCTATATTGCCGAGTCGCTGTCACTCTGCTTCGTATGATCGCCACACCCCCACTGTAGGAGCGAGCTTGCTCGCGAAGGTCGTCAGCGATAACGCGTGCTTGCTGAACAAATGCGGCGCCTGTGAGTTTTCGCGGGCAAGCCCGCTCCTACAGGTGATGGATCCTGCGCATAGACCACTAGGTTCGGCACCCCGGCTACGGCATACTCGGCGCTCAATTATCCGGATCCCGCTATGCGCCCACTCGCTCCCCTTGCCCTTGCCCTGTTGCTCACCGCTTGCGGAGACGGCGAATCGCTGTTGCCGCCCGATGCGCGCTTGCCCGATGGCGGCCGCTACCGTGGCGATGTGGTCAACGGTTTGCTGCAAGGCCAAGGCCGTGTGGACTACCCCAATGGCAGTTGGTACGCCGGCCAGTTCGACAAAGGCCAGTGGCACGGCCAGGGCGAATGGCATGGCAGCAATGGCGAAGTCTATAAAGGTGAATTCAAGCAGGGCCTGTTTGACGGCCAGGGTAGCCTGACCACCTCGGGCAGCAGCTACGTGGGCGGTTTCAAGAACGGCCGACGCAACGGCGAAGGCACCCTCAAAGAAGGGCAGATGACTTATCGCGGCGAATTCCAGGACGACCAGTACTCAGGCCTCGGCCGCCTGGAACTGGCCGACGGCAGTCAGTACCAGGGCCAGTTCGCCCACGGCAAGCCCAATGGCGAAGGCCAGCGCAATGACGACAGCGGCAACCAGTTCAGCGGCCGCTTTGTCGATGGACAACTGGAAGGCAATGGCACTTTCAATAGCGCCGAAGGCGATATCTATGTCGGCCAATTCAAGCAGAACCAGCTCAACGGTAAAGGCCGCTACGAGAACGCCGACGGTGATGTGTGGATCGGCCAGTTCAAGGAAGGCGCGCTGACCGGCAAAGGCGAATTGATCGGGGTCGATGGCAGCCACTATGTCGGCCAGTTCAGTGACTGGCGCTTTACCGGCGAAGGGCGCCTGAACCTCACCGATGGCAGTTTCTATATCGGTGGCTTCGACAGCGACAACTATCAAGGCCGTGGCACCCTGGTACTCACCGACGGCACCGTGCAGTCCGGCACCTGGGTCAACGGCCTGCGCGTGCGCGACGCCGAGGGCAAGCTGCTGCCGGACCCTCTGGAGACCGGCATACTGGCTCAAGGCCGCTTGCTCGATGACGCCCTGGCGACAGTGCCCGCGTCCACTCCGGCCGTCGAGCTATACACGTTGGTGCTGGCGGGCGACGGCAAGCAAAGCGTGTTCCTGCGCGAGGCCGATTACGTCAGCAACCTGCTCGCCACCCGCTTCGGCGCGCGCGGGCAGGTGCGCCTGGTCAACCACCGCGACCATATCGCCGACCGCCCCCTGGCCACCCGCGAAAGCCTGCGCCGCTCGGTGCAAACCCTGGCCGAACGGACCGGACCGGAAGACCTGGTGTTCATTTACATGACCAGCCATGGCACCCATGAGCATGAGCTGGTGCTCGACCAACCGCGCATGGAACTGGCCGACCTGCCCGCCGACGAGCTGGCCGCCGTGCTCGCACCGCTGAAAAACCGCGACAAGGTCATCGTGATCTCCGCGTGTTACTCCGGCGGTTTCATACCGGCGCTCAAAGATGAGCGCACCCTGATCATGACCGCCTCCCGTGCAGACCGCGTGTCATTCGGCTGCTCGGAAGAAGCAGACTTCACCTACTTCGGTGATGCCCTTTTCGCACAAGCTTTCAACCAGACGGATGATTTGCAACACGCCTTCAAACTGGCGCAACTGCACGTGGCCGAACGCGAACAGGCGGACAACTTCGAAGCCTCCGAACCGCAGATCTGGGCCCCTAAAGGCGTGATCGCCCATTGGCAATTATTACGTAAACAGCAGGCACGAAAGGCGCTCGAAAGCGTCTCAATGAATAGCAAGGAAGCCAAAGGCAACTAAGCTGTAACGTGTAACAAGGGGGAAACACCATGTACCTGACACCGCAGCATATCTTGCTGGCCGGGGCTTCCGGCCTCACTGGCGAACACCTGCTCGACCGCCTGCTCAACGAACCCACCGTGACCCGCGTGCTGGCACCGAGCCGCAAACCATTGGCTGAACATCCACGCCTGGAAAACCCGGTGGGCGACCCGGCGGTGTTCCTGCCGCAACTGAGCGGCCGCGTGGATATTGCCTTCTGCTGCCTGGGCACCACGATCAAAAAGGCCGGCTCGGAAGCGGCGTTCCGTGCGGTCGACCTGGACATGGTGGTGGCCTTCGCCAAGCGCGCACGGGAACTGGGCGCGCGGCATCTGATCGTGATTAGTGCGATTGGCGCCGACCCGAAATCCTCGGTGTTCTACAACCGGGTCAAGGGGGAAATGGAACTGGCGCTGAGAGCGCAAGACTGGCCGCAGTTGACCATCGTACGTCCATCGCTGCTGCTGGGGGAGCGGTTGGAACCGCGCCTGGCCGAGCAGTTGGCCGGGCCGCTGTCACGGCTGATTCCCGGTAAGTACCACGGTATTGAAGTCTGCGAACTGGCCCGCGCCATGTGGCGCCTGGCGCTGGAAGAACAGGATGGCGTGCGGGTGGTGGAATCGGACGAGTTGCGCAAGCTCGGTAAGTAATGCTGCAGCGCTTGTACTGATCGCTCCCACGCTCTGCGTGGGAACGCCGGTTATGACGCTCTGCGTCATGCTTGGGACGCGGAGCGTCCCCGACTGCATTCCCACGCGGAGCGTGGGAACGATCCAATCCAACGCGCGTGGGAACGATCCACATCCTATCTACAGGCCGCCCGTGGCGTTGAAGCCAACCCCCAGCACCGT
This sequence comes from Pseudomonas sp. 22072, assembly GCF_052046095.1. Classification (NCBI taxonomy): domain Bacteria; kingdom Pseudomonadati; phylum Pseudomonadota; class Gammaproteobacteria; order Pseudomonadales; family Pseudomonadaceae; genus Pseudomonas; species Pseudomonas sp. 22072. The sequence goes on from NZ_JBQEQE010000004.1 coordinate 212,515, forward strand.
CAACACCGACAGTGGCAACAATAAGGTATCGAGCAACGCGCTGGCCGGCAGGTCGAGATGGGGATAGCTCGGGGCCTCGGCACCAAAGCGGTCCTTGGCGCAGCAGCCGCCATTGATCGCGTACAGATCCAGGCGTGTGCCGGCATACACCACCGGGGCGCCCGGTTGCGCGGCATCCAGAGTACGCGCGGTGGCACAGCCGGTGAGTTGCAGCGCCATCAATAGCAGCAGTGCTTTATTCATCGCCGCCCAGATGGTGCTCGCCCCAACGCGGCAGCATGTCCTGGGGAATGTTCAACAGGTTGAGAATGCGCGCCACCACAAAGTCCACCAGGTCATCGATGGTCTGTGGCTGGTGATAGAAACCAGGCGACGCGGGCAGGATGGTCACGCCCATGTTCGACAACTTGAGCATGTGCTCCAGGTGAATGCTCGAATACGGCGCTTCGCGCGGCACCAGGATCAACTGGCGGCGCTCCTTCAAGGTCACGTCCGCCGCCCTTTCGATCAGGTTGTTGCAGGCGCCTGTGGCAATCGCCGACAAGGTGCCGGTGGAACACGGCACCACCACCATCGCCGCTGGCGCACCGGAGCCTGAGGCTACCGGCGACATCCAGTCCTCTTTGCCGTAAACCTTGATCTGCCCCGCCGCTGCGCCGGTGTACTCGGTGAGGAATGCCTGCATCATCTGCACCTTGGAAGGGAGCGCGACATCGGTCTCAGTCGCCAGCACCAATTGCGCCGCCTTGGAGATCAGAAAATGCACCTCACGGTCTTCACGCACCAGGCAGTCGAGCAGGCGCAAGCCGTAGGGCGCACCGGATGCGCCGGTCATCGCCAGTGTGATGCGTTCCGGCCCGCTCATTTCAGTGCCTCGGCCAGCTTGCCGTGCAGGCCGCCAAAGCCACCGTTGCTCATGACCACCACGTGGGTGCCGGGCTGGGCCAAGGATTTCACATGCTCAATGATGCCTTCCAACGAATCGCAGACTGTGGAGGGCACGGTGCATAGCGCAGCAATCGCGGGCAAATCCCAGCCGAGGTTGGCCGGCGCATACCACACCACCTGGTCGGCATCGTTGACGCTCTCGGGCAGGCCATCACGGTGCGCGCCCAGCTTCATGGAGTTGGAGCGCGGCTCGACGATGGCAATGATCTGCGCATCGCCGACGCGCTTGCGCAGGCCATCCAGGGTTGTGGCAATTGCGGTCGGGTGGTGGGCAAAGTCGTCGTAGATGGTAATTCCATTTACTTCAGCGACTTTCTCCATGCGCCGCTTCACACTCTTGAACGCGCTCAAGGCGGCAATGCCCATGGCTGGCACCACGCCAACATGCCGAGCGGCAGCCAGGCTCACCAAAGCGTTGGCCACGTTGTGTTGGCCGGTCATGCCCCAATCGACGATGCCTTGGGGCTGGCCTTCGAACAGCACTTCAAACCGCGAACCGTCTTCGCTGAGCAACCTCGCCTGCCACTGCCCGTCCGCGCCGGTAGTTTGCACCGGGGTCCAGCAGCCCATGTCGATCACACGCTGCAACGCAGGCTCGGTGGTGGGATGAATAACAAGGCCCTCACTTGGGATAGTGCGCACCAAGTGGTGGAACTGGCGCTCAATCGCCGGCAGATCGGGGAAGATATCCGCGTGATCGAACTCAAGGTTATTCAGGATCGCTGTGCGTGGGCGGTAATGGACGAACTTGGAGCGCTTGTCGAAAAAGGCGCTGTCGTATTCATCGGCCTCGATCACAAAAAACGGGGTCTGGCCCAGGCGCGCCGATACCGAGAAGTTCTGCGGCACACCGCCAATCAGGAAACCCGGGCTCATGCCTGCATGCTCCAGCACCCAGGCCAGCATGCTGCTGGTGGTGGTCTTGCCGTGAGTGCCCGCCACTGCCAGGACCCAACGGCCCTGCAGCACATGGTCCGCCAGCCACTGGGGGCCGGAGACGTAAGGCAAGCCTTTGTTCAGTACGTATTCCACCGCCGGGTTGCCGCGAGACATGGCGTTGCCGATGACGACCAGGTCCGGCACCGGGTCGAATTGCGAAGGGTCGTAACCTTGGGTCAGCTCAATCCCTTGCGCCTGTAGCTGCGTGCTCATGGGTGGATAAACATTGGCATCGGAGCCTGTTACGTGATGGCCCAGCTCTTTGGCCAGAACCGCCATCGAACCCATGAACGTACCGCAGATACCCAGAATATGAATGTGCATAGTCGACCTCGTAAACATCGAGGCAGGTTAGCGTAGGGTGGGAAAGTTCGCACGCTTTAGCTGAGCACGAAACGCTCGCCGGTAGGATCCGGCACAAGGAAGGTCTTAAACCGCGCTGCCGGCGTTTTTAAGCTCAGCGGCTTTCAAGGTAGAGCGTGAGACAAAAAACGAGCGGTTCGCAATAACCAGGTTACTCCGACAGCGCCCCTTACTGCATGGCGTCCCGTGAAATGCCATGTTTGCGTAACTTGCGGTACAGCGTATTGCGACTGACCCCCAACTGTTCAGCCACATGGCTCATATGCCAGCGCTGCTGCGCCAACGCGTTGAGCAATGCCTGGCGCTCGGCGTTCTCCAGCGGCGAGACGCATGGCGCATCCACCCTCGCCCCTTGCGGCTGCGCTTGGCGAATCAGTGCCGGCAAGTCTTCAAGACCGACTCGCCCGCCCTCACAGAGCGCCACTACCGTGCGCAACACCGTACGCAACTGCCGCAGGTTGCCGGGCCAGTGGAATGCCAACAGAGCCTGGCGCGCAGGCTCGTCCAGCATCACCTGCTCGGTGCCCGCTTCCTGGGCCAGGAGGAAGTCCAACAGTTGCGACTTGTCACTGCGTTCGCGCAACGGCGGCAGGGCCACTTCCAAGCCGTTCAAGCGGTAATACAGGTCTTCGCGAAAGCTGCCATCGGCCACGCGCTCCAGCAAATTTCGGTGCGTGGCGCTGATGATGCGCACGTTCACCGCTTGAGGTTCGCCGCCGATAGGCACCACCAGGCGATCCTCCAGCACCCGTAACAGGCGGGTTTGCAACGCCAGTGGCATGTCGCCGATTTCGTCGAGAAACAGCGTGCCGCCGTCGGCCTGTTGCAGTTTGCCGCGCATGCCTTCTTTAAGGGCGCCGGTGAAACTGCCGGCGCGATAGCCAAACAGTTCGCTCTCGATCAGGTTTTCTGGAATCGCCGCACAGTTCAGCGCAACAAAGGCCTTATCGCCCCGCTGGCTGCCCTGATGCACGGCCTTGGCGAAAGCTTCTTTACCGCAGCCGGTTTCGCCGTTGATCAGCAAGGGCACGTCGCGCTCGAACACTCGCGAGGCTTTGCGTAGCTCATTTTGCAACGCCGGGTCGCCCACGCAGATACCCAAAGGCCGTGGCGCCTGCGGCTTGATGATGGGTACAGGCACACTGCGCGGCTGGCCTCGCAGCGCTGCAAACAAAGGCCGGCCATCGCGGGTGCACAGCGGCCAACTGGCCGTGGCATTCGCGCTGGCCCGCCCCAGCAACTGATCCAGGGAGCAGTCGAAAAATGCTTCCACCGGCTGGCCCACCAAGCCGCCGCGTAGCTGCCCCAACAGGTTCAGAGCGCTCTGGTTGACCGCACAAATGCGCCCTTCACCATCGAACGCCAGCAAGCCTTCGCTGAATAACCCGACCGACTCGGCCTGCAGGTGAAAACGCAGCAGCCAGTGGTGTTCGAAGTGGCGCAGGAAGTAGCAACTTTCGATCATCTTGGCCGACAGGTTCACCAGCGCCATGGTGTGGAACTGGCTCTGGCGCGACACGGCTTCGCGGGCCGAGGACACATCCAGCACCGCCAGCAATTCACCATGAGGGTCGAACACCGGGCTGGCCGAACAGGTCAGCCCGGTATGACGGCCGCGAAAATGCTCGTCACGGTGGATCGTCAACGACTGCCGTTCCACCAGGCAGGTGCCGATACCGTTGGTGCCTTCGCAGGCTTCGCTCCAGTCAGCGCCCAGCCATAAGCCGGCGCGCTCGAAGATCTTGCGCTCGGACGGCGCGGTGACACAGTTGAGGATCACCCCACGCGCATCGGTGAGCAGCACCGCATGACCGGCGCCGGAGAGTTGCTGGTGCAGGCTGTTCATTTCGCTGCCGGCGATGTGCAGCACTTGGCGCAGGCGTTCGCGACTTTCCAGCAGGCGCCCGTGCTCGAGCACGGTGGGCGCGATGGTCAGCGCCGGGTCGAGGTGGTAATCCTCCACGCAGCGCAGCCAGGAACGGGCGATGGACGGGTCGCTGCCAGGCCCTTGGGAAAGCTCTTGGCCACGGGTGACGGTCAAGACTTGCTGGGCATGGCGACTGAAATGATCGTTATGCATATTCTTATTATTCTCCCTGCGTGAGAACGCCCAGCATCCCCCAGCCATCCGGCCATTGCAATCCCGGCCCGACCCACCGGTCACAGGCTGTATCGTTTATGGCACAAACTGTCACCTTGCCTGTATCACTCCCGTCACGGCAAAGCCTTGCAACAAAGCCCAACCTCTTGATTCTGCTGGCCCGCACGGCGATGGCCCGACCTTTGCTCTACGCTTTATAACGCGCTCGCAGCGCTGTACTCCAATAAACATAAAAGCAGGAGATGCCCACCATGCGTTATGCACACCCCGGTACCGAAGGCGCCATCGTTTCGTTCAAGGCCAAATACGGCAACTACATCGGCGGCGAATTCGTGGCGCCGGTCGATGGCAACTATTTCTCCAACACCTCGCCGGTCAACGGCAAGCCCATCGCCGACTTCCCGCGCTCCACTGCCAAAGACATCGACAAAGCACTGGACGCCGCCCACGCAGCCGCAGACGCCTGGGGCAAAACCAGCGCCCAGGACCGCTCGCTGGTACTGCTGAAAATCGCCGACCGTATCGAGCAAAACCTCGAACTGCTGGCCATCACCGAAACCTGGGACAACGGCAAGGCCGTGCGTGAAACCCTCAACGCCGACATCCCCCTGGCCGCCGACCACTTCCGCTACTTCGCTGGCTGCATCCGCGCCCAGGAAGGCAGCAGCGCGGAAATCAACGAACTCACCGCCGCCTACCACTTCCACGAACCGCTGGGTGTGGTTGGCCAGATCATCCCGTGGAACTTCCCGCTGCTGATGGCCGCGTGGAAACTCGCACCGGCCCTGGCCGCCGGTAACTGCGTGGTGCTCAAGCCAGCCGAGCAAACGCCGCTGGGCATCAGCGTGCTGATGGAGCTGATCGGCGACTTGCTGCCACCGGGCGTGCTGAACGTGGTGCACGGTTTCGGCAAGGAAGCTGGCGAAGCCCTTGCCACCAGCAAGCGCATCGCCAAGATCGCCTTTACCGGTTCAACGCCTGTGGGCTCGCACATCATGCATGCCGCGGCCGAGAACATCATTCCGTCCACGGTCGAGCTGGGCGGCAAGTCGCCGAACGTCTTCTTCGCCGACATCATGAAAGCGGAACCTGCATTTATCGAAAAAGCCGCCGAAGGCCTGGTGCTGGCGTTCTTCAACCAGGGCGAAGTGTGCACCTGCCCTTCCCGCGCTCTGGTGGAAGAGTCGATCTACGACGACTTCATGAAAGTGGTGATGAAGAAGGTCGAGTCGATCAAGCGTGGTGACCCGCTGGACACCGACACCATGGTCGGCGCCCAAGCGTCCGAGCAGCAGTTCGACAAGATCCTGTCCTACCTGGAAATCGCCAAGGGCGAAGGCGCGCAATTGCTCACCGGCGGCAAGGTCGAGAAGCTCACGGGCGACCTGGCCACCGGCTATTACATCCAGCCGACCCTGCTCAAGGGCACCAACGACATGCGTGTGTTCCAGGAAGAAATCTTCGGCCCGGTGGTAAGCATCACCACTTTCAAGGATGAAGCCGAAGCCCTGGCGATTGCCAACGACACCGAGTTCGGCCTGGGCGCCGGCCTGTGGACCCGCGACATCAACCGCGCCTACCGCATGGGCCGGGCGATCAAGGCCGGCCGCGTGTGGACCAACTGCTACCACCTGTACCCGGCGCATGCCGCGTTTGGCGGTTACAAGAAGTCTGGCGTGGGCCGTGAAACCCACAAGATGATGTTGGATCACTACCAGCAGACCAAGAACTTGCTGGTGAGCTACGACATTAATCCGTTGGGTTTTTTCTAACCCCACTGAAGCAACAACCGTCACTGTAGGAGCGAGCTTGCTCGCGAAGAACGTTAACGATAACGCGAGCAGCCTGACTCCCCGAGGCGCTCGCAAGTTTTTCGC
>NZ_JBQEQE010000004.1:218774-312972 GCF_052046095.1 Pseudomonas sp. 22072
GCCAAATAAGGGGTAGCAGACAGGCCGCTATCGCAGGCAAGCCAGCTCCCACATTTGATATCACGCGCAATTGCTACCTCGTTCGGCACACAGACGCCGAGTCAAAAACAATAAGAATGGAAGGTACTTCCCATGCCTAGCGAACCCACTGGTTCTTCTGTCGACTTCGAAAAAGTCGGCACCGATTATTTTCAACAACGCGAACTGAAAAAAGGCGCCGCCGGCTGGGTACTACTGGTTGGCCTTGGCGTCGCCTATGTTATTTCCGGCGATTACGCCGGCTGGAACTTCGGCCTGGCCCAAGGCGGCTGGGGCGGCATGTTCCTCGCCACTTTGCTGATGGCCACCATGTACCTGTGCATGTGCTTTTCCCTGGCCGAGCTGTCCTCCATGATCCCCACTGCTGGCGGTGGCTACGGTTTTGCCCGCAGCGCATTCGGCCCTTGGGGCGGGTTCCTCACGGGTACTGCCATCCTTATCGAATACGCCATCGCCCCCGCCGCCATCGCGGTGTTTATCGGCGCCTATTGCGAGTCGTTGTTCGGCATTGGCGGCTGGATGATCTACCTGGCGTTCTACATCATCTTTATCGGCATCCACATCTTTGGTGTGGGCGAAGCCTTGAAGCTGATGTTCGTGATCACCGCTGTCGCCGCGATTGCCCTGGGCGTGTTCCTGGTGTCGATGGTGCCGCATTTCAACGTCGCCAATCTGCTGGATATACCCGTGACCGAGGCCAAGGGCGCCAGCAGCTTCCTGCCGTTCGGCTACGTCGGCGTGTGGGCCGCGATCCCTTATGCCATCTGGTTTTTCCTGGCGGTGGAAGGCGTGCCGCTGGCCGCTGAAGAAACCAAGAACCCCAAGCGCGACCTCCCTCGCGGGCTGATCGGCGCGATTGTGGTGCTGACCAGTTTTGCCCTGCTGATCCTGGTGATCGCGCCGGGTGGTGCAGGGACTTACGCGCTGATCAAATCCGGCAACCCGCTGGTTGAAGCCTTGGCGTTGTCCTACGGCGGTTCCACCTGGATGGGCAGCTTCGTCAACCTGGTCGGCCTGGCCGGTTTGATCGCGAGCTTTTTCTCGATTATCTACGCCTATTCGCGGCAGATCTTTGCCTTGTCCCGTGCCGGTTACCTGCCGCGCAAATTGTCCGAGACTAACAAGAGCAAGGCGCCAGTATTGGCACTGGTGATCCCCGGGATTATCGGCTTTGGCCTGTCGCTGACCGGCCAGGGTGACTTGCTGATCCTGGTGGCGGTGTTTGGCGCCACGATTTCCTACGTATTGATGATGGCCGCCCACATCACCCTGCGCATCCGTCGCCCTAAAATGGAGCGGCCATACCGCACGCCGGGGGGCATTTTCACTTCAGGCGTGGCACTGGTACTGGCTTGCGTGGCCGTGGTGGCGGGCTTTCTGGTGGACCCGCGCGTGGTGATTGGCGCGGCGATCATCTATGGAGTATTAATTGCTTACTTTGCTTTCTACAGCCGGCATCACTTGGTAGCGGGCACGCCGGAAGAGGAATTCGCGGCGATCCAGGCCGCAGAGGCCGCTCTGCACTAACTGCCGAAAACCTCGACGCGGCGCCTTGCCCACGCCAGGCCCGCGTCATCAAGGAGACACTGTATGGCAAGCTTTTCCCACGCGGTGGGTGCTCAAACCTACCGCTTCGACAGCCTCAAGGACGTGATGGCCAGGGCCAGCCCCGCACGCTCCGGGGACTTCCTCGCCGGTGTCGCCGCCCAGAATGACGGCGAACGTGTGGCGGCGCAGATGGCGCTGGCGAATATCCCGCTCAAGCACTTCCTGCAAGAAGCACTGATTCCTTATGAAAGCGATGAAGTCACCCGGCTGATCATCGACACCCACGATAAACAGGCGTTTGCAGCGGTCAGCCACCTCACCGTCGGCGGCCTGCGCGACTGGCTGCTCAGCGATGCGGCTGATGAACATACCCTACGCGCATTGGCGCCAGGGCTGACACCGGAAATGGCCGCGGCCGTGTCCAAGATCATGCGCGTGCAAGACCTGGTGCTGGTGGCGCAGAAGATCCGCGTGGTCACCCAGTTTCGCGGCACCCTTGGCCTGCGCGGGCGCTTGTCCACGCGCTTGCAGCCCAACCACCCCACCGACGAACCGGCCGGCATCGCCGCGAGCATTCTCGACGGTCTGCTATATGGCAACGGCGACGCCATGATCGGCATCAACCCGGCCACCGACAGCATCGCCTCAATCTGCGCCATGCTGGAGATGCTGGACGCGATCATCCAGCGCTACGAAATCCCCACCCAGGCCTGCGTGCTCACCCACGTCACCACCTCCATCGAAGCGATCAACCGCGGCGTACCGCTGGACCTGGTGTTTCAGTCAATTGCCGGTACCGAAGCGGCCAATGCCAGTTTCGGGATCAACCTGAACGTGCTGCAGGAAGGTTACGACGCTGGCTTGAGCCTCAAGCGCGGCACCCTGGGCCAGAACCTGATGTACTTCGAAACCGGCCAGGGCAGCGCCTTGTCGGCCAATGCGCACTTTGGCGTCGACCAGCAAACCTGTGAAACCCGTGCCTACGCCGTGGCGCGGCACTTCAAGCCGTTTCTGGTGAACACCGTGGTCGGTTTTATCGGCCCGGAGTACCTGTACAACGGCAAGCAGATTATCCGCGCCGGCCTGGAAGACCACTTCTGCGGCAAACTGCTCGGCGTACCCATGGGTTGCGATATCTGCTACACCAACCACGCCGAAGCCGACCAGGACGACATGGACACCCTGCTGACCCTGCTCGGTGTGGCCGGCATCAACTTCATCATGGGCATCCCCGGCTCCGACGACATCATGCTCAACTACCAGACCACCTCGTTCCACGACGCTCTGTACGCGCGGCAAACATTGGGTTTAAAACCGGCGCCGGAGTTCGAGCAGTGGCTGGCGAAAATGGGCATCTTCACGCAGGCCGATGGCAAGGTGCACTTTGGCAACAGCCTGCCACCGGCCTTTCGTCACGCCTTGGCGCAATTGGGATGAAGGAGCCGACTGTGCAACCAGAATTGCCTGACAACCCGTGGCTGGAACTGCGCCGCCTGACCCCGGCGCGTATTGCCCTGGGCCGCACCGGCACCAGCCTTCCCACCAGCGCCCAACTGGACTTCCAGTTTGCCCACGCCCAGGCGCGGGACGCGGTGCACCTGCCCTTCGATCACGCCGGGCTCAGCCACCAACTGGCCGAACGTGGCCGAGACAGCCTGTTGTTGCACAGCGCCGCCACGGACCGGCACATCTACCTGCAACGCCCGGACCTTGGGCGACGCCTGAGCGATGAGTCGGCGCAAACGCTGCGCGACTACGCCCTGGCCCAGCCCGGTGGTGTGGACTTGGCCATCGTGGTGGCCGATGGTCTGTCGGCACTGGCCGTGCATAAACATACAGCACCGTTTCTGGCGCGCCTGGAAGAACAGACCCACGCCGAAGGCTGGTCCTTGTCACCGGTGATCCTGGTGGAGCAAGGCCGCGTGGCGGTGGCCGATGAAATCGGGCAGCTACTGGGCGCCAAGATGGTGGTGATCCTGATCGGCGAACGGCCGGGGCTCAGCTCGCCGGACAGCCTGGGCCTGTATTTCACCTACAACCCCAAGGTCGGCCTCACCGATGCCTATCGCAACTGCATCTCCAATGTGCGGCTGGAGGGCTTGAGTTATGGCATGGCGGCCCATCGCCTGCTGTACTTGATGCGAGAAGCGTGTCGCCGGCAGTTGTCGGGGGTCAATCTCAAAGATGAGGCGCAGGTTCAGACCCTCGAATCCGACGACCCGGACCTGATGAAAGGCAATTTCCTGCTCAGCCCGGCGGATGACCGATAGCGGCACGATTGCGCTTTTTGGCGTCATTAGGCAGCATCGAGTCACGGCCGCTCGTGTGGTCATACCCCATTTGGAAGTTGAGGCCTGGCATGCGGATTACTCAAGCGACCCTGGAACACCTGGACCTGTTGACCCCGTTGTTCGTCAAATACCGCGAGTTCTACGGGGCCTTGCCGTTCCCGGACTCGTCACGGGCCTTCCTGGAGAAGCGCCTGCGACGCAAGGAGTCGGTGATCTACCTGGCCCTGGCCGACGATGACGACAAGCGGCTGCTGGGGTTTTGCCAGCTGTACCCGAGCTTTTCTTCGCTGTCGCTCAAGCGGGTGTGGATCCTCAACGACATCTATGTGGCCGAGGATGCGCGCCGGCAACTGGTGGCGGACAACCTGATGCGCACGGCCAAGAAAATGGCCAAGGACACCCACGCGGTGCGCCTGCGGGTATCGACCAGCAGCGATAACGACGTGGCGCAGAAGACCTACGAGTCGATTGGGTTTCGCGAAGACACCGAATTCAAAAACTACGTGTTGCCGATCAACGAAGACTGAAAACCGGTAAGCCAAACACCGCAATATCCTTGTGGGAGCTGGCTTGCCTGCGATGGCGGAGTGTCAGCGAGCACTTCTCATACTGACCCACCGCTATCGCAGGCAAGCCAGCTCCCACATTGGATCCGGCGACTGGCTTGAAGCCTCACCCCTTCACAATTTCGCGACACTCCCCGCTACAAAAGCCACACGCTTTTCACCTCTCAATCCGTATAATGCCGACCTTTCAGGGTTGTAAGAACCGCGACAATTACTTGTAGCCTTATTGCCCGAGCTTCCGCACAAGCCCGCTGAGTCGGACTATTCACACAGGTGCCATCCATGGATTTCAACCCGCTCGACCTTATCCTGCATCTCGACGTCTACCTCGACATGCTGGTAACCAATTACGGTCCGTGGATCTACGCCATTCTGTTCCTGGTGATTTTTTGCGAAACCGGCCTGGTGGTCATGCCTTTCCTGCCGGGCGACTCCTTGCTGTTCATCGCCGGTGCTGTAGCGGCTGGCGGCGGTATGGACCCAGTCCTGCTGGCCGGCCTGCTGATGCTGGCGGCCATCCTCGGCGATAGCACCAACTACGTGATCGGACGAACGGCGGGCGAGCGCTTGTTCAGCAACCCGAACTCCAAGATCTTCCGCCGCGACTACCTGCAAAAAACCCACGACTTCTACGACAAGCACGGCGGCAAGACCGTGACCCTGGCGCGCTTCCTGCCGATCCTGCGCACCTTCGCGCCGTTCGTCGCGGGCGTGGCCAAGATGCCGTATCCGCGCTTCTTCGGCTTCAGCGTACTGGGCACCATCCTGTGGGTCGGTGGCCTGGTGACCTTGGGTTACTTCTTCGGCAACGTGCCTTTTATCAAGAAGAACCTGTCGCTGCTGGTGGTGTTCATCATCCTGCTGTCACTGGTGCCGATGATTATTGGCGTAGTGCGCAGCCGCTTTGGCCGCACGTCCTCCGAAGCCAACCCGCACTGACCCCCCGTGTGGTCCCTCAGCGCCTGGCGTCGCCGGCGCCTGCTGGCCAAGCACCCGATTGCCGATGACACCTGGCAACGGGTGCGCCACCACCTGACCTTCCTCGACGGCATCACGCCGGAGCAAGACCAGTGGCTGCGCGAAGCCTGCGTGGTGTTCCTCAGCGAAAAACACCTCACCGCCCTGCCCGGCGTCGAACTGCACCAGGAACAACGCCTGGTGCTCGCCGCCCAGGCGCAATTGCCGCTGATGAACCTGGGCGACCTCGACTGGTACCAGGGTTTCCATGAGATCGTGCTGTACCCCGACGACTTCCTCAGCCCGCAACGCCATCGCGATGCCAGTGGCGTGGAGCACGAATGGGACGGCGAACACAGCGGCGAAGCCTGGCAACAGGGCCCGGTGATTCTCGCCTGGCCTGGTGTGCTCGCCAGCGGCCAATGGGAAGGCTACAACCTGGTCATCCACGAACTGGCGCACAAGCTGGACATGCTCAACGGCGACGCCAACGGCTTGCCGCCTCTGCACCATGACATGCGCGTGAAGGACTGGGCCAGCGTCATGCAAGGCGCCTTCGATGACCTCAACCGCCAGTTGGACGCCAACCCGGACGCCGAGACCGAGATAGACCCTTACGCTGCGGAAAACCCGGCGGAGTTCTTTGCCGTCACCAGCGAGTATTTCTTCAGCGCCCCGGATTTACTGGTCAACAGTTATCCACAGGTGTACGCCCAACTCAGCCGCTTTTATCGCCAGGATCCCCTGGCCCGCCTGACTCAACTGCAAGCCAGCGACCCACGTTATCAGCCACAAGGCGAATGACCGTACGACGCTTGGCGCATGGCATCGGCGTCAGAATATGCCTATAATCGCCGCCACTTTTAGGCCAATCCGGCCATGTCATATGGCCAACTAACGGGGGCAACGCCCAATGAGCTACAGCAAGATTCCGGCTGGCAAAGACCTGCCGAACGACATCTACGTCGCCATCGAAATTCCGGCCAACCACGCGCCGATCAAATACGAAATCGACAAAGACAGCGACTGCCTGTTCGTTGACCGTTTCATGGCCACCCCGATGTTCTACCCGGCCAACTACGGTTTCATCCCCAACACCCTGGCTGACGACGGTGACCCGCTCGACGTGCTGGTCGTGACCCCTTACCCGGTCACCCCAGGCTCGGTTATCCGCGCCCGCCCAGTCGGCATCCTGAACATGACCGACGACGGCGGCGGCGATGCCAAAGTCATCGCAGTGCCACACGACAAGCTGTCCCAGCTGTATGTGGACGTGAAGGAATACACCGACCTGCCGCCACTGCTGCTGGAACAGATCAAGCACTTCTTCGAGAACTACAAAGACCTCGAAAAAGGCAAATGGGTGAAGATCGACGGTTGGGGCAACGCAGACGCCGCCCGCGCCGAGATCATGAAGTCGGTTGCTGCCTACAAAGGCTGACACCCGCACCTCATTGCCACGGCAAATAAAAAGCCCCGTTAATTCGGGGCTTTTTTATGGGCCAGACTAAACATCAAGTTCAATGTTTAGTTGCAGCGTTTAACCAAGTTGCACATATGAAAGATCAAGCCATAACTAAGCCAGATCCTACAACTGCAAATCAACGCATGGTTTATTTGATGGGACTTTCCGGCCAGTAAACTCTGCGTTTATGAATACATCAGGTGATCGTTTAAAAGCACTACTACGGGAAGTTCATCTTTCCGCCTCCGACTTCGCCAAGAACCGCGGCGTCACGCCTCAGCACGTGAACAACTGGTTCAAACGCGGCGTCCCCATGGGCCGACTCAACGAGATCGCAGAATTGCTGTGCGTCTCAAGTCGCTGGTTAAGCGACGGTAAAGGCCCCAAGCACCCGCCTGCCAACTACCTGTTGGAAGGCCCCATCGCAAGGATTGCAACTACCCGCGAAGACACAGGCAAATACCTCACAGGCCCCGCCTGCCGCCCGGAAAAAACCGACGTGGAGATTCCTCTCCACCCCACCTTTACCTCAACCGAACGCATCCGCGTCTCCCTGCACAATTTGGAAACCCTCAACGTCAACCCCGACCGCGCGATAGGCGCCTACATGGTCGACAACAGCATGATCGACATCATCCAACAAGGCGCCACCCTCGCCATCGACCGAGGCCGCACCCAAATCATCGACGGTGAAATCTACGCCGTCGAACACGACGGCATGCTGCGCATCAAATACCTCTACAACCGTCCTGGCGGCGGCCTGCGCATGCGCAGCCACAACGCCAGCGAACACCCGGACGAATACCTCAACCATGAGGAGCGCTTCGAACAAAGCTTCAAGATCGTCGGCTGGGTATTCTGGTGGTCCACCCTCAACAACCGCCGCCCACCGGTGCCACTGGATGAACACCTGCTGGGCTGGGAAGGCTCTAAATCGGAACCGGAGGTGGGCAACTGAGGTGAATGTGGGTATCATGCGCCGCACATTTGGCAGGGGTCGCTTTTAGCTGATTTCCTGCCGGCGAAGCGGAGGAGTTCCCGCGGATGCCCCTACTATTCAGCCTGACGCAATGTGGGCTGAGCGATTTGAAGGCTGGTGAGGTTTGTCAAAAACAAGCTGAGGCAGTCCCCGAGAAGCCGGCCACAAGCCGGCTTTTTAATGCCCGTAAAACACAGTTCAATTACCCAACAGCTGCTGGCCCACCCTTCAATCAATGTCATTGAGGCAGACAATTCATTCCTGTTCTGCGCAGCGACCTGAGGCCTGAAATCGCGCCTTAACCATTGTCCACCTTGAGTTGACAGTAAGACTCCTCCCACCCGATTTATCCCTCGTCACCCACCCATTAATCTGTGCCCATGTTGAACGCAACGCCCAACCAACCTAAACAAAAAAGGATTCAACCATGAGCACTGCAACCTACAACCGCTTGAACAAAGACGACGCCATTGTTCTGCTGGTCGATCACCAGACCGGCCTGATCTCCCTGGTGCAGGACTTCTCGCCCAACGAGTTCAAGAACAACGTGCTGGCCCTGGCTGACCTGGCCAAGTTCTTCAACTTGCCGACCATCCTCACTACCAGTTTCGAGCAAGGCCCTAACGGCCCGCTGGTGCCGGAGTTGAAGGAGATGTTCCCGGACGCGCCGTATATCGCTCGCCCTGGTCAGATCAATGCCTGGGACAACGAGGATTTCGTCAAGGCGATCAAGGCCACCGGGCGTAAGCAGATCATCATTGCCGGTGTGGTGACGGATGTGTGTGTGGCGTTCCCGACATTGTCGGCGCTGGCAGAAGGGTTTGAGGTGTTTGTGGTGACGGATGCGTCGGGCACGTTCAACACCACGGTGCAGCAGGCGGCGTGGAGCCGGATGACACAGGCCGGTGCACAGTTGATGAACTGGTTCTCGGTGGCGTGTGAGTTGCACCGCGACTGGCGCAACGACATCGAAGGGCTGGGGAATCTGTTGTCCCAGCGGATTCCTAACTATCGCAATTTGATGAACAGCTACTCGGCCCTGTCTGCTCGCCAGAGCTAAGACTGCCATGCTCCGTATTGAGCCTGCCTGAAAAGGCAGGCTTTTTTATGGGTGTAGATTGAGATGCGTGTGGGTGACGCGGAGCGTCACTGGATGCATTACCACGCGGAGCGTGGGAACGATCAAGCGGAGCGTGGGAACGATCAACTTCCTTAATCCAGGATCAAGTGCGGCAGAAACCGGCTTGAGTCCTTGGTGATCAAGCTATTGTCCTCTCGCACCCCAATCCCCGCCGCCTGGTCGCCAATGACCCAGGAGCCGATCAGCGTGTAGCTGTCCCCAAATTTTGGCAGCGGTGCGAACTCCTGAAGGATGAATGGCGCATCCGTGTAGGGGCCGTCTTCTTTTACGATCAGGCCGTCGGCGGTTTGTAGTTCGATGTTGGCGCCTTCCCGGGAGAAGAACGGTTTGCGCACCCAACCTTTTGGTACGGCCTTGCCTGGGTCGGTGTCTAGGTGGCACGCGAGCAGGTTGGGGTGGCCTTGGTTGAATTCCCACAGCAGCGGCAGGATGCCTTTGTTGGAGAGGATCGATTTCCACGCGGGTTCGAAGAACTGCGTGTCGCTCTGGGCAATCGCGGCTCCAAAGGGCTCGTGGAAGATGAACTCCCAGGCGTGCAGTTTGAACAGGTGGGGGATCCAGCGATCTTCAAGGTCGACGAAGCGGCCTTCGCTGGTCAGGCCGATGTCTTCGACGTCGATGTGGCGCGATTCGATGCCGACTTTTTCGGCAACCAGACGCAGGTAGTCGGTGGTGCCTTTGTCTTCGATGGAGTCTTTCATCGAGGCGAAGTAGAACGGCTGTTTGACCTGCAGTTGGGCGAAGGCCTGGTGCAGTTTGGTGTCGATGCTATTGAACTGGTCGGCGTGCTTGGGCAGCAGGCCGCGCTCGATGCATTGTTCCAGCCAGCCCCACTGAAACGCGGCTGCTTCATAGAGGCTGGTGGGGGTGTCGTAGTTGAGCTCCAGCAACTTGGCGGGCCCGCTGCCGTTGTAGGAGAAGTCCATGCGCCCGTACAGGTGCGGGTGACCTTCGAGCCATGAGGTTCGGATCATGTCGTAGAAAGGCGCGGGGATGCTCAGGCGTTCAAGCAGTTCTTCGCTGTGGACCACGCGGGCGACGAGGTCCATGCACATGTCATGGAGCTCGGCGGTCGGGTCTTCGAGGTCGCGCTCGATTTGCTTGAGCGTGAACTGGTAGTACGCGCTTTCGTCCCAGTAAGGTTCGCCGTCAATGGTATGGAACAGGAAGCCAAGACTCTCGGCTGTATGTTTCCAGTCATGACGCTCTGCGCATTGGATCTTCTTCATGGCCGGTTTCCTTAGCTGCTCGACCCGCCGCCCCAGCCGCTGCGTGCGCTGGCTTTGCTGCCGAAGCCGCCGCGAGAGGTGGCCGATGAAACCGAGCTCGACTTAGGTGAAGAGCGCAGCGTGCTGGTGTAATTGCTGCTGCCGTAGCGGGCCTGGTTGGAACGGCCAAAGGTCGCGCCATTGGACACGCGCTGGTTGAGCGTCGAATTACCGTAGTTGCCGCGATCATCGCGATAGCGGTACACCGGTTCCGAACGGTAGCTGTTGCGGTTGTTGCTAAGCATGTTGCCGATCAGCAAGCCGGTCAGCAGGCTGCTGGTGGAGAAGCCTGAGCCGCCGCCGCTGGCCTGAGCGTTGGCCGCTTGCGCATTGGCAGCGTCGACCTGGGATTGGGTCACCTGGCCTTCGGCGGTGAGTTCGAAACCGCCCAAGCGCGGGATGAATTTGCCGGTGGAGTCTTGCTGGCACCAATCAGCAACAAAGTCGGCGTCGCAATCGGCCTGGCTGTCATACACCGGCGCAATGCGGCGATGCTCGGCCATGGCCGTCATGTAGGCGTCCGAGCAGACGTCCACCGGAAGTTTTTCATCGGCGCATTGCTGTACCGACTGGAAGTTGTACTTCTTTTGCAGGTCGTAGGTTTTTTCCGTTGGGCCACAGCCGGATATCGCCATGGCGACCGACGCTGCCAGCGACAGCTGGACGTACTTGCTTCGTTTCATCGGGAGCTCCGTGGGCAATCAGTTCGAGGTGGGCGTCATGCACGCGGCATTCAGCATGCCGACGCTGATGGCCACCGCGGCCACGTAGATACCGGCCGCCAGTTCGCCCTTCTTGATGCGCTCGGACGTGCCTTTGAGCACCAGGCTGGTCAGCAGGAACGCCAGCAGTTGGACGACGGCGGCGATCACGGCCCAGACGATGAAGTCGAGAACGTTGATCGAGTAGGCAATCACGTTGCTGGCCGGAATGGCGAAACCGACGATGGCACCGCCCAGGGCGACCGCTGCGGAGGTGTTGCCCGCACGGATCAGTTCGAACTCCTTGTGCGGGGTGATGCGGGTGTAGATGAACTGGAACAGCGCGAACAGTACCGCAGCCCCCAGGATGTAGAGGACAAAGCCGAGCACCGCAGCTTTGTTGAGGGAGATGGAGAGTGCTTCTAGCATGGACGGCTTCCTTTTTTAGAGCGTAGTCAGGTCGGTGGTGTACAGCGAAATGCCCAGGGATGTGCTCAGGCTGATGGTGCCTTCGGCATCTTCTTCGACGGAGAACAGCAGGAACTCTCGACGGTCGGTCAGGCCGGTGTCGCGGGCGTATAGCATCGAACGGTGCTCGACGCTGTAGGTGGCTTCTGGGCTGGTGACCTGTTCGCTCATCGCCACCAATTCGGTCTGGCCGTCCTCGCTGCCCCACTCCCGGAAGTACTCAACGCCGTCGTGGGTGTAGGTCGGCAGCCCGATCAGGCTCTGTGGGCCCGCCAGCCTGCGCAGTTCCGCTTCACTGCTGATGGTGACGTAGCTGAGGTAGTTGAACAGAATCACTGACTCGACCTGGCCCGCTATCTGGCCGGTGGTGTGCACCTGCAACCAATAATCTTCGTCGTTCATGTAATAGCGCGACAGCCAGGTGGACTGGCCAAGATCGATGGTGCCATTGCTCCAGATTTCCTGGGAGCCGGGGATCACCACGTTGGTTTTTTCATCGAGCAGCAATTTGAGGGTGGTGTCGAACATCACGCCCTTGCCCGGCGCCAGGCCCAAAGGACCGGTAGCAGGCAGGCTTGGGCTGGCGGTTCGGCTCGAGTCGGTAGTGGCTTTTGGGGCCTCAAGCCCCATCAACTGTTTAAGCCATCCCATGGGAGATTTCCTTAAGGCGAGTGGAAGCGATGTAGAAGAGTTCGCCGCCTTTGACCTCTGTGGCACTGGGCGGGTTGATCGATGGCTGCTGAACACCTTTGGCGCGATAGCCGATGAGGGTGGCGTTGTGGCGCTCCTTCATCTGCGTGTACAGCTCGCCGAATGTTGCCTCAAAGGCTTCGGGCAATTTCATCAGGTACTGGGTGGCGCCCTGCCCCACGCACAGCAACTCATTGATGACCACCGACGAGCCCGGATCCTGAGAGGCGCGCACCAGCATTTCGATCGCCATGCTGGACGTGCATTCCAGGCGCGGGGCGTAGGAGCTGGCCAGTGCAGCGATTTCACTTTCGTTGAAGTGGGCGACCACATGCCCGACGGGGCTCAGTTGGTTCACCGCCAGCACGGTGGCCAGCGTCAGGTCATCAGACAGGGTTCGCACCAGCACACGCTCGGCACCGGGCACACCGGCACGCAGCAACAGTGCGGTGGAAGACAGGCTTTCGCCGCGGATGAACGCTGCTTTGCCCGGCATCGGGTTTTCTTCAAGGCTGCAATCGCAGATCACGATCAGGTTGTCGTTCGAGGTTTCGTCTTGCAGCAACAATTCAATCACCCGCTCGCTGGACGCGCCCTCCCAGCCGATCAGCACGGTATGGCCGACCTTGCCGGTGAAATCACCTTTGCCCTTCATGCCTTTTCTCCATGCATCGATAACACTGCTGGTGGTTTTGCCGATGGCGGCCGTGAGCAGCGCAATGCCCCCGAGCATGACCCAGGTCGCCACGAAAATTCGTCCCGCCGAGGTCTGCGGCGCGAGGTCGCCATAGCCGACGGTGAGTGTGGTGGTGAGGTAGAAGTAGATAAACGTGGCGGGAGCGGTGAGGTGTTGTTCGCCCAGCAACACCAGGCCCATGTAAGCCGTGCTCAGGTGGACACCCAAGGCAACGATCAGCCCTGCCCAACCGAAGCGGTGAAAGAGGGACGAGGCGTACATGCGTAACAGTAGGAAAATCGACATTTGGCCCCTGGCTCCCTGGGTACTTGAATCCTGACGACAGCATCGCCTCGGCGTCTGGATGCTCAAGTGCGGTCACCCGGCATTAAACCCGCTGCGCGGCGTGGATAGAAGTACCTTGGCTGCAATAAATCCGGCGAGCGCACCAAACAGATGCCCTTCGAAGGAAACGCCCTGCCGCGGAAAGAAGCCCACGACCAGTCCGCCATACAGCAAAGCCACGACAGCGGCTGTTAGCAGGTTGCCCCAGCTTCTATGGAACCAGGCGCGAGACAGCAGATAAGCCCATAGCCCGAACACCCAGCCGCTGGCGCCGACGTGTACGCCTGAAAAACCAAACAGCCAGACCAACAAGCCGCCCAGCAGAATGATGATGGCGCTGACGGCGATGAACCGGTTGACCCCTTCGATGATGACCAGAGAACCCAGGATCACAAAGGCAATCAGGTTGGCGCTCAGGTGGGCGAAGGAGGCGTGCAAAAACGGCGAGGAGAGGATGCCGAACAGACCCTGCACCGTTCTCGGGATTAGCCCGAATGCCATGAGGCTGTAACCGGTCGCCACATTGAGCAGTTGCAGCGCGACCATGAAGAGGGCCAGGCCTGCGATTGTCTTGAAACCCTTCAAGGCGTTCATCCTGACCTCAACATACAAAAGAAAGGCACTGCGACTGTGGCGAGGGAGCTTGCTCCCGCTGGGGCGCAAAGCGGCCCCAAAAACAGGACTGCTGCGCAGCCCAGCGGGAGCAAGCTCCCTCCCCACAGAGTTGCAGGCTTAACTGACCTGCGTTGATTACTCAGCCGACTTTTGCTTCAGACGCTCCAGAATCGCATTGGCACTGCCTTCGTTCGGCGTGATGCCGGCATCGCGCAGTTTGCGCTCCAGGTCCGTGCCCGTTGACGCATCAGCCAGCTCATCCTGAGCTTGCAGCTCAGCGGCACGTTGCTGCTGCTTGGCCTGCAAGCGGTTGAGCGTACCGACGGCGGTTTCCAGCTTGCCGTTGGCACCACCGCTGGCAATGGAGGCACTGACCTGGGCCTTTTGCACGCTGTCGCGAGCCTTGGCCATGTCCACTTGCTGGCGCAGGCTTTTGATGCGGCTCTCGGCCTTGGTGATGTCTTTGCGCATGCTTTCAGCGTACCCACCGAACTCGGTGGTCTGCTTTTGCTCCACGTCCCGCTCGTTGGTCAGGGTCGAAATGGCTTCGGCCACTTCCAGGGCGAGGTCTTCACGGTTGGCCTGGATAGCGGCCATCGCCTTGGATTCCAGGTCTTTGATCTTGGCGTCGTACTCGCCAACGCGATCAGCCGCCAGTTTGTGCTTGGCCATGATGCTTACCAATTCACGCTTGGCGTTGGCCAAGGCGCTGTCGGCATCGCGAATTTCCTGGTCTAGGATGCGCAGGGCCTGTTGGTCGACGATCGATTCGCCGACTTCGCTGGCACCGCCACGCAACGCGGTGAACAATTTGCTCCAGATGGACTGAGTCATTGGATTTTCCCGAATAATTAAATGAAGAAACGTTCGAAGGCTTCGCTGGCGCGCTGCACGTTATCAACCAGGGTTTTCACCTCGGTCACGATGTTGGTCAGGCTGGAGTCGGAGCTGAGCGCACCGAACATGTTGTAAACCACCTGCCCGTTCGGCATGGACTCGATACCGATGGACGACAACGGGAACATCTCCCGGCTGCGCAGCACGGCGTCGTTGAATTTCGCGACATCGTTGATGGACTCGGCGTCGACCAGGACGGTATCCACGATGATTTGCTCGCCCACCACCGCGATGTAAATCGGCAAGCCACCAAAGTCGTTCATCTCCAGCTTGATGCTGGACTCGGAGCCTTGGACGAGAGAAAGCGTAATGTCATTGGACGTCACGTCATCCAGCGCCTGAAGAGCACTGAAGAGGCGATCGATATTCCAGTTGGTACCTGCGCTCATGAAATTCTCCGACATGAATGAGCCAGCCAGGATCGGTTGGCGTAGCTGTTTCTCCATTTGCTTGAGCAGGCTTCGGTTTTCGGGAAGCACCCAAGTCTCGTGTTTCACATAACCGGCCGCCGCCAGCCCCGCACGCATCTGCTTCATGTAAAAGCTCGACGGCTTTTTTGCGGACGGCTTCAAGCGCTCTCCCTTGAGGCTTGTTGAATCGGTATCGGGCCCAGTTGATGGGCTCGATGGAGAGCTGCTGTTCATGGTACTGACCTCGCTGTGAAAAACTCACGCGTGAGAAAATCTACAGGCAATCCGCAAGGTACTCAATAGCTCACGCGTGAGATTTTTCCTTACATTTTTCAACCACCGAAAAGCCCCTGGCTACCCCGCCAACTCTCGCTCGATTTGCTCGTCTGCCGGGAAGTTTGTCCAAAAGCGCGACTTGATGGCACCAAGACAATTGTGCAGCAGCCTGTTGCACAATTTTCCGAATCCGACCACGCCTTAGCAAAAGCACGCCTGTACTTGAAATCGCGCGGCGAAGAACCCTGATGTCAGGGAAGGCAGGCTAGCCAGCCCACAGTACCGTCACAAGCATTCGAGAACAGTTCAGGAAGGGGCCCGCGTACCTCACAGAAAGGTCCTGCTGGCACTTGACTCTCCCCTATACGGCACCCCCTACCCTGAATGCCCTTTTCTCAGAACTTATCACCATGAGTCAGCGCATTCTGGTCATTCTCGGCCACCCGTCCTCCGATAGCTTTTGTTCCGCCCTCGCGCGCACCTATATCCACGCTGCGAAAACGGCCGGCCACGAAGTCCGCGTCCTGCGCCTGGGTGATCTCAGGTTCGACCCCATCCTTAATCATGGCTATACCCAGGCACAGACGCTGGAGCCCGACTTGCTCAGCGCCCAGTCCGACATCCTTTGGGCCGAGCACCTGGCGTGGGTGTTCCCTGTCTGGTGGGGCGGTGTCCCGGCACTGATGAAGGGCTTTATCGACCGCGTTTTCCTACCCGGCTTTGCCTTCAAATACCGCGCAGGCAAGGCATTCCCAGACAAGTTATTAAAGGGCAGAACCGCGCACTTGTTAGTGACCCTGGACACGCCGTCGTGGTATTACCGCTGGGTTTATCGCATGCCGGCCATCTACCAGATGCGGCGCACCACGCTGGCGCTGTGCGGCATCGCGACGAGCAAGACGCTGCTGTTGGGGCCGGTGCTGGGCTCTTCGCTGACGCAGCGGGCCAAGTGGCTGAAACAGGCCGGCGCACTATTTGAAAAAGGGAATTTTCATGTACATCGGCAAAGCCGCGCAGTTGTCCGGCACGACCATCAAGGCGATTCGTCACTATGAGGCGATCGGGCTGATGCCAGCGCCTGCGCGTCGGGGCGGTTATCGCGTTTATACCGAGCAGAGTGTCGAGCGGCTCATGTTTATAAAGTGCGCGCAACAACTGGGGTTCAAGCTCAAGGAATTACAGGAGATTTTGCAGGGGTACGAGGGTGATGCACTTCCTTGGGACAAGGCTGATCAAGCCATCGCCAATAAGAAGCAAGCGTTAGCCATGCAAATTGTGGCATTGCAGAATATGCATCGGGGTTTATTGGTCTTCGAGGCCCAATTGAAAGCGGCGCAGGGGGAGTGCTCGGTGGCCACGAAGGCAAGCTGAGACTCGGTGAGCCGAATAAACCCATCAATCGGCTCACATCACCGTGTGTGCGCCACTCATTTGCCCCAATCCCCCATGTCTGCTAGTGTCGCGCCGGTTTACCGTCTACCGGAATTGCCGCCATGGCCCGCAAAAAAGTTGCACTCGATTTCGAACAATCCCTCGCCGACCTGCAAGCCCTGGTCGAGCGTCTGGAGAACGGCGAGTTGTCGCTGGAAGACTCGTTGACAGCGTTTGAGCAAGGCATCGGCCTGACCCGCGACTGTCAGAGCGCGTTGGCGCAGGCGGAGCAGAAGGTCCAGGTGTTGCTGGAGCGTGACGGGGAGTTGGCCGAAGAGCCTTTCGATGCGGAACAGCCGGAATGATCAGCGCATACCAGGCCAGTAGCCAAGCCCGGGTGAATGCCGCGCTGGAGCCCCTGTTTGTTGCGCCAAGCCCGGAAATGACGCGCCTCTATGAGGCCATGCGCTACAGCGTGATGAATGGCGGCAAGCGTGTGCGCCCGTTGCTGGCCTATGCCGCCTGCGAAGCTCTCGGGGCGCCGGCAGCCGAGGCGAATGGCGCGGCGTGTGCGGTGGAGTTGATCCACGCTTATTCTCTGGTGCATGACGATTTGCCAGCCATGGACGATGATGATTTGCGTCGCGGCCAGCCCACCACCCATAAAGCCTTTGATGAAGCCTATGCGATCCTGGCCGGTGACGGCTTGCAGAGCCTGGCGTTCAGCGCATTGCTGGACCCGCGCTTGAGCAGCGTCAACGCCGAGATCCGCCTGCGCATGGTCACCGCCCTGGCCCACGCCGCAGGCCCGGCTGGCATGGTCGGCGGGCAAGCCATCGACATGGGCTCGGTCAGCCTCAAGCTGGATCAAAAAGCCCTGGAACACATGCATCGCCACAAGACCGGCGCGCTGATTGAGGCGGCCGTGCAGTTGGGCGCCCTGGCCAGTGGCCGCGCCGGCGCCGAGCAATTGGCGGCCCTGCAGACCTACTCCCGCGCTATCGGCCTGGCCTTCCAGGTGCAGGACGATATTCTCGACGTGGAAAGTGATACCGCCACCCTCGGCAAACGCCAAGGCGCCGATATCGCACGGGACAAGCCGACTTATCCTGCCTTGCTGGGGCTGCAAGCCGCCAAGGCGTATGCCATCGAGTTGCGCGACCAGGCCCTGGATGCCCTGCGACCTTTCGACGCGGCGGCCGAGCCACTGCGTGACCTGGCGCGGTATATCGTCGAACGTCGCCACTGACAGCCGCGGCCATTTGCGCCGCATATCGGCCAAGTTAGGCCCTCTGCGTGGGCAGTTTGCACGGCTTGAGGTAAACTGCCGCCTCTTCTATACCTATAACGATTCGCCTGATGCCCACGACGTTCCAAGAGATTCCCCGCAAACGCCCGTCTACGCCCCTGCTCGACCGTGCTGCCACGCCGGACGGCCTGCGTCGACTGGGTGAAGCCGAGCTGGAAACCCTGGCCGATGAGCTGCGCCTGGAATTGCTCTACACGGTCGGCCAGACCGGTGGGCATTTTGGCGCCGGGCTGGGCGTGATCGAGCTGACCATCGCCTTGCATTACGTGTTCGACACCCCGGACGACCGGCTGGTGTGGGACGTGGGCCACCAGGCGTATCCGCATAAAATCCTCACCGGCCGTCGCGAGCGCATGGCCAGCCTGCGCCAGAAGGACGGCCTGGCCGCCTTCCCGCGCCGTTCCGAGAGCGAGTACGACACCTTTGGCGTCGGCCACTCCAGCACGTCCATCAGTGCAGCGCTGGGCATGGCGATTGCCGCCCGCCTGCAAGGCAGTGAGCGCAAGGCGATTGCGGTGATTGGTGATGGCGCGCTGACCGCAGGCATGGCCTTCGAAGCGCTGAACCATGCGCCGGAAGTGGACGCCAACATGTTGGTGATCCTCAACGACAACGACATGTCGATTTCGCGCAACGTGGGTGGCCTGTCCAATTACCTGGCGAAGATCCTCTCCAGCCGTACCTACGCCAGCATGCGCGAAGGCAGCAAGAAAGTGCTGTCGCGCCTGCCTGGCGCGTGGGAAATCGCGCGTCGCACCGAAGAATACGCCAAGGGCATGCTGGTACCCGGCACCCTGTTCGAAGAGCTGGGCTGGAATTACATCGGCCCTATCGACGGCCACGACCTGCCCACCCTGATCGCCACGTTGCGCAACATGCGCGACCTCAAGGGCCCGCAATTCCTGCATATTGTCACCAAAAAAGGCAAAGGTTTCGCTCCGGCGGAAGTCGACCCGATTGGTTACCACGCGATCACCAAGCTCGAACCCCTCGATGCCCCCGCCGCCGCGCCGAAAAAAGCCAGCGGGCCGAAGTATTCCGGGGTGTTTGGCGAATGGCTGTGCGACATGGCCGCCGCCGACCCGCGTCTGGTAGGGGTTACCCCGGCGATGAAGGAAGGCTCCGATCTGGTGGCGTTCAGCGAGCGTTTCCCGCTGCGTTACTTCGACGTGGCGATTGCCGAGCAACACGCCGTTACCTTCGCGGCCGGCATGGCCTGCGAAGGCGCCAAGCCAGTAGTGGCGATCTACTCCACCTTCCTGCAACGCGGTTATGACCAGCTGGTTCACGATGTGGCGGTGCAGAACCTCGATGTGCTGTTCGCCATCGATCGCGCCGGCCTGGTAGGCGAAGACGGCCCGACCCATGCCGGCAGTTTCGACCTCTCGTACCTGCGCTGCATCCCCGGCATGCTGGTGATGACTCCGAGCGACGAGAACGAACTGCGCAAGATGCTCAGCACCGGCCACCTGTACAACGGCCCGGCCGCTGTGCGGTACCCGCGCGGCACCGGCCCGAACGCCGTGATCGAAAAAGACCTGGAGCCGATTGAAATCGGTAAAGGCATCGTACGTCGCCAAGGCAGCAAAACCGCGTTCCTGGTGTTTGGCGTACAACTGGCCGAAGCCTTGAAAGTCGCTGAGAAGATCGACGCTACCGTGGTCGACATGCGGTTCGTCAAGCCACTGGATGACGCGTTGGTGCGCGAGATCGCCGCTGGCCATGAGCTGCTGGTGACCGTCGAAGAGAACGCCATCATGGGCGGCGCCGGTGCGGCGGTCAGCGAGTTCCTGGCGCGGGAGAATATCCTCAAGTCGGTGCTGCACCTGGGCTTGCCGGATGTATACGTTGAGCACGCCAAGCCGGCGCAGATGCTGGCTGAATGCGGGTTGGATGAGGCGGGTATCGAGGCGTCCGTTCGCGAGCGCCTGGCGCTACTGAATCTGTAATCTGCCCCAAATGTGGGAGCTGGCTTGCCTGCGATGACGGCGGCACATNCAGGCAAGCCAGCTCCCACAGTGGTTTTGCATGACCTTCGAATGCTATGGACAGCCCATGAAACGCCTGTGCCTTGCCCTGCTGCTGCTACCCTGCGCTGACCTGCTCGCCGACACCCGCGACCAGGCCCTGAAGCTCTCCGACGTGGTCATCAGCGCCAACCGCCAAGTCCAGGCGCGTAATGACAGCAGCGCCGCCAACACCGTATTCACCCGCGCCGACATCGACCGCCTTCAGCCCACCAGTGTCACCGACCTGCTCAGCCGCGTGCCGGGCGTGCAAGTTGCGCCAACCGGTGGGCGTGGCAGTTTGCCGGGGATTTTCATTCGCGGCACCAAGTCGGCGCAGAGCCTGGTGCTGGTGGACGGCCAACGCATCGCCAACACCACCTCCGGCGACAGCGGCTTGCAATACCTCAACGTCGATCAGATTGAACGGGTGGAAGTGCTGCGCGGTTCACGTTCGGTGATTTACGGCAGCGATGCGATTGGCGGGGTGATTCAGGTGTTCACCCGGCGCAATGCCGAGCAAGGCTTGCAGCCGCGCTTGAAACTTGGCTTTGGCAGCAACCAGACCTGGGAGCGCAGCCTGGGCCTGTCGGGCGGCGATGAACACACGCGTTTCAACCTGGGCGCGAGCCTGGATGAAACCACCGGTATCAACGCGAGCCACGCGTCGTTTCCCAGTGACGGCGACCATGATGCCTACCGCAACCAGTCCATCAGCCTGAACCTCAGCCATTCGTTCAGCGATGAGCTGGAGGCGGGCTTCAACCTGTTGGATAACCGTGGCAAGTCGGAGTACGACAACAGTTATGGCCGCTACGACGGCGCCACCGGGCAGAGCCTGGGCCAGAAACCCTACACCGACTACACCGTGAGCAGCGCCAGCGGCTATCTCGATGCCAAGCTCAATGACAACTGGCAGTCGCGCCTGGAGCTGGGCCACAGTGAAAACCGCGACACCAAGCGCGATACCCTCAGCGATGATTACAGTGCATTCAACACCTACCGCGACTCGGTCAATTGGCAGAACGACCTGACCCTGGATGAGCAAAACAGCCTGATCGTCGGCGGCGACTGGTACGAAGACCGTTTCCAAGGTTCTACCACCTTTACCGAGAACAGCCGCTGGAACCGGGCAGCTTTCGTGCAGCATCGCTTCCATAGCCAGTGGTTTTCCACCGAGCTGGGCCTGCGCCGCGACCAGAACCAGCAGTTCGGCGGCCAGAACAGTTGGAGCGGCACCCTGACCTTGCCGGTCAACCCTGACAATGACCTGCTCTTGAGCTACAGCGAAGGCTTTCGCGCGCCGACCTTCAACGACCTCTATTACCCCGACACCCAGTACAGCAACCCCAACCTGCAGCCCGAGACATCAAAGAGCTACGAGCTGCAATGGCGCAGCCAACTGAGCGACAGCACGCGCCTGGAAGCCTCGCTGTATCGCACCGACCTGAGCGACGCGATTATCCTTGACGCTGGCAAGCCGCAAAACGTGGCGTCGGCGCGGATCAACGGCTTTGAAGCGGCGCTCAAGCAGGAACTGTTTGGCTGGCAGGGCAACCTGGGCCTGTCGCTTATCGACCCGCGTGACCGTGACAACGGCCACACCCTGGCACGTCGCGCCCGGCGAACGGTGAACCTGGATCTGGACCGGCAATTTGATCAACTCGGTCTCGGCGCCAGCTGGCAAGCGATCAGCAGCAGCTACGACGATGAAGCCAACCGCAACCGTCTGGGCGGTTATGCCTTGTTGGGGCTGCGCAGTAGTTGGGCGTTGAACCGGGAGGTGTCGTTGTCGTTGAAGGTGGATAACGTGCTGGACAAGTCTTACGCACGGGCGAAGTACAGCTACCTCGGGGAAAGCCAGAATTATCGTGAAGAAGGTCGGGTGTGGATGCTTGGGGTGACGTGGACACCTGAGATCTGAGTAACCTGAACAGTCGTCATCGCAGGCAAGCCAGCTCCCACAGTTGAAATGCATTCCCCAGTGGGAGCTGGCTTGCCTGCGATAGCGTTGTCACAGGTTCGGCGCAATCACCTGGCACAACCGCGCTACCGCCTCCAACATCTGCCCGCTGGGCCGTTCCAGGCCCTTGTCCGGCACTAACCGCACCCGAGCAGCCATCGCCGGCCATGCCTTCCAGGCCTCCTTCTGAGCCTGATCCCCCACCAGGATCACCTCGGGATCACGCGCCAGCACCGATTCGATATTCACCTGCGGCGCCGGCAACTTCAGGTCATCAAACACATTGCGCGCCCCGCACACGCTGAGGGCATCGCTGATGATCTGCCCACCGCCCACGGTGTACAGCGGCTGGTTCCACACTTGGTAAAACACCCGCAGCGGCTCGGCCCGCTGGTAGCGCTGGCGCAACTCGGCCAAGCGCTGACGCAGTTGTACCGCGAGCTGGCGCCCCGCCTCAGCGCGGCCCAATTGCTCGGCAATGGCCTGCACCTGGGCGGTCAGTTGTTCAAGGCTGTGGGGTTCGGCGACGTACACCGGGATATTCAACCGCTGGAGCTGCTCGCGCTGGGCCGGGCCGACGCTGCCAGGCCACAGCAGGATCAAGTCGGGCTTGAGGCTGAGCAGGCGCTCCATGTCCAACTGGCCGTAGTGCCCGACCGAAGGCACCGTCGCCAACGCCGCCGGGCGGTCACCACCGTCAAGCACGCCGACCAGCAAGTCCTCGGCGCCCAGTTCAAGCACGATCTCAGACAGTGACGGCGCCAGGCTGACGACGCGTTCGACCGCCAACGCCTGGGCACTGAATACCAGCAGCAGCGCCAGCCAATAGCGCTTCATCCCAACTGGCGCGGTATGCGATAGAGATAGAACAACACCAGCGTCGACAGCGCCAACAGAAACAGCGGCACCGCCTCCAGGCCGACGAATACCGCCAGCGCGCCAATCCAGGCCGGTAACGCTGCAACCAGCAACGCCGTGCGCCGACGCGCCGCCAGGGTGATCCAGGCCGCGGGTTCGTCAGCAGTATCAAGGGCTTTGGAGGTGGCGATCAGCGCGTGTTTGTAGGCGTGAAAATAACGCAGGCTGAGAAACATCGAGGCCACGCCGGCGATGAAGAACGGCATGGCCAATACGGGCAACAAGGATTCAGCACGGCCAAACAGCAGGTTGATCACGAACAAGGGCAGCAACGCCAGGGCCAGGTACTGCCACCAGTTGAAGGACAGTCGCCGTTTCACCTGGCCACGGGTCACGCGCGGTCGACCTCGCCCTGGTGCTCGTTGCCCATCATGTGGTCGAGCTTGCTGGCTTTGGTGGCCAGGTAGAGTTTGTTGTGCGGGTTATGCCCGGTGTGCAGTGGTACGCGCTCGGCCACGGTGATGCCCATCTCGGTCAAGGCTTTGACCTTGCGGGGGTTGTTGGTCATCAGGCGCAGGGATTTGACCCCCAGGTGCTCGAGCATCGGCAGGCAGATGGCGTAGTCGCGCTGGTCGGCAGCAAAGCCCAGGCGCTCGTTGGCCTCCACGGTGTCGGCGCCGCCATCTTGCAGTTCGTAGGCGCGGATCTTGTTCAACAGGCCAATGCCCCGGCCTTCCTGGCGCAAGTACAGCAGCACGCCACGCCCTTCACGGGCGATGGCCTGCAGTGCGGCCTCCAGTTGCGAGCCGCAGTCACAGCGCTGGCTGAACAGCGCATCGCCGGTCAGGCACTCGGAATGCACACGCCCCAGCACCGGCGCGCCATCGGTGATGTCGCCGAGGCTGAGCACAACGTGCTCGCGCCCGGTGGCTTCTTCAAGAAAGCCGTTCATGGTGAACGTGGCAAAAGGGGTAGGCAGCTTGGAAGCGGCGACGAAAACGACGGGCACCGTGTGCTCCTGATTTCAGATTTCACAGAGGCGGGCATTGTAACAGCACGTTCCTACAGACGCTTAAGCTGAATTATCGCTGATAAAGATCAATAGGTTCGATTGGCCTTTGAGTCAGTTCTATGGGCGCCAGAACGGATACGGCTGTTTCCAGCGTTCGAATATCGCTTTCAACTCACCGGTCTGGACCAGGATACCCAAACGCTGGTCATACACGGCCATCAATGCCCTGCCGCGCTCGGTGTCGGCAAAGCCTACGTAGAGCGGTAATTCAGCTATATGGGTGAGTTTGAACAGCGCCGGGTCTTGCGCCTGGCTGAGCACGTATTTGGCTTCGGTGAGGGCGTCGATATAAAAATCGGCACGGCCGTGTTGCAGCATTGGCAGAATGCCGCTGCGCCGCTCGATCTGGTTGAAGCGGCGCACGGTGGGCAGGTATTCCTCGTATTTATAGCCGCGCACCCAGGCCAGGCGGTAGTTGCCCAGGGTCGCCAACGTCGGCGTGGGTGAAGTTGCCAGCCCGAGAGCGTAGACATGATCGGCGTCGAAGTTCCAGCGCGGGTACAGCACTGCGCTGACCTCATCGCGGTAGGTGCCGACACAACCATCCGCCTCACCACGCTGGGCCAGGCCGACCGATCGGGTATAGGGCACGCTGCGAGTTTCCAGGGTAATGCCTGCTGGCTCGAAGACGCGGCGCAGCAGGTCCCAGGCCAGGCCGCTACCATCTCTGTTGGTGTAGTCGTTCCACTCCTCACTGGCCAGCACGATTTTACCGGGCACGGGAGTGTCCGCCTGGGCCAGGGAAACGAAGGTACACAGCACGATCAGCAGCCAGCGGCATGCAGCCATAGTCACGGCCTCTTACTCGGGATAATCGTCTAAAGGGTAGCGCAGACCGCCGGCTCAGGGCGTCTGGCGAAAATGCTGGTAGCCGCGCACGGCCGGGGTGATGTCCTGGCCGTCGCCGTCGAGCAGCGTCACGCCGTGCCCCGTTTCGACCCGACCGACCACATGCACCGGCCAGCCATCCGCCTGCAACGGCGCCAACTCGGACGGTGGCAAGGTGAACGCCAACACATAGTCGTCGCCCCCGCTCAACGCCGCTACTTGAGCCTGGTCTTCACCGACAAACGCCAGCAAGGCCTCGGACAACGGCAACCGCTGGCGCTCAACCACCAGGCGCACCGCTGACGCCTTGGCGATATGCCCACAGTCAGCCAACAGCCCATCGGAGATATCCATCGCCGCTGTCGCCTTGCCCCGCAGCGCCAGCCCCAGGGCCAGCTGCGGTTGCGGCGACCAGTAATGCGCCAGCAGCGGCTCGGCGATTGCTACGTCAGCCGTGCGTTGCCCCAATACCAGCGGCAAGGCGCCAGCGGCATTGCCTAACTCGCCGCCCACACACAGCAAATCACCCGGCTGTGCACCGCTGCGCGTCAAGGCCTGGCCAGCCGGCACACGGCCGAACACGGTCAGGGTCAGGCTCAGCGGCCCACGGGTGGTATCGCCGCCCACCAAGCCTACGCCGCAGCTTTGCGCCATGGCGTTCAAGCCTTGGGCATAGCGTTGCAGCCAATCGGCTTCGACGCTCGGCGTGGTCAGGGCAAGGGTAAAGGCGAGGGGGTGGGCGCCCATGGCGGCCAGGTCGCTCACCGCCACGGCCAGCGAGCGCTGGCCGAGCAGGAACGGGTCACAGGGGTCGGCAAAATGCACGCCAGCCACCAGCGTATCGGTGGAGACTGCCAGTTGCTCCCCGGCGGGAAGCGCCAGCAAGGCGCAGTCGTCGCCGATCCCCAGGGCAATGCCTTCGCCGCCTTGCGCACAAGGCGCGGCGGCGAAGTATGTGCGGATCAGCTCAAACTCACCCATTGAGGAATCAAGCGCAGATTAGCGCTTGTGTTCCTTCACTTCGGCTTCACGCAGGCGCGGGGCCAGCTTGTCGAGCACACCGTTGACGAATTTGTGGCCGTCGGTCGAACCGTAGACTTTCGCCAGTTCGATGCCTTCGTTGATCACGACGCGGTACGGCACGTCGACGCGCTTGAGCAGCTCCCAGGTGGACAGACGCATCACGCACAGTTCAACCGGGTCGAGTTCTTCGATGGTCAGGTCCAGGCATGGCGCCAAGGCTGTGTCGATCTCGGTCAGGTTGGCGTGCACACCATGAAGGATGTCGTGGAAGTAGCTCTGGTCGGCGAAGGTGAAATCGTTATCGACGCGAAACTGTGCCTCGATTTCGTTCAGCGAAGCGCCCGCCAGGTGTCGCTGGTACAGCGCCTGGGTCGCAAGTTGACGCGCCTTGCGACGCTTCTCGCTCTTGGACGGCTTGCCCGCATCGGCAGGACGAGGCTCCTGAGGGTTGAACTGATCGCTTTCGTCGGAAATCACTTGGCCTCCAACTGCGACAGCAGGCTGACCATTTCCAGGGCGGACAAGGCAGCTTCAGCGCCTTTGTTACCGGCCTTGGTGCCGGAACGCTCGATGGCTTGCTCGATGGAATCCACGGTCAGTACGCCGAAAGCGACTGGCACGCCGAACTCCATGGACACCTGGGCCAGGCCCTTGGTGCATTCGCCGGCTACGTATTCGAAGTGCGGGGTGCCGCCACGAATGACCGCGCCCAGGGCGATGATCGCCGCGTATTCACCCTGCTGAGCAACTTTTTGCGCAACCAGTGGAATTTCGAAGGCGCCAGGGGCACGGATAAGGGTGATATCGCTCTCGCTCACACCGTGGCGAACCAGGGCGTCAACCGCACCGCTTACCAGGCTTTCAACCACGAAGCTGTTGAAGCGGCCAACCACCAGGGCATAGCGGCCTTTGGGGGCGATGAAGGTACCTTCGATGGTCTTCAGGGTCATTCGACAAATCTCTTAAAGAGCCGGGACGCGAAAAGTGCGTCCCTCAGTGATGATTTAACCGCGAACAAGGGGCAAAAATCGCCAGCCTTTATTCGGAGGGCACGTATTCTACAACTTCCAGGTCGAATCCGGATATCGCATTAAATTTCATCGGTGCGCTCATCAGGCGCATTTTGCGCACGCCCAGGTCGCGCAGGATCTGCGAACCGGCACCGACGATGCTGTAGGTGGTCGGTTTTTTCACCGGCACGGCGTCGGCGGTTTCGCGGATGTGCGCCAGCAGCACATCACCATCGAGCGGGTGACCGAGCAACAGCACCACACCGCTGCCGGCCTCGGAAACCGCAGCCATGGCGGCGCGCAGGCTCCAGCGGCCCGGCTGCTTGACCATCAACAGGTCACGTAGTGGGTCCATGTTGTGTACGCGTACCAGGGTCGGTTCTTCTGCGCAAATGTTGCCCAGGGTCAGGGCCATATGCACGTCGCCTTCCACTGAATCACGGTAGGTCACCAAATTGAATTGGCCCAGCTCGCTGTCCAGTGGCTGCTCGGCAATCCGCTGAACGGTACGTTCGTGGATCATCCGGTAGTGAATCAGGTCGGCGATGGTGCCGATCTTGAGGTTGTGCTCTGCGGCAAAGGCCTCGAGTTCAGTACGACGGGCCATGGTGCCATCGTCGTTCATCACTTCGCAGATCACCCCGCTTGGCTCGAAACCGGCCATGCGCGCCAGGTCGCAGGCGGCTTCGGTGTGACCAGCGCGGGCCAGGGTACCGCCCGGTTGGGCCATCAGCGGGAAGATGTGGCCGGGGCTGACGATGTCTTCGGCCTTGGCGTCTTTCGCCGCCGCAGCTTGCACGGTGCGGGCGCGGTCAGCGGCGGAAATGCCTGTAGTGACGCCCGTGGTGGCTTCAATCGATACGGTGAACTTGGTGCCGAAACCCGAGCCATTGCGCGGCGCCATCAAGGGCAGCTTGAGCAGTTCGCAGCGTTCACGGCTCATGGGCATGCAGATCAGCCCCCGGGCGTGCTTGGCCATGAAGTTGATGTGCTCGGGCTTGCACGCCTCGGCGGCCATGATGATGTCGCCTTCGTTCTCGCGATCTTCGTCATCCATAAGGATGACCATCTTGCCTTGGTGGATGTCTTCAACCAGTTCTTCGATGCTATTGAGCGCCACGCGGCACCCCCTTGGTCAGGATTTCAGGTAGCCGTTAGCGGCCAGAAAACTTTCGGTGATGTTGCCTGATGCAGGCTCTGCGGCCTTTTCGCCCAACAACAGGCGCTCCAGGTAACGGGCAAGCAAGTCCACTTCCAGGTTCACCCGGCGACCCGGCTGGTACGAGGCCATGATGGTTTCGCTGAGGGTGTGGGGAATGATGGTCAGTTCAAATTCAGCGCCATTCACAGCGTTCACGGTCAGGCTGGTGCCATCGACGGTGATCGAGCCTTTGTGAGCGATGTACTTGGCCAGCTCTTTTGGCGCGCGGATACGGAATTCCACGGCGCGGGCGTTTTCGCTGCGGGCCACCACTTCGCCGACACCGTCGACATGACCGCTGACCAGGTGACCGCCCAGGCGGGTGGTGGGCGTCAGGGCTTTTTCCAGGTTGACCGGGCTGCCGGCCGCAAGATCGTTCATCGCGGTGCAGTCCAGGGTTTCCCGGCTGACATCGGCAGCAAAGCCGTTGCCCGGCAGCTCGATGACGGTCAGGCACACGCCGCTGACGGCGATGCTGTCGCCCAGCTTGACGTCGCCGAGGTCCAGCTTGCCGGTTTCAACCAGCAGGCGGACATCCCCGCCTTTGGGGGTCATTGCACGGATGCTGCCGATGGATTCGATAATGCCGGTGAACATTTCGTTCTCCTGAAAACGAGGGGGCTGACGCTCAAGCGCAGGCCGGGAATTATACGCTCACTGCTGGGACGGGGATGGCAGTGACTCGCCAGTCGTCGCCCACAGCGCGCATTTCGGTGATCTTGAGTTGGGGAGCATCGGCCAACTTATCAAGCGGCCAGTCCAGCAACGGGCGGGCAGCGGAGCCGAGGAACTTGCCGGCGATGAATATCACGTATTCATCCACCAGGCCTTGTTGGGCAAACGCGCCGGCCAGGCTTGGGCCGGCTTCCACCAACACATCGTTGACGCCACGGGCGGCCAGGGCGACCAATGCCGAGCGCAGGTCAACCTGGCCCTCCACACCTGGAACCACAAGGCACTCAGGGCCCCGGGGGAACTGGTTCTCCGGAGTCACGCAGGTGATGACCAATGCCGGGCCGGCCTTGAAGAACGGTGCGTTGAGCGGCACCCGCAGGCGGCCATCGATCAGCACGCGCAACGGCGGGCGCGACATGGCCAGGGCGGTGGTTGCGTCGTCCAGGCCCAGTTCGGCAGCGCGTACGGTCAAGCGGGCACCGTCGGCCAGTACCGTGTCGGCACCGGTCAGCACCACGCTGGCCTCGGCACGCAAGCGTTGCACCGCAGCACGGGCGGCGGGGCCGGTGATCCATTGGCTTTCGCCGCTGGCCATCGCCGTGCGGCCGTCCAGGCTCATCGCCAGCTTGACCCGCACAAACGGCAGACCGTGCTCCATGCGCTTGAGGAAGCCGGGGTTAAGCGCCCGCGCTTCGGTTTCCAGCACACCGCTGCGCACCTCGATACCCGCCTGGGCCAGGCGCTGCATACCTCGGCCAGCCACTTCGGGGTTCGGGTCCTGCATGCCGGCCACCACCCGGGCGACACCGGCTGTCACCAGCGCATCGGCACAGGGCGGCGTACGGCCATGATGGCTGCACGGTTCAAGGGTCACGTATACCGTCGCGCCACGGGCCTTGTCGCCAGCGGCGCGCAGGGCATTGGGCTCGGCATGGGGCTCGCCGGTGCGCTCATGCCAGCCTTCGCCGACAATCTGCCCGTCACGCACTATCACGCAGCCGACCCGCGGGTTGGGGTGGGTGGTGTACAGGCCCTTGCGCGCCAATTCGAGGGCGCGGGCCATGTAGTGGGCGTCGAGCACAGCCTGTTCAGATGTCATTGTTTGGAGGGCTCACGGGCCAGGCGGTCGATCTCTTCGCGGAACTCATTGAGGTCCTGGAAGCGTCGATACACCGAGGCAAAACGGATATAGGCGACTTCGTCGAGCTTTTGCAGCTCGCCCATCACCAACTCGCCGACCACCAGGCTCTTGACCTCGCGCTCGCCGGTCGCTCGCAGCTTGTGCTTGATATGCACCAGCGCCGCTTCCAGGCGCTCGACACTCACCGGGCGTTTTTCCAGGGCGCGCTGCATACCGGCGCGCAGTTTTTCTTCGTCGAAAGGCTGGCGGCTGCCGTCGGACTTGATCAGACGCGGCAACACCAGTTCGGCGGTTTCGAAGGTGGTGAAACGTTCACCACAGGCCAGGCATTCGCGCCGGCGACGCACTTGGTCGCCCTCGGCGACCAGACGCGAGTCGATGACCTTGGTGTCGTTGGCACCGCAGAAGGGACAGTGCATGGTTGGCAGGCAACAAAAAATGGGAGGGCCATGGTAGCGCATCCCTGTGGCAAGACAAGCCATAGCCTTTACGGTATATAGGCAGGCTTATATGTTTCATATTTTTAAGCCACGGATTTTGTCCTTTCTGGAGCCGTACATGCAGTTACGACCACTCGTTCTACTCAGCCTGTTCAGTTTTCTGGTCGCCTGCAGCAGCGAAGCCCCCAAGCCGGCCGCGCCTCAACCGACACCCGCGCAAGAGAAAAAAGTCCCGGGCATTGAAGACCTCGGCCCCCTGCCCGCCTATCAGCGCGAAATCAGCGGCAGCCTGACCAACGTGCCCGCCGGTGCCGAAGTCGAGATGGCGCTCTTGGTGATCGACGACCGTTCGCGCCCGCAGCAACTGCTCGCCAGCAGCGTACTGAGCGGCAACGGCAAGCCCCTGGCCTTCCGCCTGCGCTTCAACCCTGAAGCCTTCCCGGCCGGTGCCCGCGTGGAATTGCGCGGCCGCGCCAGCCAGTCCGGCCAGTTGATCCTGCATCTGCCTGCCGTGCGCGTCACCCAGGCGATCACCCAGAGCACCGGCCCCTTGCAACTCGTCAAGGCACCATGACACCACCGCTGCACCTGCAGCGTGCCTTGAGCGAACTGATCGGCGACGCGCAATTAGTGCCCTGCCCACTGCCGGGCACCGAATTATCGCTGTGGCTGCTGGACGCCGACAACATGGACCGCGCCTTCAGCCAGGAAGAAACCCGGCGCATCCTGCATGAGCCGCCCTACTGGAGCTTTTGCTGGGCCAGCGGCCTGGCGTTGGCCCGCTACCTGGCAGCGCATCCTGAGTGGGTCGCCGGCAAACGCGTGCTGGATTTCGGCGCAGGTTCGGGAGTAGCCGGGATCGCCGCCGTCAAGGCTGGGGCCCTGGAGGTGGTGGCCTGCGACCTGGACCCACTGGCCTTGGCCGCTTGCCGTGCGAATGCCGAGCTCAACCAGGTGTCATTGAGTTATTCGGCAGACTTTTTTGCCGAAGCCGACCGCTTCGACCTGATCCTGGTGGCCGACGTACTCTACGACCGCGCCAACCTGCCGTTGCTGGATCAGTTCCTCACCCGCGGCCGCGAAGCGCTGGTAGCGGATTCACGGGTACGGGACTTCCAGCATCCGGATTACCAGCGGTTGGAGATCCTCGAGGCTTTGACCCTGCCGGACCTGGCCGAGCCTTGGGAGTTTCGCAAGGTAAGCCTGTACCATTCGCGGCGCGCTTGAGGCCATCGCGGGCAAGCCCGCTCCCACAGGGGAATGCATTTCAAGGTGAGAGCTGGTTTGCCTGCGATAGCGGTCTTGAATCCAGGATGCTTTCAGCCAACCTCGCCAGCCCTTATAGTTGCCCCCATTCCCGCTTTATTCGAGACGCCCCATGAGTGAGCCCACGCCGTACATCTTCGACGTCACCACCGCCAACTTCGACCAGGCCGTTATCCAGAACTCCTTTGAAAAGCCCGTATTGGTCGATTTCTGGGCCGAGTGGTGCGCCCCCTGCAAAGCACTGATGCCAATGCTGGCGAAGATTGCCGAGAGTTATCAGGGTGAGTTGCTGCTGGCCAAGATCGACTGCGAAGCCGAACAGGACATCGTGGCGCGTTTTGGCATTCAAAGCCTGCCGACGGTGGTGCTGTTCAAGGATGGCCAACCGGTGGACGGTTTTGCCGGTGCACAGCCGGAGTCGGCAGTGCGGGCGATGCTGGAGCCCCATGTGCAAATGCCACCGCCGGCTGCGGCGGATCCGTTGGAGCAGGCTCAGGCGCTGTTCAGCGAAGGGCGTATCAGCGAGGCCGAAGCGTTGCTGGTGCAATTGTTGGGCGAGGACAATACCAACGCCGCCGCTCTGATCCTGTATGCACGCTGCCTGGCCGAACGCGGTGAATTGGGTGAAGCCCAGGCCGTGCTCGACGCGGTCAAGAGCGACGACCACAAGGCCGCCCTGGCCGGGGCCAAGGCGCAAATCACCTTCCTTCGCCAGGCTGCGGATTTGCCGGACGCTGCCGAGCTGAAAAGCCGCCTGGCGCAAAACCCGCAGGATGACGAAGCGGCCTATCAGTTGGCGATCCAGCAACTGGCGCGCCAGCAATACGACGCGGCACTGGAAGGTTTGCTCAAGTTGTTTATCCGCAACCGCAGCTACAGCGAAGGCCTGCCCCACAAGACCTTGCTGCAGGTGTTCGAATTGCTGGGCAATGATCACCCGCTGGTCACGGTGTACCGCCGCAAGTTGTTTGCCGCGTTGTATTAACCCAACCTTGTAGGAGCGAGCTTGCTCGCGAAAAACGACAACGATAACGCGGGCATCCTGAATGAACGCGGAGCCTGAGGTTTTTTCGCGAGCGAGCTCGCTCCTACAAAGGGCCAATCCATGTGTAGAGCGGTGTGTCGCCGCCGCTGGCCACCTTCACGTTCGCGCTGTGGCGCAGACGCACCAACAGGCGCTTGCCCGCCCCGGCATCGCCAGCCAAGCCTTCGAGTTGGTCGAGCAATTCCAGGCCATTGAGTTGCCCGGCCTTGCGTAGCAAATCCTGGGCGTTCTGCCACAGGTCTTCGTTCTGTTTGACCGGCGCCGCAGCCGGTGCGCTGGGCGTTGGAGCGGCCTGCAGTTGAGCGCCTAATCGCGCCCAATCGCCGTCGTCCAGCTCCAGGGTCAAGTCCACCGGCAACTCACCGATGGTTCCACGAATTCGCAACATCGTCCTTACTCCTGCATTTTTCTGACGGGCATGCTCCCATGCAGCTTGCGCAACACCAAGCGGGCGGTCAAACTCTCGGATCAATTGTTATAAGATCACATAACAAAACTTTCATCCTGGAGCCCTCTCATGCGCCGTTTGCTGCTTGCTTTGCCGTTTGCCCTGCTGCCACTGGCTGTCGCTCATGCTCACGAAGACCACGACCACGAGCACGGCAGCCTCGGCGCCCATGAACATGGCGTCGGGCGCCTGAATGCCGTACTGGACGGCCAGGCCCTGGAGCTGGAACTGGACAGCCCGGCCATGAACCTGGTGGGTTTCGAACATGCCGCCACCAGCGCCGCCGACAAAGCCAAGGTCGCCGCCGTACGCAAGCAGCTGGAAAATCCATCGGCACTGTTCAACCTGCCCAAGGCCGCAGGTTGCGTGGTCAGCAGCCAGGAACTCAACAGCCCGTTGTTCGGTGACAAACCAGAAGCCGAGCATGACGACGATGACCACGCCACCGATGGCAAGGGCGCAGCCGCCCACAAGCATGATCACGACCACAGTGAAATCCACGCCCATTACCAGTTCACCTGCGCCACGCCGGCGGCCCTGGGCAACCTGGACTTGAGCCAAGTGTTCAAGACCTTCCCCGCCACGCAGAAAATTCAGGTACAACTGATCGGCCCTAGCGGTCAGCAAGGTGTTGAAGCGACGGCCACCGCCGCCACCCTGAAGTTCTGACTTGAAAGCACAGTCCCTGTGGGAGCTGGCTTGCCTGCGATACAGGCGANGCACACCGTAGCGATGCCATCGCAGGCAAGCCAGCTCCCACAGTGGATCGGCGCCATTTTCGACTACCAGGCGACACTAACTTCCCATGACTCAAGCGTTAATCGAACTGTCCGACCTGGGCTTCAACTGGCCCGGTCACCCGCAGTTGCTGGACATTCCCGCGTTCCGCCTGGAACCAGGGGAAACCCTGTTCCTCAAGGGCCCGAGCGGCAGTGGCAAGACCACTCTGCTCGGGCTGTTGGGAGGCGTGCAGAAGCCCAGCCAGGGCAGCATCCGCCTGCTCGGCCAGGAGTTGACCGAACTGTCGGCCGGTGCTCGTGACCGTTTCCGTGTGGACCACACCGGCTATATCTTCCAGCAGTTCAACCTGCTGCCGTTTCTGTCGGTGCGCGAGAACGTCGAGCTGCCATGCCACTTTTCCAAGCTGCGCGCGCAACGGGCCAAACAGCGCCACGGCAGTGTCGACCAGGCCGCGGCGACCTTGCTCGCACATTTGGGTTTGAAGGACCAGAGCCTGCTGGAACGCCGTGCCGATTCGCTGTCCATCGGCCAGCAACAAAGGGTGGCCGCTGCCCGCGCGCTGATCGGCCAGCCAGAACTGGTGATTGCCGACGAACCCACCTCGGCCCTGGACTACGACGCCCGCGAAGCCTTCCTGCAGTTGCTGTTCGCAGAATGCCGCGAAGCGGGCGCCAGCCTGTTGTTTGTCAGCCATGACCAGAGCCTGGCGTCGCTGTTCGACCGCAACCTGTCGCTGGCCGAACTCAATCGCGCCGCCATGCCCGCAGAGGTTTGAGATGTATCTGTTCCGTCTAGCCATGGCCAGCCTGGCTAACCGCCGCTTCACCGCGATCCTCACCGCGTTTGCCATCGCGCTTTCCGTCTGCTTGCTGCTCGCGGTGGAGCGTGTGCGCGTCGAGGCGCGCAACAGTTTCGCCAGCACCATCAGCGGTACCGACCTGATCGTCGGTGCCCGCTCCGGCTCGGTCAACCTGCTGCTGTACTCGGTGTTCCGCATTGGCAACGCCACCAACAACATCCGTTGGGACAGCTACGAGCACTTCGCCGCCAGCCCTCAAGTGAAATGGGCGATTCCCATTTCCCTCGGCGACTCCCATCGCGGCTACCGGGTAATGGGCACCAACGAATCCTATTTCGAGCACTACCAGTACGGGCGTAAGCAAAACCTCGCGCTGGCCAGCGGCCGCGCCTTCGCCACCGACCCATTCGAAGTGGTGCTCGGCGCCGAAGTGGCCGACGCCCTGCATTACAAACTCGGTGACAAGCTGGTGCTGGCCCACGGCGTGGCGGTGGTCAGCCTGGTCAAGCATGACGACAAGCCGTTTACGGTGGTGGGCATTCTCAAGCGTACCGGCACGCCGGTGGACCGCACGTTGCATATCAGCCTCGGCGGCATGGAAGCGATCCATATCGACTGGCACAACGGCGTGCCGGCCCAGGGCAAAGGACGCATCAGTGCCGACCAGGCGCGCAATATGGACCTGACGCCGCAGGCCATTACCGCGTTCATGCTCGGCCTGAACAACAAGATTTCCACCTTT
Organism: Pseudomonas sp. 22072; assembly: GCF_052046095.1. Lineage (NCBI taxonomy): Bacteria > Pseudomonadati > Pseudomonadota > Gammaproteobacteria > Pseudomonadales > Pseudomonadaceae > Pseudomonas > Pseudomonas sp. 22072. The sequence continues at coordinate 254,045 of NZ_JBQEQE010000004.1, forward strand.
GCCTTGCAACGGGAAATCAATGAATTCCGTGGCGAGCCAATGCTGGCGATCCTGCCCGGTGTCGCGCTGCAAGAACTCTGGAGCATGATGGGCACTGCCGAAAAAGCCTTGTTTGTGATCTCGCTGTTCGTAGTACTGACCGGTTTGATCGGCATGCTCACCGCGATCCTCACTAGCCTTAACGAGCGTCGCCGCGAGATGGCGATCCTGCGGTCGGTGGGCGCGCGGCCTTGGCACATCGCAACGCTGCTGATCTTCGAAGCCTTCGCCTTGGCCTTGTCTGGCGTGGTGGCGGGCCTGGGGTTGCTGTACCTGTGCATCGCCGCCTCGCGGGGTTATTTGCAGGCCAACTACGGTCTGGACCTGCCGATGTCGTGGCCGAGCGAATATGAATGGACGTTGCTCGCCGGTATCCTGGCAGCCGCCCTGTTGATGGGCAGCGTGCCCGCGTGGCGCGCCTACCGCCAATCTTTGGCCGATGGCCTGTCCATCCGTTTATGAGGAAGGCTTCGATGTGTCGTGCCCTGTTTGCCCTGTTGTTGTTGATGGCCGTGCCTGCCTGGGCGCAGGAACAGCCCAAGGATCTGTCCTGGCAGGAGATGATCCCGCCGGATGCGCCACCTGAAGTGCCCAATATGAAGCCGCTGCACGACCTGTCGAACATGGCCGATGCCTTGTCCGTCGAAGCCGCGCCGGCGGCCAAGCAGGACATGCCTAACGCGCCAGTAGTACAGAGCCTGGACGGCCAGCACATTCGCCTGCCGGGGTATATCGTGCCCCTGGAAGTCAGCGAAGAAGGCCGCACCACGGAGTTTCTGCTGGTGCCGTATTTCGGCGCATGCATACACGTGCCCCCACCGCCATCGAACCAGATCGTGCATGTGAAAAGTGAAGTCGGGGTGAAGCTCGATGAGCTGTATCAACCGTACTGGATCGAGGGCGCGATGCAGGTCAAGCCATCGTCCAGCGAATTGGCGGACGCTGGTTACCAGATGGATGCCCAGAAGATTTACATGTACGAGCTTGAGGAATAACTCCACACACCGAAGCTCCCACAGGTTTAGATCAGTGGCGCAAGTGACTGATCACCCTTTCATTGAGCTGAGTCAAAAGACCGTACGGAACGATCTTTACCATTGGACGTACAACTTTTAAACGTCCTTTGGAGCTCCCATGAACAAGTCTCTGCTCGGCGCGTCCCTCTTCGCGCTCGCCCTCGTCGCCCCCGTCGCTCACGCTCACCAGGCGGGCGATATTCTGGTTCGCGCCGGTGCAATTACCGTGAACCCGAAGGCCGACAGCAGCAGCGTCAAGGTTGACCAGGGCCCATTGGCCGGCACCAATCTGGGCGGCAAGGCGACCATGAGCAGCGACACCCAACTGGGCTTGAACTTCGCCTACATGATCACCGACCACGTCGGCATCGAATTGCTCGCGGCCACACCGTTCGAGCATGACGTGAAGATCAAGAACACCGCCCTGGGCGCCGCCAATGGCAAGCTCGGCACGCTGAAGCACCTGCCGCCGACCTTGAGCGTCGTGTACTACCCGCTGGATCACAAATCCGCGTTCCAACCGTATGTGGGCGCCGGTATCAACTACACCTGGATCTACGACGAGCACGTGGGCAGTCGCGCCGAGCAGGCTGGTTTCAGCAACTTCAAGGCCGAGAACTCCTGGGGCTGGGCTGCACAGATCGGCGCCGACTACATGATCAACGACAAGTGGATGATCAACGCCCAGGCGCGCTATATCGACATCAGCACCAAAGCGACTGTGGATAACAACGCGCTGGGCCAGGGCACTCGGGCCAAGGTCAATGTGGATGTAGACCCGATGGTTTACATGGTGGGTATCGGCTACAAGTTCTGAGTTCGGTTTAAGCCACACCGCATAACCCCTGTGGGAGGGGGCTTATGTGGGAGCCGGGCTTGCCCGCGATGCAGACACCACGGTGTATCAGTGATGCCCAGGTGATGCTATCGCAGGCAAGCCAGCTCCCACATAAGTCCCCTCCCACATTTTGGTTTTGAGGGTGTCAGCTATGGCGGTAGAAGCGATCCAGTAGCGCCGGCAAACCTGCCCGCCATGCCCGTGGTTTGATGCCAAAGGTGTGGAGGATTTTCTTGCAGGCCAACACCGCATGCTGCGGTTCATCCGCCGCATCCGGCCGCGCTGCGTGAGCCTGGGCGGTGGGGGACTCGATGGCCAACGGATGGAAGTTGCGCGCTTCAGTCAGAATCGCCTGCCCCAGCGCCAACGGGGTAGTCGCCTCGTGGCCGGCGTAGTGGTAGGTGCCCCACAGCGGCGCAGCGCAATCGAGTTGCTTGAGCACCGAGATGATCACCCGCGCCGCATCGTCCACCGGCGTCGGGTTGCCCCGGCGGTCGTCGGCCATCAGTAGCTCGTCGGCGTTCTCGGCCCGGGCCAGGAAGCGCCCGAGCGTGCCGTCGACGCTGTCATCGAGCAACCAGCCAAACCGCAGCAGCACATGCTGCGGGCACGTAGCGCGCACGCTTTGTTCGATACGCCACAACGCCTGGCCGCGCAGGCCCAGGGGCACCGGCTCGTCTTTCTCGCTGTAGGCCGTGGCGCGGGAGCCATCGAATACGCGGTAGCTGGACGGTTGCAGCAGGGTGATGCTGTGATGCTGGCACAGCTCGGCCAGGCGTTCGATGGCGAACTCCTGGGCGGCCAAGCGGGTTTCGCTCACGGCTTCGGCCTGGAACCAGTCGAAATAGTAGGCGAGGTTGATCAAGGCATCGGGACGGGTGTCGTCGAGCAATTGGGTGAGGCTTGCGGCATCCCAGCCGTCTTGGGGCGGTTTGGGGGCGAGGAAACCGATGTCTTCCTCCGCACCGAGGCGAATCAGCGCCTGCCCGAGGGCATTCCCGCCGCCCAGTAACATAAGGCGCATTCGCATAGATTGAGCAGGCCCGGTCTGTTTGGAACGATGGTTATTATCGACAGGCATGTGCGCCTTGCCGTAGGTAGTTGCCAGAATCGTTGCATTTTGCGGGTTTGTAGCGCAACCGTCACGGATAAAGTGCGGGGTTGCAACTTGGCCCCGCCGGTTGCATATAGGGTGAATGAACCTTCCCGAATCAACGGACAAGGGTTTGCACGGCTTTCACCCCGCCGTCAGCACTTGGTTCCGTAGTACCTTTCCTTCGGTGACCAACGCCCAGGCCCAGGCGTGGCCGTTGATCCGCCAGCGCCGCTCGACGCTGATCGCCGCGCCCACCGGCTCCGGCAAGACGCTGACGGCCTTCCTGGCGGTGCTGGACGACCTGGTGCACCAAGGCCTGGCCAACGGCGGCGAACTGCCGGACCAAACCCTGGTGGTGTATGTGTCGCCGCTCAAGGCGCTATCCAACGATATCCAGATCAACCTGCAAAACCCGCTGGCCGGCATTACCGAACATCTAGAGAAGCGGGGGCTGCCGCCGCTGGTAATCCGCACCGCTGTGCGCACCGGCGACACCCCGCAAAAAGACCGCGCCCAGATGCGCAAACGCGCACCGCATATCCTGGTAACCACTCCTGAATCGCTCTACGTGCTGCTCGGCTCGGATTCCGGCCGGCACATGCTCGCCAGCACACGTACGGTGATCGTCGATGAGATCCACGCCATCGCCGCTGGCAAGCGCGGCAGCCACTTGGCCTTGAGCCTGGAGCGCCTGCAAGGGCTGTGTGCCGAGCCATTGACCCGTATCGGCTTGTCGGCCACGCAAAAACCCATCGAAGCCGTCGCACGCTTTTTAGTTGGCACCGAACGTGATTGCGCCATTGTGGATATCGGCCACGCCCGCCCCCGTGACCTGGCGATCGAAGTGCCGCTGGTGCCGCTCTCGGCGGTGATGGCCAACGACGTGTGGGAGTTGGTCTACGATCGCCTCGCGCAATTGGCCCGTGAACACCGCACCACCCTGGTATTCGTCAACACCCGACGCCTGGCCGAACGCCTGGCCCGGCACTTGAGCGAGCGCCTGGGCAAGACCGCCGTGGCCGCTCACCACGGCAGTCTGGCCAAGGAGATGCGCCTGGATGCCGAACAGCGCCTCAAGGCCGGCGAACTGCAAGTGTTGATCGCCACGGCGTCCCTGGAGCTGGGGATTGATATCGGCGAAGTGGACCTGGTGTGCCAGATCGGCTCACCCGGTTCCATCAACGGCTTCCTGCAACGGGTCGGCCGTTCCGGGCACCAGGTCGGTGGCACGCCCAAGGGGCGCCTGTTTGCCACCACCCGCGACGACCTGATCGAGTGCGCCGCGCTGCTCGACTGCGTGCGCCGTGGCGAGCTGGATACCTTGCATATTCCGGTGGCACCGCTCGATGTACTGGCCCAGCAGATCATCGCCGAGGTCAGCGCCCAGGAATGGCCGGAACAGGCGCTGCTGGCGCTTATCCACCGCGCCGCGCCTTACGCCGAACTGGATGAACGCCACTACCAGGCCCTTTTGCAGATGCTCAGCGAGGGCTACAACGGCCGCCAGGGCATGCGCAGCGCCTACCTGCACCGCGACGCTGTGGCCCACACCCTGCGTGGCCGCCGTGGCGCCAGGCTCACGGCGGTAACCAGCGGCGGCACGATCCCCGACAACGCCGACTACAGCGTGTTGCTGGAGCCGCAAAGCCTGAATATCGGCAGCGTCAACGAAGACTTTGCGGTGGAAAGCATCGCCGGGGATATCTTCCAGCTCGGCAATACCTCCTATCGCATCCTGCGTGTCGAAGCCGGCAAGGTGCGGGTCGAAGACGCCCAGGGCCAACCCCCGACCATTCCGTTCTGGTTGGGTGAAGCGCCCGGGCGCAGCAACGAGTTATCGGTGGCCGTGGCCCGCTTGCAAGGGCAATTGGACAGCTTGCTCGGCGCCACGCCCGGCGACCTGCAACCGGCCCTCGACTGGCTTACCGGCACCCTGGGTCTCAATGTCGCCAGCGCCGACCAACTGTTGGATTACCTCGCCCGGTCGCGCCAGGCCCTGAGCGCCTTGCCGTCCCAGGACACATTGATCATGGAACGGTTTTTCGATGCGTCCGGCGGCACCCAACTGATCATCCACACGCCGTTTGGCAGCCGCATCAACCGCGCCTGGGGCCTGGCCTTGCGCAAGCGCTTTTGCCGTACCTTCAATTTCGAGTTGCAAGCGGCGGCCAGTGAAAATGCCATCGTGCTGTCGTTGTCCACCAGTCACAGCTTCGCGCTGGATGAGGTGTGGCGTTACCTCAACAGCAACAGTGCCGAGCACATCCTGATCCAGGCCGTGCTGGATGCGCCACTGTTCGGTGTGCGCTGGCGCTGGAATGCCGGCGTGGCCCTGGCGCTGCCGCGTTATACCGGCGGGCGCAAGGTGGCGCCGCAGATCCAGCGCATGAAGAGCGAAGACCTGATCGCCAGCGTATTTCCCGACCAGATCGCCTGCCTGGAAAACCTCTCCGGCGAACGCGAAATCCCCAACCACCCGCTGGTGGAGCAAACCCTCGACGACTGCCTGCACGAGGCCATGGACAGCGACGCCTGGCTGGCGCTGCTGCGGCGCATGGAACGCGGCGACGTGCGGTTGATCAGCCGCGACCTGCCCGCGCCCTCGCCCATGGCCGCAGAAATCCTCAGCGCTAAACCCTATACCTTCCTCGACGACGCCCCCCTGGAAGAGCGCCGCACCCAGGCCGTGCTCAACCGACGCTGGAGCGACCCGCAGAGCACCGACGACTTGGGCGCCCTGGATGCCGACGCCATCGCCGGTGTACGCGAAGAAGCCTGGCCGGCGCCCAATGGCCTGGATGAAATGCATGAAGCGTTGATGAGCCTGGCGTGCATCGCAGCGGGCGAAGTTACGCCGCAATGGGCCCAATGGTTGCAGGCCTTGCGCAAGGCCGGGCGGGCCTATCAGTTGCCCAATGGAATGTGGGGCGCCGTAGAGCGCTTGAATTGTTTGCAGGCGCTGTATCCCAACGATCTGCCGTTGCTGCCGGGGTTCGATGAGCCCTGGTCCTTTGATGAAGCGCTGGTGGAAGTGCTGCGTGCGCGCCTGAGTGGTTTTGGCCCACTGACCCTGGTCGAGATCGCAGCGCCCCTGGCATTACCGGTGGTGGCGCTTACCCAGGCCCTGGCACGCCTGGAACAAGAAGGCTACGTGCTGCGCGGTCACTTCAGCCCCGGCGTGGGTGAAGAACAATGGTGCGAACGTCATTTGCTCGCGCGCATTCATCGCTACACGGTCAAGCGCCTGCGCCGGGAAATCGAGCCGGTGGCATTGCAGGATTTCATGCGCTTTCTGTTCGATTGGCAACACCTGTCCGACAGCACCCGCGGCCAGGGCAGCGCCGTGTTGCCGCAAATCGTCGGCCAGTTCGAAGGCTATGCCGCCGCCACGTCAGCCTGGGACACAGACCTGCTCAGCGCCCGCATCAAGGATTACTCATCGACCTGGCTCGATGACCTGTGCCGCAGCGGCAAGCTGGTCTGGACGCGCCTGAGCAACAAGGCCGGCGCCATGGCATTGCGCAGCACCCCGGTGGTTTTGCTCCCCCGTAGCCAGGTAGCGTTGTGGAGCGGGCTGACCGAGCCTACCGACAGCACCACGTTGTCGCCCAAGACGCAGAAGGTCCACCTGGCCCTGCGCGAGCATGGCGCGCTGTTTTTCGATGAACTGGTACACGAAGCCCATTTGCTGCCCAGCGAGTTGGAGACAGCCTTGCAGGAATTGGTAGGCGCAGGCTTGGTGAATGCTGACAGCTTTGCCGGCCTGCGCGCCTTGACCACCCCCGCGAGCAAACGCCAGGCGCGCAGCAGTCGACGTGGGCGCGGGGCGTTTGTCGGCGGTATGGACGAAGCCGGGCGTTGGGCCTTGGTTCGCCGCTCGGCGACCGCCGCCGGCGCGCATACGGCCGAGACCCTGGAGCATGTAGCGATGACCCTGCTGCGCCGCTATGGCGTGGTGTTCTGGCGGCTGCTGGAGCGCGAGGCGGATTGGTTACCGAGTTGGCGCGAGTTGCTGCGCACCTTCCATCGGTTGGAGGCGCGAGGCGAGATCCGTGGCGGGCGGTTTGTCAGTGGGTTGGCGGGAGAGCAGTTTGCATTGCCGGAGGCGATACCGTTGCTGCGCGAGGTGCGGCGGCGGCCCCATGATGGCAGTTTAATTGCGGTGTGTGGGGCGGATCCGTTGAATCTTGTCGGCACGCTGTTGCCGGGAGCCAAGGTGCCAGCGGTAAGCGGTAACCGGGTTGTGTACCGTGATGGGGTGCCGGCGGCGGTGATGGTAGGGGGCAAGCAGCAGGTTTTGTTGGAGGTGGATCAGCAGGCGGTGCAGGAGAAGTTGATCAGGCGCTGACCTTGAGGGCCTCATCGGAAGCAAGCCCCCTCCCACACTTGAAACGTGTTCACAAATCTCAATGTGGGAGGGGCTTGCTCCCGATGGGGCCAGAACAGCCACCCTCATCATTGAGACCTGGGCTGCTCCGTCAACACCACCGCATCCTGCTCATGCTCCTGCGCCACACGCTTAGGCAACAACACCTGCTGTGGATAAGTTTGCGCAAAATGCACCTCATCACAGTTATCCACAAGCTTTTTCAAGCGCTGATTAAACGCACGGCTGACTGCGTATTGGCCACCCGAAACCGTGCGGAACTGCGCGGTGAGCACCACGCCATTGAGGTCCATCTTGTCCACGCCAAATACTTCAAGCGGCCCTTGCAGGTTGTACTTGAGGAACACGTCGTCGCGGATCGACTGGCCGGCCTCGCGGATCAGCTCCACGGCCCTGTCCACGTCAGTGTCGTAGGTGAACTGCACCGAGAAGAAGGCATAGGCGAATTGACGGGACTGGTTGGTGACCGCCTTGATCTGCCCGAACGGCACCGAATGCACAAACCCCTTGCCATCACGCAGGCGCAGGGTGCGGATGGTCAGGCCCTCCACGGTGCCGGCGTGACCAGAGTCGAGCACCACCCAATCGCCGATGGACAGGGTGTCTTCGATAATGATGAACAGGCCAGTAATCACGTCCTGCACCAGTTGCTGGGAACCGAAACCGATCGCCAGTCCCACCACCCCGGCGCCCGCCAGCAACGGCGCGACATTGATGCCCAGGTTGGCCATGGTGGTGATCGCGCAGATCACCACCAGGATGATCTTCACTGCATTGCGCAGCAGCGGCAGGATGGTTTTGACCCGGGTACTGGGCTGGCGACTGGAGCGCTTATTCACGGGTGGTTTGAGGGCTTCCTGGATCGCGGTGTCGAGCACCACCCAGAACAGCCAGGTCACCAACAGGATCAGGCCGATACTGCTGAGGGAATCACTGATGGCCCGGCCCACCGAGTTGCGCTGGGCGAATTCGAACAGCGAAACGCCCCAGATACGCCCGAGTATCTCGATAAACGCGATGGCCATGACGATACGCAAAATTGCGTGCAGCAAACTCAGGAAGCGTTCCTTGTAGGCACTGCTGCGCTGGATCGATACCTGGCTGCGGGACTTGAACAGGTGTTGCAGCACGGTGCTGAGAAACACCGTGCCGATCAGTAACAAGGTGGTGAGCAACGCGCAGCGCAGGGCCTCTTGGTTGTCGTCACCGGCACCAATCAGGTTGACCGCCGACACCAGCACCATCAACAGAATCGGCCAGTACCAGAGCCCGGAAAACACCCGCAGCGACTGTTGCAATGCTGGATGTTTGAGACGCTGGGCCAACGGCCGATTGCGGATCAAATGGGCCACCGGCCGCCGCAGGCGTACCACCAGCACGCCAAAGATGACCGCGGCAAACAGGCCGGTAAACACGGCGATGCTGCTGGTGATATTGCCGCCCAACTGACGAGCGATTTGCGGGCTGGTCAGCGCATCGCTGAGGGCCGCGAGAAAGCCGATCAGGAACAGCGGCTTGGGGCAATAGTCACGAATGATCTGCACGGCAGGTCGCTTGTGGCCGACGTTGAACATGACAATGACGCACAGCAACAGCGAGGTGGAAAAGATGCCACTGCTGGTGGCGTAGGCGAAACACAGTGCCAGGGCTCGGCCGACAGACACAGGTAAAAAGTGACTGACATAAAGGGTCAGCGGCAGGCAGATCAGCGCTGGAATCGTGTAGGGCACCACATAGCTCAGCAAGCCTTGCAGCCGTTGACGCCGCGCAAGGAACGGGCGGCGGCTCGATCGTTGCACAACCAGGCGCCCAAGCATCGTCAACAGGGCAAAGGCACCGGCCCACACGCCGGACAACAGCAGGAAATCGCCGGCCACGCTCCAGGGCGAGCGTGCGGCTGTCTGGTCTACCAGGCGCCCTACTTCGTCTGCGGCGCGATCAGCACGCAGGCGCCAGGCGTCGATGAGGTTCTGGTCGAGGTCGAGCTTGTTCTGCACGTCGTCGATGCTGGAGCTGATGGCCCCGAGCAACCCGCCTTCTACCAGCAGTTCCGGCTTGGCCGGCGTTTCGGCAGCGGGCGCCGTTGCCGCGGCTTGCAGCGCGCCATTGCCGCAGAGCAGCAGCGCGCCGAGCAGTAATGCAGTCTTTAAATTCAGCAAAACAGCAAGCTCCTTCAGCAGGGTCTGTAAGGAACTGACGAGCTTGGGCCTTTATCGTTCCCTGCATTTGCGATGCCCCTCCCGCATTTCACCCCTATTACCGCCTGTAGGAATGTGGAAACTTTCAGCCAAATAGCGCAGTCATCCCATAACGGAGGTCACCTCACCCACCATCCACGGGAGTAAACATGGCGGCGATTCACATCGGCATTTCCGGCTGGCGCTACACGCCCTGGCGCGGGGACTTTTACCCCGAAGGGCTGACCCAGAAACGCGAGTTGCAGTTTGCGTCACGCGCCGTCAACAGCATCGAAATCAACGGCTCGTTCTACGCGCTGCAAACCCCCAAGCGCTACGCCGAGTGGTATGCCGATACGCCCGAAGGTTTCCTGTTCAGTGTCAAGGCGCCCCGTTTCATCACGCATATCCTGCGCCTGCGGGACGTGCACAAGCCGATGGCGAATTTCTTCGCTTCCGGCGTGCTGGAACTCAAAGAAAAACTCGGCCCCATCCTCTGGCAGTTTCCGCCCAGCTTCAAATTCGACGCCACGCTGTTCGAAACCTTTTTGGCCCAATTACCCACCGATACCCAACAGGCGGCCGCCCTCGCCCGCCAGCATGAGCCACGCCTGAACGGCAAGGCGAGCATGAAGGCCTATGCCAAGAAACCTTTGCGCCATGCCGTGGAGATTCGCAACAAGACTTTTGCCGTGCCGGAGTTCATCCAACTGCTGGATAAGCACGGTGTGGCGCTGGTGGTCGCGGACACCGCCGGCAAGTGGCCGTACGTGGAAGACGTGACCGCCAACTTCATGTACCTGCGCTTGCACGGCGACAAGCAGTTATACGCCAGCGGTTATAGCGCCGAAGCGCTCCAGCGCTGGGGTGACCGAATCGAACGCTGGGCCCAAGGCAAGCAGCCTGCCGATGCACACCTAATCGACCCTCACCACACACCCCGCAGGCGTAAACAGCGCGATGTGTTCTGCTTTTTCGACAACGACATCAAAGTTCGCGCCCCCTTCGATGCACGCCAATTGCTGCAACGTTTCGGGCTGGACCAACACCTGCTCACCGAACCTGGCCGGCTGCCGGAACCAGGAGTATTGCCATGACGCATCCAGAGCTAATCCCCACCCCGCCGACCACCGCCATCACCCGTTTCACGGTGCTGACGGTTAATATCCACAAGGGTTTCACCGCACTGAATCGCCGTTTCATCTTGCCCGAGCTGCGTGAAGCGGTGCGCAGCGTGGGCGCAGACATGGTGTTCTTGCAGGAGATCCATGGCACTCACGAACGCCATCCCCAGCGCTACAGCGACTGGCCAAAAATGCCGCAGTATGAATTCCTCGCCGACAGCATCTGGCCGCAGTTTGCCTATGGGCGCAATGCGGTGTACCCCCATGGCGATCATGGCAATGCACTGCTGTCGAAATTCCAGATCATCCGCTACGACAACCTCGATATTTCGCAAAGCGGCCATGAAAACCGCGGCCTGCTGCATTGCGTGTTGCGCCTGCCGGGCAGCGGCCAGCAGGTGCACGCGATCTGCATCCACCTGGGCTTGCGCGAGGTGCATCGCCAACAACAATTGCGCTTGCTGGAACAACGTATCAGCGAGATTCCCGCCGATGCGCCGTTGGTGGTCGCTGGCGATTTCAACGACTGGCGGCAAAAAGCCGACCTGAGCCAAAGCGGCCTGCAGGAAGTGTTCATGCACACCCTCGGCAAACCGGCGCGCACCTTCCCGGCACGCCTGCCGTTGCTGCCGCTGGACCGCATTTATGTGCGTAACTTGACGGTGCACAACCCGTGCGTACTCACCACTCGCCCTTGGTCCCATCTTTCAGACCATGTGCCGCTGTCGGTGGAGGTTGAGCTATGAACGTCGCGGTAGACCATATCGCCACAGACCAACCGCCAGATGACAGCAAAGCGCGGGATCTGGATTACGGCTGGCAGAGCGGCAACCGCGTGGAGTTGCTGGAGAATGGCGAGGCGTACTTTCCTGCCGTATTCGAAGCGTTGCGCAGCGCCGAGCGCGAGATCCTGCTGGAGACCTTCATCCTTTTTGAAGACAAGGTCGGCTTTGAGCTGCACAGCATCCTCATCGAGGCGGCCAAGCGTGGGGTAAAGGTGGTGGTCAGCCTCGACGGTTTTGGTTGCGGCGAGCTGAGCCCGGGCTTCCTGCGGGAGTTGGCCGAAGCCGGGGTGATGGTGCAGATGTTCGACCCGGCGCCCAAGACCCTGGGCATACGCACTAACTGGTTTCGCCGCCTGCACCGCAAGATTGTGGTGGTGGATGCCCGCGTGGCGTTTATCGGCGGGATCAATTTTTCTGCTGACCACTTGGCGGATTTCGGCCCCGAAGCCAAGCAGGATTACGCCGTGCAGGTGATCGGCCCGGCCGTGGCCGACCTGCACCATTTCGCCCTTGCCCAAAGTGGCCGCCAGGTGCGCAGCCGTCGCGGTTGGCGGCGGCGCCAGCAGCGGCCTTCACCCTGGACGAACGAGCCAGGCGACGGCCTGGTACGCCTGATCTATCGCGATAACATCCAGCATCGTGACGACATCGAAGACGCGTATATCCACGCCTTGAGCCAGGCCCGGCAGCGGGTGGTAATCGCCAACGCGTACTTCTTCCCCGGCTACCGCCTGCTTCGCGAGATCCGTAACGCGGCGCGCCGTGGCGTGCAGGTGCAGTTGATCATGCAGGGCCAGCCCGACGTGCTGTTGGCGAAACTGGCCGCGCGCATGCTCTATGACTACTTGCTCAAGGATGGCGTGGTGATTCACGAATACTGCCAACGCCCATTGCACGGCAAGGTGGCGCTGGTGGATGACGAATGGAGCACCGTCGGTTCGAGCAACCTGGACCCACTCAGCCTGGCATTGAACCTGGAGGCCAATGTGCTGATTCGCGACCGGGCTTTCAATCAGCATCTCTACGAACGCCTGGAAGCCCTCGCCCACAATCATTGCCAGACCATGCCGGAAAAGCGCAAGCCACGCCTGTGGCTCTGGCGCTTGACCGTGGGTTTCCTGGTGTTTCATGTGATGCGCCATTTCCCGGTACTGGCCAGTTGGTTACCGGCCCACAAACCGCGCTTGAAACCTTTTGAGGCCACGCCCCATGACGTCTGAAGCCCGCCCCCAAACGCAAGCCTCGGGGTTCAAGCGCTGGAAGAAACCGCTGACGATTGCGTTCTTCGTGCTGCTGATCGTGTTGTTTACCCTGCTCGCCCGGCGCATCGACTGGAGCGAAGTGTTCCAGACCCTGAGCGAGTTCAAGCTACGCACATTGTTCATCGCCGGCGCGCTGACGCTGTGCAGTTTTATCGTCTATGCCTGCTTCGATTTGATCGGCCGCACCTACATTCGCCAGCCGTTGCGTTGGAAGCAGATATTGCCGGTGGGCATCATCAGCTACGCGTTCAACCTCAACCTCAGCGCCTGGGTCGGCGGCATCGCCATGCGGTATCGGCTGTATTCACGCCTGGGCGTGAGCACCAGCAATATCGCCAAGATCCTCGGCCTGAGCCTGGCCACCAATTGGTTCGGCTATATGGTGTTGGCCGGGGTGGTGTTCAGCAGCGGGTTGGTGACCCTGCCGCCAGGCTGGAAGCTCAGCACCGGCGCCTTGCAAGGCGTCGGGGTGTTATTGGTGATCGCGAGCCTGGGCTACCTGGCGGCGTGCCGGTTTTCGAAAAAGCGTGCGTGGTCGATTCGCGGTATCGAGATCAACTTGCCGTCGTTGCGCATGGCCTGTTTGCAGTTGGCCCTGGGTGCGTTGAACTGGTCATTGATGGCCGCGGTGATCTTTACCTTGCTGCCGGCCAAACTGGATTACCCACTGGTGCTGGGCGTGCTGTTGATCAGTGCGATTGCCGGGGTGGTCACCCATATCCCCGCCGGGTTGGGGGTGTTGGAGGCGGTGTTCATTGCGCTGTTGCAGCATGAGGCGTCGCGGGGGAGTTTGCTGGCCGGGCTGATCGCGTACAGGGCGATTTATTTTATCTGCCCGTTGTTGATTGCACTGGTGATGTATTTGGGGGTGGAGGCCAAGGCCAAAGCGTTGCGGGTTAAGAAAACTGCCTGATGAGACGGTGGTGACGGTGGAATCGCTATCGCGGGCAAGCCCGGCTCCCACAGGGGAATNCCCGCGATAGCGATCACAAGGGCAACGACTATCGAGCCTGAATGATGCTCAACCGCTCCCCCACCACCATCTCGGTAATCCAGTCCACCAGGATCGAGGTGTAGGCCTGTTGCGACACCGGGTCGCTCAAGGAATGGTCGGCGCCGTCGATGATGCGGTGGGTCAGGGAGTGGGTTTGCTGGCACGCCGCGCGGTAACTCATGATGGTGGCGTGGGGTACATGGTCGTCGGTTTCCGATTCGACAATCAGCACATCGCCGGTAAATTGCGCGCAGGCATGCAGGGCACGGTTGGTTTCGGCGTGCACGAGGGTGCCGCGGTAATCCATCAGGTCGGCTTTATCCAAGTCGCGCTTGGGCTTGAGCCATTCCTGGTCGCGGTACAGCGCCGGCACTCGCAGCGCCAGCCAACGTACCGGGCGCAATGAGGTGAGGATCGCCGCGAGGTACCCGCCATAACTGGTGCCCACCACTGCCACAGCCGAGGTGTCGATAGCCGGGTGGGACAGCAGGCGATCGTAAGCGGCCAACAGGTCGCGCAGGTTGTCTTCGCGGGTGACGCGGGACAAGGGGATGCCGGTGCCAGCATGGCCACGCAGGTCGAAGGTCAGGCATACACATCCAAGGCCTGCGATGCCTTTGGCCCGCTCCAGGTCGCGCTCCTGGCTGCCGCCCCAGCCGTGCACGAACAATACGCCGGGCACTTTGGACTTGGGACTGAGGAACGTCCCGCTCATCTGTTCGTCGTCTATATCGATGGTGATGCTCTCGCTTCTAGCCGTCATAAGTCTTGACCGTCACATACTTGAGTAGAAAGTCGCTGTTTTCGGCCGGGCCTCGGTATACCTCGATGGCATCCGCCGGCAGCGCCTGGTCTACATAGGTTTCTACCGAGGACACACGGATGGCTTTAAGGCCCGGATGGTTGATAAAACTCTGCAACGCCGCGACTTCCGCGCTGCTGGCCCCGCCCATGCGCCAGGATTGTTCGAGCACACCACTGCGGCGCTGGCCTGTGCTGTCCAGGCCTTGGGCGATGTCGTAGTTGCGGCGCGAGGCGAAGAAGCCTGGGTAGGCCTCATTCGCAGCACGGTCGAAAACCAGCGCCTGTTCGATGGCCTCACGCACGTCTTCAGGCAGATCCAGTTTGAGCAGGGCAGCGTAATCACCGGGGACGACCAGCAGATCGGAACCGCCGTAGACCTCTTCCCCCTGCCCGTCTTGCGTCAGGTGCTGCTCGCCGCAGTAGCTGAAGAGGTGAGCGCCGATAAAGCTCTGGCCCACACTGTGGGTGACCACCGCGTGCAGGTCTTGTTCCAGCACCACACCTTCATTGAACATTCGGGCCGCTTCCGGGCGCGCCACTATCGCGTCGAACTCATCCAGGCTGTGGATAACTTCCTGCCCCCGCCCTGCACAGGCATTTACGGGTTTCAGACGAATCGGGCCGCTGTAGAGCAAGCGGGTCGCGGCAGGCCGTGCATCCTCAAGGGCGAACACACTCACACCGTCCAACACCACGTCACGCACACGCTCGCAGAATGACGGCGACCAGCCTTCGGGCGCCTTGGCCTCGGGACTCAGCAGCCCGTGACTGATGGCTTTGGTGCAGATGAACGCGTGATCGACATAGCCGCCCCACAGATCTTGTGGCCCCTTGATATTGAGCTGGTGCGCTTGGGCTGGCCCGACCAGGGTTTGCGTGGGCAGCAGATACAATTCCCGACCCGCATGCAGGGCCGGGTCGTAACTGCCACCGAACTTGAGCCCCAGGATCTGCGCGAGCCAGCGTGCGAGGGCGCGGTTGGTCTCAATTTCATGCAGGGGCGCACCCTCTCGCATGGAGTGGGCGACCACCAACTTCTTGCGACTTATGGGGGTCATGCGGTCCCCTTTTCTATCAACCTTTGTGTAGCAGTGAGGTTGCATGGATCAGGCCAACGCTGGGATTGAGGGAAGAGCTGTTAAATCAATCAGTTGCGCAAAAAGTGATGGCCGTTAGCCTGTTTTATTCTGCACGACCCGGGGAGAAGCCTGCGGCGTTCTGCACGATTCAAACCCCGAAGCGGTTGCGGTAATCGCTGGGGGACAGGCCGGTGATTTTCTTGAAGATGGCGCGAAAGGCGCTGGGGTCCTGATAGCCCACGGTCCAGGCAATGTGATCGATCGTGCCATTGGTGAACTCCAGCATCTGCCGCGCCTTGCCGACTCGCAGATGCTGACAGTACTCGGTGGGTTTCAGCCCGGTGGCGTTGCGAAAGCGGCGCAAGAACGTGCGCTCCTCCAGGTTCGCCTCCTGCGCCATCGCCGCCACGGACACATCCACCGCGCCACTGGCCTGCAGCCAATGCTGGACCTTGAGGACCGCACCATCACCATGCCTGAGAATCGGCGCAAAGTTGCTACCGCACTGGCTGGCACTGGCGCTGTGCTCGATCACCAGAAAGCGCGCAGTGTCAGCTGCAATGCTCGGCCCCATAAGCCGATCGACCAGGCGCAGGCCCAGCTCCGACCAGGCCATCAGCCCAGCGGAGGTGATCAGGTCGCCGTCATCGACAATAGGTTTATCCGCTTCCAGTCGCACCGCCGGGTAACAGGCCGCAAAAGACTTCGCGGAGGACCAGTGGGTGGTGGCACTGCGGCCATCCAACAGGCCGCTGCGCGCCAGCATGATCGAGCCGATGCACACGCCGCCCAGCACGGTGCCGCCCGCATGTTGCAGGCGCAGCCATTCCAGCAGCGCAGGCGGCGCCTGGTCTTCGGTGAACTCTGCAATCGAGGGCGGCACCAACACGGCCATCATCGGTTGCTCGGGGCCTGGGTGGCTGTCGAACGTGCGCGCGGGCGTGCCGTGGGCATCTACCTGCCAGTGGCTGACCCGCAGCAGCGGTAACTGCGCAGATTCATGCTCGGCGGCGATGCGGTTAGCGACCCCGAACAGGTCGGTCAGCCCGTGGACTGCGGCGAGTTGCGCGCCCTGGTAGATCAACACACCCAGCTCGACAGTGCTGCGTTGCGCGGCCATTGTCAGTTTTCCCCCTGTTATTGTCGGTGCAGCCAATTCTCGGTGTGATCGCCAGCTAAGATACTAGGCCCATCAACCCATCACGAGGCAACACACATGGCCAAGCAGGCGCTCATCCTAATCGATATCCAGAACGACTACTTCCCCCAGGGCAAGTGGCCGCTTGACGGCGTGGAAGCCGCAGCGGACAAGGCGGCGCAGGTGCTCCAGGCGTTTCGGCAGGCAGGCGATGCGGTGATTCATGTACGGCATGAGTTCGCTGGCGACGACGCACCGTTCTTCACACCGGGCTCCGAAGGCGCGCATTTGCATGCCAAGGTGCTCAACGAGGGCGATGAACCGGTGGTGCTCAAACACTTCGTGAATGCGTTTCGCCAAACCAACCTGCGCGAACTGCTGGAACAGCGCAGCATCACCGAGGTGGTGGTGGTGGGTAGCATGAGCCATATGTGCGTTGACGCCGTGGTGCGGGCGGCAGCGGACCTGGGCTACAAGGTTACGGTGATCCATGACGCCTGCGCGACCCGCGACCAGGAATTCAACGGCCAGGTGATTCCGGCGGCACAGGTGCACGGGGCGTACATGGCCTCCCTGGCATTTGGCTATGCGGGTGTAGTGTCGGCAGAGGAATATCTGAAAGCCCAAGCAGCGGCTGCGTGACCGCCACCTGGGCTGATCGCTTTAGCGTGTGGCAATGATGAACAGCCGCGGAAAGGGCAACAACACCGTGCCATCGGCCAGGGCTGGATAAGCCTGGGTAATTCGCGCCTGGTATTGCTGCAGGAAGGCGGCTTTTTCATCGTCCGTCAACGGCGCAAGAAAAGGCCGCAATGCCGAAGCCTTGAACCACTCCACCACCGCCGCGTGGTCCGCCAAGGGGTGTTGATAGGTGGTGCGCCACACGTCCACGGTACTGCAATGCTTGCTCAGCAGTTCGTAGTAGTAACTGGCGGTGTGCCGTTCATTGTGTTTGACCGCCCCTATCTTTGCCGACCATGGGCCATCGGCCGCGACTTCTCGGGCCAGGCGATGAGCGGGCTCGTCAAGGTTGTCCGGGGTTTGCACCGCCAGCGTACCGCCTGGGTTCAGTTGGTGGACCAAATGCGGGTAGAGCGTGGCGTGGTCGGGCAGCCATTGCAGCGAGGCATTGGCCAGAATCACATCCAAGCGTTGCGCAGGATGCCAGGCGCCGATGTCCGCCAGCTCGAAGTTCAACCTGGGCAGGCGCTTGCGGGCGTCTGCCAACATGTCATCGGAGCTGTCCATGCCAGTGACGTGCGCTTGGGGGAAACGCTCGGCCAGCACTTCAGTGGAGTTTCCCGGCCCGCACCCCAGGTCGACTGCGGTGCCCACGTCGGTGTTGGGAATTGCCGCAACCAGGTCACGGACGGGGCGAGTGCGCTGCTGTTCGAACATCGTGTACTGCTTGGCGGACCAGGTCATCACAGCCTTCCTTCTTTGTTAGAGGTGGCGCCAGCCTAAATCTTGTGAGCCATGAGAACAAATGCTGGGGTTGGTGTGCTGCCTGTACAAAGGCACCCCGCGCGCGACGCCTGCACGTCGACCATAAAAAACCCCCGATGCTTTCGCTATCGGGGGTTTTGTTTGTTCAGGGTCGGTCTTGGACCTTAGAACGGGATATCGTCATCAAAGCTGTCGAAATCCGGAGCCGGTTGCGGAGCAGCCTGTTGTGGTGCTGGGCGCGACTCACGCTGTGGCTGCTGGCTTGGCTGCGGACGCGACTGCTGTGGGCGCGGTGCCGAGTTGGACATGCCGCCCTGGCCCTGTTGGTCGCCCTGTGGACGGCCGCCCAGCAGTTGCATGGTGCCTTGCATGTCGACCACGATTTCGGTGGTGTAACGCTTGATGCCGTCTTTTTCCCACTCGCGGGTTTGCAGTTTGCCTTCGATGTACACCTGCGAACCTTTGCGCAGGTATTCACCGGCGATCTCCGCAACCTTGCCGAACATCGACACGCGGTGCCATTCGGTCTTCTCGACCTTCTGGCCGGTCTGCTTGTCGGTCCACTGTTCGCTGGTCGCCAGGCTCAGGTTGGTCACGGCGTTACCGTTAGGCAAGTAGCGAACTTCGGGATCCTGGCCGCAAGTACCGACCAATATGACTTTGTTAACCCCACGGGCCATAACGTTCTCCTAGGCTGGGCGCGCTGTCGGCACTGGGTTGACCAGTTGCTCGAGCGTCGCGCGATCCAATAATTCGGTGTCCAATTTGATGTAAATGGCCGTCTCTTCAGCGACCACGACTGCATCCGTTACCCCTACGACAGCCTTCAGGCGCTCTACCAGGCCGGCTTCGCGGATCGCCTCGGGCGATAGCGGCAAACGCAGACTGGTGACGTAGGGAGGTTCGCGCATGGTAACAGCAAAGACCAGCCAAAGTGCAGCCAGCCCGGCGCATCCGAGGAACACAACCGACAAACCGCCATGCTGGAACATCCAGCCGCCCATGATGCCGCCCAACGCGGAACCCAGGAACTGGCTGGTGGAATACACCCCCATGGCCGTGCCCTTGCCGCCTGCCGGTGAAACTTTACTGATCAATGACGGCAACGACGCTTCGAGCAGGTTGAAGGCGGTGAAAAACACCACCGTACCGATCACCAATGCTCGCAGGCTGTCGCCGAACTGCCAGAAGAATAGTTCAGTGAGCATCAATGTCGCGACGGCGCCGAGTAAAACTCGTTTCATTTTGCGTTTCTTCTCGCCATAGATGATGAACGGGATCATGGCGAAGAACGAAATCAACAGCGCAGTGAGGTAGACCCACCAGTGCTGTTCCTTGGGCAGGCCGGCTTTTTCCACCAGGGCCAGGGGCAAGGCGACGAAGCTGCACATCAGCATGGCGTGTAATACGAAGATACCTAAATCCAGGCGCAGCAAGTCCGGGTGCTTGAGCGTGGGAAGCAACGCCTTGCGTGCGACGCCCGATTCACGATGCTGCAGGGTACCGGTGGAGCGCGGCACCATAAAGGCAACGATCAGGATGCCAAACAACGCCATGCCGCCCGTGGCCAGGAACAGCCCATGCAAGCCGAACGCGCGCGTGAGCAAGGGCCCGACCACCATGGCCACGGCAAACGACAGGCCGATGGTCATGCCGATCATCGCCATGGCCTTGGTGCGGTGTTGTTCGCGGGTCAGGTCCGACAGCAGCGCCATCACGGCGGCGGAAATCGCACCGGCGCCCTGCAGGATGCGGCCGGCGATCACGCCCCAGATCGAATCGGATTGGGCCGCTAGCACACTGCCAAGGGCGAATACGATCAGCCCGAGATAGATCACCGGGCGACGGCCAATGCGGTCGGAAATAATCCCGAACGGGATCTGGAAAATCGCCTGGGTCAGGCCATAGGCACCAATCGCCAGGCCGATCAAGGCGGGGGTCGCACCTGCGAGATCCATCCCATAGGTGGCCAGCACTGGCAACACCATAAACATGCCCAGCATACGGAAGGCGAACACCAAGGCCAGCCCGCTTGCCGCTCGGGTCTCGCCGCTACTCATGCGTTCGCTGTGGGGATCGTGCATGGAAAAACCTCGTGTGAACCGGCGGCGATTCTACCAGTCCCATCGATTGAGAGGGTATATGCGGCGCTTTGCCGCGCAGCTTTCATGTGAGGCTGCAGGCGGCGTTTTGACAGTGTATATTCATCCAGTCTTTAGCCGTATACTCCGGCATCATTTACGCCCGCCGTGCGAGGCCATCTTGGACAAGATCCTGATTCGTGGGGCTAGAACCCACAACCTGAAGAACATCGACCTGACCCTGCCCCGGGACAAACTGATCGTCATCACCGGCTTGTCCGGCTCCGGCAAATCGTCCCTGGCGTTCGACACGCTGTATGCCGAAGGTCAGCGCCGCTATGTGGAATCCCTGTCGGCCTACGCCCGGCAGTTCCTGTCGATGATGGAAAAGCCCGATGTCGACACCATTGAAGGCCTGTCGCCGGCTATTTCCATCGAGCAGAAATCCACGTCCCACAACCCGCGCTCCACCGTGGGTACCATTACCGAGATCTACGACTACCTGCGCCTGCTCTACGCACGCGTGGGTATCCCCCGCTGCCCGGACCACGATATCCCCCTGGAAGCTCAGACCGTCAGCCAGATGGTCGACCTGGTGCTGGCCCAGCCCGAAGGCGCCAAGCTGATGCTGCTGGCGCCTGTCATTCGCGAGCGCAAGGGCGAACACCTGTCGGTCTTCGAAGAGCTGCGTGCCCAGGGCTTTGTACGTGCGCGCATCAACGGCAAGCTCTATGAGCTGGACGAAGCGCCGAAGCTGGACAAGCAGAAAAAGCACTCCATTGATGTGGTGGTCGACCGATTCAAGGTGCGTGCCGACTTGCAGCAGCGTTTGGCGGAATCGTTCGAAACCGCGCTGAAGCTGGCCGATGGCATTGCCCTGGTAGCGCCGATGGATGACGAGCCGGGCGAAGAGATCATCTTCTCCGCACGCTTCGCCTGCCCGATCTGTGGCCATGCCATCAGCGAGCTCGAACCCAAACTGTTTTCCTTCAACAACCCGGCCGGCGCCTGCCCGACTTGCGACGGCCTGGGTGTGAAGCAGTTTTTCGACATCAAGCGCCTGGTCAATGGCGAGCTGACCTTGGCCGAGGGTGCGATACGCGGATGGGACAGGCGTAACGTCTACTACTTCCAGATGCTTGGGTCGTTGGCCTCCCACTACAAGTTCAGCCTGGAAGTACCGTTCAACCAACTCCCGGCAGACCAGCAGAAGGTCATTCTAAATGGCAGCGGTTCGCAGAATGTCGACTTCAAATACCTGAACGATCGCGGCGATATCGTCAAGCGCTCGCACCCGTTCGAAGGCATCGTGCCGAACCTGGAACGCCGTTACCGCGAAACCGAATCGGCGAGCGTGCGCGAGGAGCTGGCGAAGTTCCTCAGCACACAGCCATGCCCGGATTGCCGTGGCACGCGCCTGCGCCGTGAAGCCCGGCATGTATGGGTGGGCGAGAAGACCTTGCCTGCAGTAACCAACCTGCCGATCGGCGATGCCTGTGAATACTTTGGCGTGCTGAAGCTGACCGGTCGTCGTGGCGAAATTGCCGACAAGATCCTCAAGGAGATTCGCGAGCGGTTGCAGTTCCTGGTCAACGTGGGCCTGGACTATCTGTCGCTGGACCGCAGTGCCGATACCCTGTCTGGCGGTGAGGCACAGCGCATTCGCCTGGCCAGCCAGATCGGCGCGGGCCTTGTGGGCGTGCTGTATATCCTCGACGAGCCGTCGATTGGCTTGCACCAACGAGATAACGACCGCCTGCTGGGCACGCTGAAACACCTGCGCGATATCGGCAATACCGTGATCGTGGTGGAGCATGATGAAGACGCTATCCGCCTGGCGGACTACGTGGTCGATATCGGCCCCGGCGCGGGCGTGCATGGTGGCCATATCGTTGCTGAAGGCACGCCTGCCGAGGTGATGGCACATCCTGATTCACTGACCGGCAAATACTTGTCTGGCCGTGTGAAGATTGAAGTACCCGCCAAGCGAACGCCGCGTAACAAGAAGATGGCGCTGCATCTCAAGGGCGCGCGCGGGAACAACCTGCGCAATGTCGACCTGGAGATTCCACTGGGCCTGCTGACCTGCGTGACCGGTGTTTCCGGTTCGGGCAAGTCGACGCTGATCAACAACACCCTGTTCCCACTGAGTGCCACCGCCCTGAATGGCGCGACCACCCTGGAAGCGGCAGCTCACGACAGCATCAAGGGCCTGGAGCATCTGGACAAGGTGGTCGACATCGACCAGAGCCCGATTGGGCGTACGCCTCGCTCCAACCCAGCCACCTACACCGGGCTGTTTACCCCTATCCGTGAGTTGTTCGCTGGCGTGCCAGAGTCGCGCTCACGGGGTTATGGGCCGGGCCGCTTCTCGTTCAACGTCAAGGGCGGCCGCTGTGAAGCGTGCCAGGGCGATGGCCTGATCAAGGTGGAAATGCACTTCCTGCCGGACATCTACGTGCCGTGCGATGTGTGCAAGAGCAAGCGCTACAACCGCGAGACCCTGGAGATCAAGTACAAGGGCAAGAGCATCCACGAGACCTTGGAAATGACGATCGAGGAAGCTCGCGAGTTCTTCGACGCAGTGCCGGCGCTGGCGCGCAAGCTGCAGACGCTGATGGATGTGGGCCTGTCGTACATCAAGCTGGGGCAGTCAGCGACCACGCTGTCGGGTGGCGAGGCGCAGCGGGTAAAGCTGTCTCGCGAGCTGTCCAAGCGTGATACCGGCAAAACCTTGTATATCCTCGATGAGCCGACCACTGGCCTGCACTTCGCGGATATCCAGCAGTTGCTGGACGTACTGCACCGCTTGCGGGACCACGGCAATACCGTGGTGGTGATCGAGCACAACCTTGATGTGATCAAGACTGCCGACTGGCTGGTAGACCTGGGGCCAGAAGGTGGTTCTAAGGGTGGCCAGATCATCGCAGTGGGCACTCCGGAGCAGGTTTCCGAAATGCCTCAATCGCACACCGGTTACTACTTGAAACCGTTGCTGGAACGCGACAGGGCCTGATTTTTTCATCGCCCAATAAAAAGCCCCTGCCACTTTGCGGTGACGGGGGCTTTTTTATAGCCGGGAATCAGAACTGCGATTGCAGGTAATTTTCCAGGCCGATCAACTTGATCAGGCCCAACTGCTTTTCCAGCCAGTAGGTGTGATCTTCTTCGGTGTCATTCAACTGCACCCGCAATATTTCCCGGGTGACATAGTCGTTGTGCTGTTCGCAAAGCTCAATGCCCTTGCAGAGTGCGGCACGGACCTTGTACTCAAGGCGAAGATCGGCAGCGAGCATGTCAGGCACTGTGGTACCCACGTCCAGATCATCAGGACGCATACGCGGCGTGCCTTCGAGCATCAGAATGCGGCGCATCAGGGCGTCAGCGTGCTGTGCCTCTTCTTCCATTTCGTGGTTGATACGCTCATAGAGCTCGGTAAAGCCCCAGTCTTCGTACATACGCGAATGGATGAAATATTGGTCACGAGCTGCCAGTTCGCCCGTCAGCAACGTGTTGAGGTAATCGATTACGTCGGGGTGACCTTGCATCGCCCTACATCTCCCTGCTTGAAAGACTGTAGTTTGAACCATGCTGACTTGAAGGTCACGGGACAAACGGCAGAAAAGTGAAGATTTCCGGAGAAAAGTAGCTGAAATAACGCAAAAACCGCCCAAATGAGGGCGGTTCTGCTTATCGTTTAGAGTCAGTTAAGCGATACACCCAGTGCCCTTGCGATTGCGTCTCCGTAAGCCGGGTCGGCCTTATAGAAGTGCTGCAGTTGACGCTGGACCACATCGCTGGAAACGCCACCCATAGCACCGGCGATGTTATTGGTGAGCAGGGCTTTCTGCTCATCATTCATCAGACGGAACAGCGCACCGGCGTGGCTGTAGTAGTCCGTATCTTCGCGGTGATCGTAACGATCGGCGGCGCCGCTCAGGGCCAGTGCTGGCTCTGCATATTGCGGGGCTTGTTTCGGTGCGTCGGCATAGCTGTTTGGCTCGTAGTTCGGAGCCGCCCCACCATTGCTGCCAAAAGCCATGGAACCGTCACGCTGGTAGCTGTTAACCGGGCTACGTGGTGCGTTCACCGGCAGTTGCTGGTGGTTAGTGCCCACACGATAACGGTGAGCATCGGCGTAGGCGAAAACTCGACCTTGGAGCATACGGTCTGGCGACAGGCCAACGCCTGGGACCATGTTGCTTGGGCCAAATGCGGCCTGCTCGACTTCGGCGAAGTAGTTCTGCGGATTACGATTGAGCTCCAACTCACCCACTTCAATCAACGGGAATTCTTTTTGCGACCAGGTCTTGGTCACGTCAAACGGGTTCTCGTAATGGGCGTTCGCCTGTGCCTCGGTCATGATCTGGATGCACACGCGCCACTTGGGGAAGTCACCGCGCTCGATTGCACCAAACAGATCGCGCTGGGCGTAGTCAGGATCGGTACCCGCCAAGCGCGCAGCCTCGGCCGGAGCCAGGTTTTTAATGCCTTGCTTGGTCTTGTAGTGCCACTTCACCCAATGACGCTCGCCCTGGGCGTTGATCAGGCTGTAAGTGTGGCTGCCGAAACCGTGCATGTGACGGTAGCCGTCTGGAATCCCGCGGTCCGAAAACAGGATAGTGACCTGGTGCAACGCCTCAGGGGAGTGCGACCAGAAATCCCACATCATTTGCGCGCTTTTCAGGTTGCTCTGCGGCAGGCGTTTCTGGGTGTGGATAAAATCCGGGAACTTCAGCGGATCACGGATAAAGAACACAGGGGTGTTGTTACCGACGATGTCCCAGTTGCCTTCCTCGGTGTAGAACTTCAAGGCGAAACCACGTGGATCGCGCTCAGTGTCGGCCGAACCGCGCTCCCCACCCACCGTGGAGAAACGCAAGAACGTAGGGGTCTGCTTGCCAACGGACTCGAACAATTTGGCGCTGGTGTATTGGGTAATGTCTTTTGTCACCGTGAAGGTACCGAAGGCACCCGAACCTTTGGCGTGCACGCGACGCTCAGGGATGTTTTCACGGTTGAAGTGAGCGAGCTTCTCGATCAGGTGAAAATCGTCGAGCAGCAAGGGGCCACGAGGGCCGGCGGAACGTGAGTTCTGATTGTCCGCAACGGGCGCGCCGCTGGCGGTGGTAAGGACTTTATTCTGGCTCATGCGCATCTTCCTCAGGTCGGGCTTGAAACTGCCGGCTAATCGGCTTGGAGGGAGTATTGACCATCCACATGACACCTACAAATTCATTAAATTGTAGGCTTCAATAGAAAATAACTACCAACATGCCCGACGCTTATAGTGAAGCGTGTCGCCTGAAGATTCTTGTACGCAACGCGCTTTTGTTACGCGCACAAAAAACCGGGCACTAGGCCCGGTTCTTCGTTGCAGCTTGTCGTATTACTCGGCGCTTACAGCTTCGCCGGCAGTAGCACGATCAACCAACTCGACGTACGCCATAGGCGCGTTGTCGCCAGCGCGGAAACCGCACTTGAGGATGCGCAGGTAGCCGCCCTCACGGGTAGCGTAACGCTTACCCAGGTCGTTGAAGAGCTTACCAACGATAGCTTTCGAACGAGTACGGTCGAAAGCCAGACGGCGGTTAGCCAGGCTGTCTGTCTTGGCCAAAGTGATCAGCGGCTCAGCAACGCGACGCAGTTCTTTAGCTTTCGGCAGTGTAGTTTTGATCAGCTCGTGCTCGAACAGCGACACCGCCATGTTTTGGAACATGGCCTTGCGGTGCGAGCTGGTACGGCTCAGGTGACGACCACTTTTACGATGACGCATGGTTCATTCCTTACCAAACTCACGTTCGGTGATTACGACGATCAGGCAGTCGCCTTGTCGTCCTTCTTAAGACTTGCAGGCGGCCAGTTGTCGAGGCGCATGCCGAGGGACAGACCGCGGGAGGCCAGAACGTCCTTGATTTCGGTCAAGGATTTCTTGCCCAGGTTCGGAGTCTTCAACAGTTCTACTTCGGTGCGCTGGATCAGGTCACCGATGTAGTAAATGTTTTCCGCCTTAAGGCAGTTAGCCGAACGTACAGTCAGTTCCAGATCGTCAACCGGGCGAAGCAGGATCGGATCGATCTCGTCTTCCTGCTCGATTACCACTGGTTCGCTGTCACCTTTGAGGTCGACGAACGCAGCCAACTGCTGTTGCAGAATGGTTGCAGCGCGGCGGATAGCCTCTTCAGGATCCAGGGTACCGTTGGTTTCCAGATCAATAACCAGCTTGTCCAGGTTAGTACGCTGCTCGACACGGGCGTTTTCCACCACGTATGCGATACGGCGAACCGGGCTGAACGAAGAGTCAAGCTGCAAGCGACCAATGCTGCGGCTTTCGTCTTCATCGCTCTGACGCGAGTCGGCCGGTTCATAACCACGACCACGAGCTACAGTGAGCTTCATGTTCAGGGCGCCGTTAGACGCCAGGTTAGCGATTACGTGATCGGGGTTAACGATCTCGACATCATGATCCAGCTGAATATCGGCAGCGGTAACCACCCCCGAACCCTTCTTCGACAAGGTCAGCGTAACTTCGTCACGGCCGTGCAGCTTGATAGCCAGACCTTTAAGGTTCAACAGGATTTCAATTACGTCTTCCTGTACACCTTCGATGGCGCTGTACTCGTGGAGCACACCGTCAATCTCGGCCTCGACTACTGCACAGCCGGGCATTGAGGACAACAGGATGCGGCGCAGCGCGTTGCCCAGGGTGTGGCCAAAACCACGCTCGAGAGGCTCGAGAGTAATTTTGGCGCGGGTTGGACTGACAACCTGCACATCAATGTGGCGGGGTGTCAGGAACTCATTTACCGAAATCTGCATGGATGCACCTATTTTCTAGCCCTTACTTGGAGTAGAGCTCGACAATCAGGCTTTCGTTGATGTCGGCGGACAGATCACTGCGAGCAGGAACGTTCTTGAAAACGCCCGACTTCTTCTCAGTGTCTACTTCTACCCATTCTACGCGGCCACGTTGGGCACACAGATCGAGAGCTTGGACAATGCGAAGTTGGTTTTTTGCTTTCTCGCGAACTGCGACCACGTCACCAGCACGAACCTGGTAGGACGGAACGTTTACGGTCTGACCGTTAACGCTGATCGACTTGTGCGATACCAGCTGACGGGATTCGGCACGAGTCGAACCAAAGCCCATACGGTATACAACGTTGTCCAAACGGCATTCGAGCAGTTGCAGCAGGTTTTCACCGGTTGCACCTTTCTTGCCAGCAGCTTCTTTGTAGTAGCCGCTGAACTGACGCTCGAGAACGCCGTAGATACGACGGACCTTCTGCTTTTCACGCAGTTGGGTGCCGTAGTCGGACTGGCGACCGCGGCGTTGGCCGTGGATACCAGGTGCTGCTTCAATGTTGCACTTCGATTCGATCGCGCGCACGCCGCTCTTCAGGAAGAGATCGGTGCCTTCGCGACGAGCGAGTTTGCATTTTGGACCAATGTAACGAGCCATTCTTTACAATCTCCTGGATTACACGCGGCGCTTCTTCGGCGGACGGCACCCGTTGTGCGGGATTGGCGTCACGTCGGTGATGCTGGCGATCTTATAGCCACAGCCGTTCAAAGCACGGACAGCAGACTCACGACCTGGACCTGGACCTTTGACGTTAACGTCGAGGTTTTTCAGGCCATATTCCAGCGCAGCTTGACCAGCACGTTCAGCAGCTACTTGAGCAGCAAACGGGGTGGACTTGCGGGAACCGCGGAAACCCGAACCACCGGAGGTAGCCCAAGAAAGCGCGTTACCTTGACGGTCGGTGATGGTCACGATGGTGTTGTTAAAAGATGCATGGATGTGGGCGATGCCATCAACCACTGTCTTTTTAACTTTTTTACGAGGACGAGCAGCAGGTTTTGCCATGATAATTTTCCTGTCGATTCGCTGGGGCGATTACTTGCGGATCGGCTTACGCGGACCTTTACGGGTACGCGCGTTAGTCTTGGTACGCTGACCGCGTACTGGAAGACCACGACGATGACGCAGACCGCGATAGCAACCGAGGTCCATCAAACGCTTGATTTTCATGTTGATTTCGCGACGCAGGTCACCTTCAGTGGTGAACTTCGCCACTTCGCCACGCAGCTGTTCAATCTGCTCGTCGCTCAGATCCTTGATCTTAGCGGCTGGGTTTACCCCAGCAACTGCGCAAATTTTCTGCGCAGTAGTGCGACCAACACCATAGATGTAGGTCAGCGAGATAACAGTGTGCTTGTTATCTGGAATGTTAACGCCTGCAATACGGGCCATTCAGTGGGACTCCAATTGACAGCTACCTACGCCCCGGAAGCCAAGAAATAGGGCGCGAGATAATATCGCTGTAATAACAAATAATCAACCCGGCAGCGCACTAGCTGCCGGGCTTCAAGCGGATCACACTCAGCCTTGGCGCTGTTTGTGACGCGGTTCCGCGCTGCAAATTACTCGAACAACACCTTCGCGGCGAATAATCTTGCAGTTACGGCACAGCTTTTTCACCGATGCACGAACTTTCATCACCAACTCCTCGAACCTTATGGGGTACTCAGCGCAACATGCCGCTGCCGTAGCCCTTCAGGTTGGCTTTCTTCATCAGGGATTCGTACTGGTGCGAAACGAGGTGCGATTGTACTTGGGACATGAAGTCCATCACAACCACGACCACGATCAGCAACGAGGTCCCGCCAAGGTAGAACGGAACGTTTGCTGCAACCACCAGGAACTGGGGCAACAAGCACACGGCCGTCATATATAGAGCACCGAACAGGGTCAAACGGGTCAGAACGCCATCAATGTAGCGTGCCGACTGCTCACCTGGACGGATGCCCGGAATAAAGGCACCGGACTTCTTCAGGTTTTCCGCTACGTCTTTCGGATTGAACATCAACGCCGTATAGAAGAAGCAGAAGAAAATAATCCCTGCACTAAACAGCAGAATATTCAACGGCTGACCAGGAGCGATCGACTGAGAGAGGTCCTGCAGCCAGCCCATATTTTCAGACTGACCAAACCAGGTACCCAACGAAGCCGGAAACAGCAAGATGCTGCTCGCGAAAATTGCCGGAATAACACCGGCCATATTCACTTTCAGCGGCAAGTGGCTGGTCTGCGCAGCAAAGACCTTACGGCCCTGCTGACGCTTGGCGTAGTGAACAGCAATACGACGCTGGCCACGCTCAATGAACACCACAAAACCGATAATCGCTACTGCCAGCAAACCGATGGCAACCAAGGCGAAGATATTGATATCACCCTGACGCGCAGACTCGAAAGACTGCCCGATTGCTCTCGGAAGACCGGCGACGATACCTGCGAAAATCAACATCGAGATACCGTTGCCAACACCACGCTCAGTAATCTGCTCACCCAGCCACATCATGAACATCGCACCAGCCACAAACGTGGATACCGCGACGAAATGGAAGCCAAAGTCACCAGTGAACGCAACGCCCTGCCCTGCCAGGCCAACGGACATGCCGATAGCTTGAACCAGGGCGAGGACGACAGTGCCGTAGCGGGTGTACTGGCTAATCTTGCGACGGCCAGCTTCACCTTCCTTCTTCAACTGCTCCAGCTGCGGGCTGACGGCTGTCATCAGCTGCATGATGATCGATGCCGAGATATACGGCATGATCCCCAGTGCAAAGATGCTCATCCGCTCCAGCGCGCCGCCGGAAAACATGTTGAACAAGCTAAGAATGGTCCCCTCATTCTGTCGAAACAGGTCTGCGAGTCGGTCCGGGTTGATACCTGGAACCGGGATGTGTGCGCCTATTCGGTAGACGATAATCGCCAGGAACAGAAAACGCAGACGAGCCCAAAGTTCAGACATACCGCCTTTGCCGAGCGCTGAGAGAGCACCTTGCTTAGCCATTTATTCCTCGAACTTGCCGCCAGCTGCTTCGATAGCCGAACGCGCACCTTTGGTGGCGCCGATTCCCTTGCCGATAGTGACAGCGCGAGTCACTTCACCGGACAGCATGATTTTCACACGCTGTACGTTGACGTTGATCACGTTGGCATCTTTCAGGGTCTGCACAGTAACGATGTCGCCTTCCACTTTAGCCAGCTCGGACAGACGCACTTCTGCGCGGTCCATGGCTTTCAGGGATACGAAACCGAACTTAGGCAGGCGACGATGCAGCGGCTGTTGACCGCCTTCAAAGCCTGGAGCGATGGTGCCACCGGAACGGGAGGTTTGACCTTTGTGGCCACGGCCACCAGTCTTACCCAAACCGCTACCGATACCACGGCCCGGACGATGCTTTTCGCGACGGGAACCCGGCGCTGGACTCAGATCATTGAGTTTCATCGATTAACCCTCTACACGCAGCATGTAGTAAGCCTTGTTGATCATCCCGCGATTCTCGGGAGTATCCAGGACTTCTACAGTGTGACCGATGCGACGCAGACCCAAACCTTTAACACACAGTTTGTGGTTAGGGATGCGGCCGGTCATGCTTTTGATCAGCGTTACTTTAACGGTAGCCATGATCAGAAGATCTCCTTGACAGTCAGACCACGCTTGGCAGCGATGGACTCAGGAGATTGCATAGCTTTCAGACCCTTGAAAGTGGCGTGAACCACGTTTACCGGGTTAGTCGAGCCGTAGCACTTGGCCAGAACGTTCTGAACGCCAGCAACTTCGAGGACAGCACGCATAGCGCCGCCAGCGATGATACCGGTACCTTCAGAAGCAGGCTGCATGTACACCTTCGAAGCGCCGTGAGCGGACTTCATTGCGTACTGCAGAGTGGTGCCGTTCAGATCAACCTGGATCATGTTGCGGCGAGCAGCTTCCATTGCCTTCTGGATCGCGGCAGGCACTTCACGTGACTTGCCACGGCCGAAGCCAACACGCCCTTTACCATCACCCACCACGGTCAACGCGGTGAAAGTGAAGATACGGCCGCCTTTAACGGTTTTGGCTACGCGGTTAACTTGAACCAGCTTCTCAATGTAGCCTTCGTCGCGCTTTTGGTCGTTATTTGACATAACTTAGAACTCCAGCCCAGCTTCACGAGCAGCATCAGCCAGCGCTTTCACGCGGCCGTGGTACTTGAAGCCAGAGCGGTCGAAAGCC
Organism: Pseudomonas sp. 22072; assembly: GCF_052046095.1. Classification (NCBI taxonomy): domain Bacteria; kingdom Pseudomonadati; phylum Pseudomonadota; class Gammaproteobacteria; order Pseudomonadales; family Pseudomonadaceae; genus Pseudomonas; species Pseudomonas sp. 22072. The sequence continues at coordinate 285,380 of NZ_JBQEQE010000004.1, forward strand.
ACTTGCGAGACGCCAGCGGCCTTAGCACGCGTAGCGACCAGCTGGCCAACCTTTGTGGCCGCGTCGATGTTGCCAGTGGCACCATCACGCAGTTCTTTATCCAAAGTCGAAGCGCTTGCCAGGACTTTGTTGCCGTCGGCCGAGATGACCTGGGCGTAGATGTGCTGCGACGAGCGGAACACGCAGAGACGCACGACTTCGAGTTCGTGCATTTTCAGGCGTGCTTTGCGAGCGCGACGCAGTCGAGTAACTTTTTTGTCGGTCATTTGCTATGCCCTACTTCTTCTTGGCTTCTTTACGACGGACGACTTCGTCCGCGTAGCGCACACCTTTGCCTTTGTACGGCTCTGGTGGACGGAAGTCGCGGATCTCAGCGGCCACTTGACCTACCAGCTGCTTGTCGATGCCCTTGATCAGGATATCGGTCTGGCTAGGAGTCTCAGCAGTGATGCCCGCTGGCAGTTCGTAATCCACTGGGTGCGAGAAGCCAAGGGCAAGGTTCAAAACCGTGCCTTTTGCTTGCGCTTTGTAACCAACACCGACCAGCTGGAGCTTACGCTCGAAGCCTTGGCTTACGCCTTGGACCATGTTGTTTACCAACGCACGCGTGGTACCGGCCATTGCGCGAGTTTGTTGATCGCCATTGCGAGCAGCGAAACGCAGCTCACCAGCTTCTTCAACGATCTCAACGGACGAATGGATGTTCAGTTCAAGAGTACCCTTGGCACCCTTCACCGAAAGCTGTTGGCCTGCGAATTTGACTTCGACACCGGCTGGCAGCTTAACGGGGTTCTTAGCGACGCGAGACATGCTTATCCCCCCTTAGAACACAGTGCAAAGAACTTCGCCGCCGACACCGGCAGCGCGCGCAGCACGATCCGTCATCACACCTTTGTTGGTGGAGACGATAGACACGCCCAGACCGCCACGAACTTTCGGCAGATCTTCAGCGGACTTGTACTGACGCAGGCCTGGACGGCTAACGCGCTTCACTTCCTCGATGACCGAACGGCCTTCGAAGTACTTCAGCTCGATGGACAGCAGTGGTTTGATTTCGCTGCTGATCTGATAACCCGCAATGTAGCCTTCGTCTTTCAGGACTTTGGCAACAGCTACCTTCAACTTGGAAGATGGCATGCTTACGACGGACTTTTCAGCCATCTGGGCATTACGGATACGAGTTAGCATGTCCGCTAACGGGTCCTGCATACTCATGGGCTAGACGCTCCTAATACAAAAAAATTAGCCTTGCGGCTACATATGTCGCCGAGAATCTCCGAGCACAAAAAACACGGGCTCAGGCGAGCCGCGTATTTTAGACACACTCCAGAAATGAAACAAGCCCCAAAAGGGGCTTGATCCAGATTCAAGGTCACCGGCGGTCAGTATCTTGCGATTCCGACCACCTGGACGCTGAAAGTACTTACCAGCTGGCTTTAACCAGACCTGGTACGTCACCACGCATTGCCGCTTCACGCAGTTTGTTACGGCCGAGGCCGAACTTGCGGTAAACGCCGTGTGGACGACCGGTCAGGCGGCAGCGGTTACGCATGCGCGAAGCGCTTGCGTCACGTGGCTGCTTCTGCAGAGCGACTGTAGCTTCCCAACGCGCTTCTGGACTTGCGTTCAGATCAACGATGATTGCTTTCAGTGCTGCACGCTTCTTGGCGTACTTGGCAACCGTGAGCTGACGCTTCAGCTCGCGGTTTTTCATGCTCATCTTGGCCATGGTCCTACTCCAATCAGTTGCGGAACGGGAATTTGAACGCACGCAGCAGAGCGCGGCCTTCATCATCGTTCTTGGCAGTGGTGGTCAGGGTGATGTCCAGACCGCGGAGAGCATCGATCTTGTCGTAGTCGATTTCCGGGAAGATGATCTGCTCTTTAACGCCCATGCTGTAGTTACCACGACCATCGAAGGACTTGGCATTCAGGCCGCGGAAGTCGCGGACCCGAGGCAGGGAGATCGACAGCAGACGATCCAGGAATTCGTACATACGCTCACGGCGCAGAGTCACTTTGACGCCGATCGGCCAACCTTCACGGACTTTAAAGCCAGCGATGGATTTCCGAGCGTAAGTCACAACGACTTTTTGACCGGTGATCTTTTCCAGGTCAGCAACAGCGTGCTCGATGACTTTTTTGTCGCCGATCGCTTCGCCCAGACCCATGTTCAGGGTGATTTTGGTGACGCGCGGAACTTCCATCACGTTCCCGAGCTTAAGTTCTTCCTTAAGCTTAGGGGCGATTTCCTTCCGGTAAATCTCTTGTAGTCGTGCCATGGTCTAATCTACCTAGCAGTGTTCAAGCATCAACCGCTTTTTGGGTCGACTTGAAGACACGAATTTTCTTACCGTCTTCTACTTTGAAACCAACGCGGTCAGCCTTGTTGGTTTCGCCGTTGAAGATGGCGACGTTAGAAGCGTCCAGCGGAGCTTCTTTCTCGACGATACCGCCCTGCACGCCCGACATCGGGTTAGGCTTGGTATGACGCTTGACCAGGTTCAGACCACCGATAACCAGACGGTTATTAGCGAGAACCTTAAGCACCTTACCGCGCTTACCTTTGTCTTTGCCGGCGATCACGATGATCTCGTCGTCACGACGAATCTTTTGCATGTCGGATCTCCTTACAGCACTTCTGGGGCGAGCGAGACGATCTTCATGAACTTCTCAGTACGAAGTTCACGGGTCACTGGCCCAAAGATACGGGTGCCGATCGGCTCTTGCTTGTTGTTCAGAAGAACAGCAGCGTTGCCATCAAAGCGGATAATGGAGCCATCAGCACGACGTACGCCGTGACGAGTGCGGACTACAACAGCAGTCATCACTTGGCCTTTTTTCACCTTACCGCGAGGAATTGCTTCCTTCACGGTAACTTTGATGATGTCACCGATACCAGCGTAACGACGATGGGAGCCACCCAGCACCTTGATGCACATAACACGGCGAGCGCCGCTGTTATCGGCCACATCGAGCATGGATTGAGTCTGAATCATATAATTTCTCCGACCCCTAGTCCTTAGACTTCCACAGCGCGTTCGAGAACATCAACCAGTGCCCAAGACTTGGTCTTGGCCATCGGACGAGTTTCACGAATAGTGACTTTGTCGCCGATGTGGCACTGATTGGTTTCGTCGTGCGCGTGCAGCTTAGTCGAACGCTTAACATATTTACCGTAGATCGGGTGCTTAACGCGACGCTCGATCAAAACGGTGATGGTTTTGTCCATCTTGTCGCTGACAACACGGCCAGTCAGCGTACGGACAGTCTTTTCGGCTTCAGCCATGATCACTTACCTGCCTGCTGGTTGAGCACAGTCTTCACGCGAGCGATGTCACGCTTAACTTGCGAGAGCAGATGAGACTGCCCCAACTGGCCAGTTGCTTTCTGCATACGCAGATTGAACTGGTCGCGCAGCAGGCCGAGCAGTTGCTCGTTCAGCTGCTGTGCGGATTTTTCACGAAGTTCATTCGCTTTCATCACATCACCGTCCGTTTAACAAAGGAGGTGGCGAGCGGCAGCTTTGCAGCAGCCAGGGCGAAAGCCTCACGCGCCAGCTCTTCAGAAACACCCTCGATTTCATACAGGACTTTGCCTGGCTGAATCTGGGCTACCCAGTATTCCACGTTACCCTTACCTTTACCCATCCGAACCTCGAGAGGTTTTTTGGAGATCGGCTTGTCCGGGAATACACGGATCCAGATCTTGCCGCCACGTTTTACGTGACGGGTCAGAGCACGACGCGCTGACTCGATCTGACGAGCGGTGAGACGACCACGAGCTACAGACTTCAGCGCGAACTCGCCGAAGCTGACTTTGCTACCGCGCTGAGCCAGACCACGGTTGTGGCCTGTCATCTGCTTGCGGAACTTCGTACGCTTAGGTTGCAACATTTGGCGTACCCCTTACTTAGCAGCTTTTTTACGAGGCGCTGGTGCTTGTGGTTTCAGTTCTTCTTGGCGACCACCAATTACTTCGCCTTTGAAGATCCAAACCTTTACACCGATCACACCGTAAGTGGTGTGAGCTTCGTAGTTGGCATAGTCGATGTCGGCACGCAGGGTGTGCAGTGGCACACGACCTTCGCGATACCATTCAGTACGTGCGATTTCAGCACCGCCGAGACGACCGCTCACTTGGATTTTGATGCCTTTGGCACCAATGCGCATGGCGTTCTGTACGGCGCGCTTCATAGCGCGACGGAACATTACGCGACGCTCCAGCTGCTGAGCTACGCTCTGCGCAACCAGCATACCGTCGAGCTCCGGCTTGCGGATCTCTTCGATATTGATGTGCACAGGCACACCCATTTGCTTGGTCAGGTCCTGACGCAGTTTCTCAACATCTTCACCTTTCTTCCCGATAACGATACCTGGACGAGCGGTGTGGATGGTGATACGTGCAGTTTGCGCCGGACGATGGATATCGATACGGCTTACGGACGCGCTTTTTAGTTTGTCTTGGAGATACTCACGCACCTTCAGATCAGCGAACAAGTAGTCCGCATAAGTCCGACCGTCTGCGTACCAGACGGAGGTGTGCTCCTTGACGATTCCCAGGCGAATGCCAATGGGATGTACTTTCTGACCCATCTCTTCGACTCCGTTACTTGTCAGCAACCTTGACAGTGATATGGCAAGACCGCTTGACGATGCGATCAGCACGGCCTTTGGCACGTGGCATGATGCGCTTCAGCGAACGCCCTTCGTTGACGAAAACGGTGCTGACCTTCAGGTCATCAACGTCTGCGCCTTCGTTATGCTCGGCGTTGGCTACGGCCGACTCCAGCACTTTCTTCATGATCTCGGCGGCTTTCTTACTGCTGAAAGCCAACAGGTTGAGCGCTTCGCCCACCTTCTTCCCGCGGATCTGGTCGGCGACCAAGCGGGCTTTCTGGGCGGAGATTCGAGCGCCCGACAACTTAGCGGCTACTTCCATTTCCTAACCCCTTAACGCTTGGCTTTCTTGTCTGCCACGTGCCCACGATAAGTGCGGGTACCGGCAAACTCGCCCAGTTTGTGGCCGACCATGTCTTCGTTAACGAGAACTGGGACGTGTTGACGACCGTTGTGTACTGCGATGGTCAGACCGACCATTTGTGGCAGGATCATCGAACGACGCGACCAGGTCTTAACTGGTTTGCGATCGTTCTTTTCCGCCGCCACTTCGATCTTCTTCAGTAGGTGAAGATCAATAAAAGGACCTTTTTTCAGAGAACGTGGCACTGTCGTATCCCTCTATTTACTTGCGACGACGGACGATCATTTTGTCGGTACGCTTATTACCACGAGTCTTCGCGCCCTTAGTCGGGAAGCCCCATGGCGATACCGGATGACGACCACCAGAGGTACGACCTTCACCACCACCGTGTGGGTGGTCAACCGGGTTCATGGCAACACCACGAACGGTTGGGCGAACGCCACGCCAGCGTTTGGCACCAGCTTTACCCAACGAACGCAGGCTGTGCTCGGAGTTCGAGACTTCGCCCAGGGTCGCACGGCATTCAGCCAGTACTTTACGCATCTCACCAGAACGCAGACGCAGGGTCACGTAGACACCTTCACGAGCGATCAACTGAGCCGAAGCACCAGCGGAACGAGCGATCTGTGCGCCTTTACCTGGCTTCAATTCGATGCCGTGTACGGTGCTACCAACTGGAATGTTACGCAGTTGCAGAGCGTTGCCCGGCTTGATCGGTGCCAGAGCACCTGCGATCAGCTGGTCGCCAGCACTCACGCCTTTAGGGGCGATGATGTAGCGACGCTCGCCATCTGCGTACAGCAGCAGAGCGATGTGAGCAGTACGGTTTGGATCGTATTCGATACGCTCGACAGTGGCAGCGATGCCATCTTTGTCGTTGCGACGGAAGTCGACCAGACGATAATGCTGCTTATGGCCACCACCGATGTGACGAGTGGTAATACGACCATTGTTGTTACGACCACCAGACTTCGATTTTTTCTCGAGCAGCGGTGCGTGAGGAGCGCCTTTATGCAGCTCCTGGTTGACCACCTTGACCACAAAACGGCGGCCAGGGGAAGTCGGTTTGCATTTAACGATTGCCATGATGCACCCCTTCCTTACTCAGCACTGCTGCTGAAATCGAGATCTTGGCCTGGCTGAAGGGAGATAACCGCCTTCTTCCAGTCATTACGCTTGCCCAGACCGCGAGCAGTGCGCTTGCTCTTACCCAGAACATTCAGGGTAGTAACACGCTCTACTTTCACGCTGAACAGGCTTTCGACGGCCTTCTTGATTTCCAGCTTGGTTGCGTCAGTTGCAACCTTGAAAACGAACTGGCCTTTCTTGTCAGCCAGAACCGTAGCCTTTTCGGAAACGTGCGGGCCAAGCAGAACTTTAAATACGCGTTCCTGGTTCATCCCAGCAGCTCCTCGAATTTCTTCACGGCCGACACGGTGATCAACACCTTGTCGTATGCGATCAGACTAACTGGATCGGAACCTTGCACGTCACGTACATCAACGTGTGGCAGGTTGCGAGCAGCCAGGTACAGGTTCTGATCAACAGCTTCGGACACGATCAAAACGTCGGTCAGGCTCATGTTGTTCAGTTTGCCCAGCAGATCTTTGGTTTTTGGACTTTCAACAGCGAAGTCCTGAACCACGACCAGACGATCAGTACGCACGAGTTCAGCAAGGATGGAGCGCAGTGCTGCGCGGTACATCTTCTTGTTGAGCTTCTGAGAGTGATCCTGTGGACGAGCTGCGAAAGTGGTACCGCCGCCACGCCAGATTGGGCTACGGATAGTACCGGCACGAGCACGGCCAGTGCCTTTCTGACGCCAAGGGCGCTTACCGCCACCACGTACGTCGGAACGGGTCTTTTGCTGCTTGCTACCTTGACGGCCGCCGGCCATGTAGGCCACGACTGCTTGGTGAACGAGCGTCTCGTTGAATTCGCCGCCAAATGTCAGTTCGGAAACTTCGATCGCTTGAGCGTCATTTACATTTAATTGCATGTCAGCTTCCCCTTAACCGCGAGCCTTGGCCGCTGGACGTACAACCAGGTTGCCGCCAGTAGCGCCAGGAACAGCACCCTTGACCAACAACAGATTGCGTTCAGCGTCGACGCGCACTACTTCGAGGGACTGCACGGTCACGCGCTCAGCGCCCATATGACCGGACATTTTTTTGCCCTTGAATACACGACCAGGAGTCTGGCACTGGCCAATAGAGCCCGGGACGCGGTGGGAAACGGAGTTACCGTGAGTGTTGTCTTGACCACGGAAATTCCAACGCTTGATCGTACCCTGGAAGCCTTTACCCTTGGACTGACCGGTTACATCAACCAGTTGACCAGCGGCGAAGATTTCAGCGTTGATCAGATCGCCAGCCTGGTAGTCGCCGTCTTCAAGACGGAACTCCATGACAGTACGACCAGCTGCAACGTTTGCTTTAGCGAAGTGACCTGCTTGAGCAGCAGTCACGCGCGAAGCACGACGCTCGCCGACAGTGACTTGCACTGCACGATAGCCATCGGTTTCTTCAGTTTTGAACTGGGTGACGCGATTCGGTTCGATCTCAATGACCGTGACCGGAATGGAGACACCTTCTTCGGTGAAAATACGGGTCATACCGCATTTACGACCGACTACACCAATAGTCATGTTGTAAACCTCATGAGTGTACGGGGCTTTCACCCGCTATGGCCGCCCATTTCAGAGCGTTACACGACTAAGACCCAAGTCTTAGCCGAGGCTGATCTGTACTTCCACACCGGCCGCCAGATCGAGTTTCATAAGTGCATCAACGGTTTTATCCGTTGGCTGGACGATGTCCAGTACGCGCTTATGAGTACGGATCTCGTACTGGTCACGCGCGTCTTTGTTGACGTGCGGGGAGACCAGAACGGTGAACCGCTCTTTACGGGTAGGCAGTGGAATTGGACCACGCACTTGAGCACCAGTACGTTTCGCGGTTTCCACGATTTCCTGGGTGGATTGGTCGATCAGGCGATGGTCAAAAGCCTTCAACCTGATACGGATTTGCTGATTTTGCATTGGATTTCAGACTCCGGCTGCTATTCCCACCGGGCGCAATACGCCCGTTAAAAGGAGGCGCAATTCTATAGACGCCCTAGATAGGTGTCAACCCAATAAAAAAGGCCCCCGCTAAGCGGGGGCCTTTTCAAAACATCAGAGCTCACTCAAAAGAGAGATTACTCGATGATTTTAGCTACAACGCCAGCACCAACGGTACGGCCGCCTTCACGGATAGCGAAGCGCAGACCGTCTTCCATTGCGATGGTTTTGATCAGGGTAACAGTCATTTGAATGTTATCGCCTGGCATTACCATTTCAACGCCTTCTGGCAATTCGCAGTTACCGGTCACGTCAGTAGTACGGAAGTAGAACTGTGGACGGTAGCCTTTGAAGAACGGAGTATGACGGCCGCCTTCTTCTTTGCTCAGAACGTAAACTTCTGCGGTGAACTTGGTGTGCGGCTTGACCGAACCCGGCTTAACCAGAACCTGGCCACGCTCAACGTCGTCACGCTTGGTACCACGCAGCAGAACGCCGCAGTTCTCGCCAGCACGACCTTCGTCGAGCAGTTTGCGGAACATTTCAACACCGGTGCAGGTGGTGACAGTAGTGTCACGCAGACCAACGATTTCCAGTGGATCCTGAACGCGAACGATACCGCGCTCGATACGACCAGTCACAACAGTACCGCGACCGGAGATCGAGAATACGTCTTCGATTGGCATCAGGAACGGCTTGTCGGTCAGACGAACTGGTTCTGGGATGTAGCTGTCCAGAGTTTCAACCAGTTTACGAACGGCAGTGGTGCCCATTTCGTTTTCGTCGTTGCCTTCCAGAGCCATACGAGCAGAACCGATGATGATCGGAGTGTCGTCGCCCGGGAAGTCGTAAGTGCTCAGCAGATCGCGCACTTCCATCTCAACCAGTTCCAGCAGCTCAGCGTCGTCTACCAGGTCAGCCTTGTTCAGGAAAACCACGATGTACGGAACGCCAACCTGGCGGGACAGCAGGATGTGCTCACGGGTTTGTGGCATCGGACCATCAGCGGCCGAGCAAACCAGGATCGCGCCGTCCATCTGGGCAGCACCAGTGATCATGTTCTTCACATAGTCAGCGTGACCTGGGCAGTCAACGTGAGCGTAGTGACGAATAGTCGAGTTGTACTCAACGTGCGCGGTGTTGATGGTGATACCACGAGCTTTTTCTTCTGGTGCGCTGTCGATCTTGTCGAAGTCAACACGAGCCGAACCGAAAACTTCGGAGCAGACGCGAGTCAGAGCAGCGGTCAGAGTGGTTTTACCGTGGTCAACGTGGCCGATGGTGCCAACGTTTACGTGCGGTAGGGAACGATCAAATTTTTCTTTAGCCACGACAATTAACTCCTTGCCTAAAGGACTGAATCAGCCTTGTTTTTTGGATACAGTTTCAGCGATGTGCGCCGGAGCTGTGTTGTATTTTTTGAATTCCATAGAGTAGCTTGCGCGACCCTGGGACATGGAGCGAACGTCGGTCGCATAACCGAACATCTCACCCAACGGAACCTCGGCGCGAATCACTTTGCCGGAAACCGTGTCTTCCATACCCAAGATCATGCCGCGACGACGGTTAAGGTCGCCCATGACATCACCCATATAGTCTTCAGGTGTAACAACTTCTACCGCCATGATTGGCTCAAGCAACTCACCACCGCCCTTCTGGGCCAGTTGCTTGGTTGCCATGGAAGCAGCCACCTTAAACGCCATCTCGTTGGAGTCGACGTCGTGGTAAGAACCGTCAAAAACGGTTGCTTTCAGGCCGATCAGCGGATAGCCGGCAACAACACCGTTCTTCATCTGCTCTTCGATACCCTTCTGGATAGCAGGGATGTATTCCTTAGGAACAACACCACCTACTACTTCGTTCACGAATTGCAGACCTTCCTGACCTTCGTCAGCAGGAGCAAAACGGATCCAGCAGTGACCGAACTGACCACGACCGCCGGATTGACGAACGAACTTGCCTTCGATTTCGCAGTTCTTCGTGATGCGCTCACGATAGGAAACCTGAGGCTTACCGATGTTGGCTTCGACGTTGAACTCACGGCGCATCCGGTCAACCAGGATGTCCAAGTGCAGCTCGCCCATGCCGGAGATGATCGTTTGACCAGTCTCTTCATCAGTCTTGACGCGGAAAGATGGATCTTCCTGAGCAAGCTTGCCCAGAGCGATACCCATTTTTTCCTGGTCATCCTTGGTCTTAGGCTCTACGGCAACCGAAATAACCGGCTCCGGGAAGTCCATGCGAACCAGGATGATTGGCTTGGCAGCGTCGCACAAAGTCTCACCAGTGGTGACGTCCTTCATGCCGATCAGGGCCGCGATGTCACCAGCGCGTACTTCCTTGATCTCTTCACGGGCGTTTGCGTGCATTTGCACCATACGACCCACGCGCTCTTTCTTGCCTTTAACCGAGTTGATCACGCCGTCGCCGGAGGCCAACACGCCCGAGTAAACGCGAACGAAGGTCAAAGTACCCACGAATGGGTCGGTAGCGATCTTGAACGCCAGAGCCGAGAACGGCTCGTTGTCATCGGCGTGACGCTCCATTTCTTCTTCCTCGTTATCAGGGTTGGAACCCTTGATAGCAGGAATGTCGGTTGGAGCAGGCAGGTAGTCGATAACGGCGTCGAGAACCAGGGGAACACCCTTGTTCTTGAACGAGGAACCGCAAACAGCCAGGACGATCTCACCAGCGATAGTACGCTGACGCAGAGCGGCCTTGATTTCCACGTTGGTGAGTTCTTCACCTTCGAGGTATTTGTTCATCAGCTCTTCGCTGGCTTCGGCCGCAGCCTCAACCATGTTGTTGCGCCACTCGTCAGCCAGCTCCTGAAGCTCTTCAGGGATAGGCTTGCGAACAGGAACCATACCTTTGTCGGAATCATTCCAGTAAACAGCTTCCATGTTGATCAGATCGATCTGACCCTGGAAGTTGTCTTCGGAACCGATAGCCAACTGGATAGGCACCGGAGTGTGACCCAGACGCTGCTTGATCTGACCGATCACGCGCAGGAAGTTGGCACCAGCACGGTCCATCTTGTTTACATAAACAAGACGTGGAACGCCGTACTTGTTGGCCTGACGCCATACGGTTTCCGACTGAGGCTCAACACCCGAGGTACCGCAGAACACAACGACAGCGCCGTCGAGTACGCGCAGGGAACGCTCAACTTCAATAGTGAAGTCTACGTGGCCCGGGGTATCGATTACGTTGAAGCGATGCTCGTCTTTGTACTGCTTCTCGGAACCTTTCCAGAAGGCGGTAATGGCAGCAGAAGTAATGGTAATACCACGCTCCTGCTCCTGAACCATCCAGTCTGTGGTCGCGGCGCCGTCATGCACCTCGCCCATTTTGTGACTTTTGCCGGTGTAAAACAGTACGCGCTCGGTGGTGGTGGTTTTACCAGCATCCACGTGAGCGACGATACCGATGTTACGGTAGCGGCTAATCGGAGTAGTACGAGCCATAAAGCCCTCGCAAAATTAGTGAAGCTAAAATTAGAAGCGGTAGTGCGAGAAAGCTTTGTTGGCTTCAGCCATACGGTGCACGTCTTCACGCTTCTTAACAGCAGCACCTTTACCTTCAGCAGCGTCCAACAGTTCGCCGGCCAAACGCAGAGCCATAGACTTCTCGCCGCGCTTACGGGCGAAGTCTACCAACCAGCGCATTGCCAGAGCGTTACGACGGGACGGGCGAACTTCAACCGGAACCTGGTAAGTAGCACCGCCTACACGGCGCGACTTCACTTCGACCAGCGGAGCGATGGCGTCGAGAGCTTTCTCGAAGATTTCCAGGGGGTCGCTGTTCTTGCGTTCTTTAACCTTTTCCAGCGCGCCATAAACGATACGCTCGGCAACGGCTTTCTTGCCGCTTTCCATCACGTGGTTCATGAACTTGGCCAGAATTTGGCTTCCGTATTTTGGATCGTCAAGCACTTCGCGCTTGGCTGCTACGCGTCTTCTTGGCATGGATAAGCCCTCAAACGGTCTTCAGGTTCGCTCGGAATCGGTGCCCTTTCGGGACGCCTCCGACCTTACTCTTATCGACTCAGAAAATAAGATGATTCAGGTTTACAAAAAGCCGCTACTACTTAGGCTTCTTGGTACCGTACTTCGAACGACCCTGGTTACGACCTTTAACGCCGGAAGTATCCAAGGAGCCACGTACGGTGTGATAACGAACACCTGGCAAGTCTTTTACACGACCGCCACGGATCAGTACCACGCTGTGCTCTTGCAGGTTGTGGCCTTCACCGCCGATGTACGAGGAAACCTCGAAACCGTTGGTCAGACGCACACGGCATACTTTACGCAGTGCCGAGTTAGGTTTTTTCGGCGTGGTGGTATACACACGGGTGCATACGCCACGACGTTGCGGGCAGTTCTGCAGCGCAGGTACGTCGGATTTCTCGACGATACGCTTACGCGGCTGACGTACCAGCTGGTTGATAGTTGCCATCTACTAGCTCCACTGTTGTCTTGCGACGCTATTGTCTTGCAAGAAAAGCAAAATGGCAGGAACGAATTCCCGCCAAATTTAGGGGTACAAGAGTCTAAAGAGGATCTTGTCCCCAGTCAAGGCAAGGCCCCGACCTCCCCTCGCGTCGAACCGGGGCAAAAATGCCTCGATCCGACGAACGGGAGTGTCAGGGCCCAGCCTCATCTACCGCAGAACTCAGTTACCGCTTGAGTTCAGCGCTTCGGTCAGTGCAGCTTCCACTTCACTGGCGCTTACGCGCAGCGGCTTGTCAGCATCACGGCGACGCTTACGTTCGCTGTGATAAGCCAAACCGGTACCCGCCGGGATCAGACGACCCACGACTACGTTTTCTTTCAGGCCGCGCAGGTAATCGCGCTTGCCGGTTACCGCTGCTTCGGTCAGTACGCGAGTGGTCTCCTGGAAGGAGGCCGCCGAGATGAACGACTCAGTGGACAACGACGCCTTGGTGATACCCAGCAACACGCGAGTGAACTTGGAAACGAATTTCTCTTCGTTCGCCAGGCGCTCGTTTTCTACCAGTACGTGAGTCAGTTCCATCTGGTCGCCCTTGATGAAACTGGAATCGCCGGATTCAGCGATTTCAACTTTACGCAGCATCTGACGCAGGATGGTCTCGATGTGCTTGTCGTTGATCTTCACGCCCTGCAGACGGTAAACGTCCTGGATCTCGTTAACGATGTACTTGGCCAGCGCACTCACACCCAGCAGACGCAGGATGTCGTGTGGATCGCTCGGGCCGTCGGAGATAACTTCGCCGCGGTTTACCTGTTCGCCTTCGAAAACGTTCAGGTGACGCCACTTCGGAATCAGCTCTTCATACGGATCGCTACCGTCGTTCGGGGTAATGACCAGACGGCGCTTGCCCTTGGTCTCTTTACCGAACGCGATGGTGCCGCTGACTTCAGCCAGAATCGACGCTTCTTTCGGACGACGAGCTTCGAACAAGTCGGCAACACGCGGCAGACCACCGGTGATGTCACGAGTCTTCGAAGTTTCTTGCGGGATACGCGCGATAACATCACCGATCGCGATCTTCGCACCATCCGCTACACCGACCAGGGCGTTGGCTGGCAGGAAGTACTGAGCGATTACGTCAGTGCCTGGCAGCAACAGGTCCTTGCCGTTGTCGTCGACCATCTTCACGGCAGGACGGATGTCTTTGCCGGCAGCTGGACGATCTTTGGCGTCGAGTACTTCAATGTTGGTCATACCGGTCAATTCGTCAGTCTGACGCTTGATCGTGATGCCTTCTTCCATGCCCACGTAGGTCACGGTACCTTTCATTTCGGTAACGATTGGGTGAGTGTGCGGATCCCACTTGGCCACGATTGCGCCAGCGTCGACCTTGTCACCTTCTTTAACCGAAATCACAGCACCGTACGGCAGCTTGTAACGCTCACGCTCACGACCGTAGTCATCAGCGATGGCCAGCTCACCGGAACGGGACACAGCAACCAGGTGACCATCCACTCGCTCAACGTGCTTGAGGTTATGCAGACGGACGGTACCGCCATTCTTCACCTGAACGCTGTCAGCTGCGGAGGTCCGGCTTGCCGCACCACCGATGTGGAACGTACGCATGGTCAGCTGGGTACCCGGCTCACCGATGGACTGGGCAGCGATAACGCCGACCGCTTCACCGATGTTCACCTGGTGACCACGAGCCAAGTCACGGCCATAGCACTTGGCGCAGATGCCGTAGCGGGTTTCGCAGCTGATCGGCGAGCGAACGATCACTTCGTCGATGCTGTTGAGTTCGATGAACTCGACCCACTTCTCGTCAACCAGGGTGCCGGCAGGAACGATAACTTCCTCGGTACCTGGCTTGAACACGTCACGGGCAATAACACGACCCAATACGCGCTCACCCAGCGGCTCTACAACGTCACCGCCTTCAATGTGCGGCGTCATCAGCAGGCCGTGCTCGGTGCCGCAATCGATCTCGGTTACAACCAGATCTTGTGCAACGTCTACCAGACGACGAGTCAGGTAACCGGAGTTAGCGGTTTTCAACGCGGTATCCGCAAGACCCTTACGAGCACCGTGAGTGGAGATGAAGTACTGAAGTACGCTCAAACCTTCACGGAAGTTCGCAGTGATCGGCGTTTCGATGATGGAACCGTCCGGCTTGGCCATCAGGCCACGCATACCGGCGAGCTGACGGATCTGCGCAGCAGAACCCCGTGCGCCCGAGTCGGCCATCATGTACATCGAGTTGAAGGACTCTTGGTCAACTTCGTCGCCGTGACGGTCGATGACTTTCTCTTTCGAGAGGTTGGCCATCATCGCCTTGGACACTTCGTCGTTGGCCTTGGACCAAAGGTCGATCACCTTGTTGTACTTCTCGCCCTGGGTTACCAGGCCGGAGGCGTACTGGCTCTCGATCTCTTTCACTTCGTCAGTGGCAGCACTGATGATGCGGGCTTTTTCATCCGGGATAACGAAGTCGTTAACGCCGATGGAAACGCCGGAGATAGTCGAGTAAGCGAAACCTGTGTACATCAACTGGTCAGCGAAGATAACGGTCTCTTTCAAACCAACCACGCGGTAGCACTGGTTGATCAGCTTGGAGATCGCCTTTTTCTTCATCGGCAGGTTGACGACGTCGTACGACAGACCTTTTGGCACAACCTGGTACAACAGCGCACGGCCGACAGTAGTGTCGACGATACGGGTGTTGCTCACGCTGCCGCCGTCACGGTCGTTGACGGTTTCGTGGATCCGCACCTTGACCTTGGCGTGCAGTGCGGCTTCGCCGGCACGGAACACACGGTCAACTTCTTGCAGGTCAGCGAACACACGACCTTCGCCTTTGGCGTTGATCGCTTCACGAGTCATGTAGTACAGACCCAATACAACGTCCTGAGACGGAACGATGATTGGCTCACCGTTGGCTGGCGACAGAATGTTGTTGGTCGACATCATCAACGCACGCGCTTCCAACTGGGCTTCCAGTGTCAGCGGTACGTGCACGGCCATTTGGTCGCCGTCGAAGTCGGCGTTGTACGCGGCACAGACCAGAGGGTGCAGCTGGATAGCCTTACCTTCGATCAGCACCGGTTCAAACGCCTGGATACCCAGACGGTGAAGGGTCGGTGCACGGTTGAGGAGAACCGGGTGTTCGCGAATCACTTCAGCGAGAACGTCCCAAACCTCTGGCAGTTCGCGCTCGACCATCTTCTTGGCCGCTTTGATGGTGGTCGCGAGACCGCGCATTTCCAGCTTGCCGAAGATGAACGGCTTGAACAGCTCGAGTGCCATCTTCTTAGGCAGACCGCACTGGTGCAGACGCAGGGTCGGGCCTACGGTAATTACCGAACGACCGGAGTAGTCAACACGCTTACCGAGCAAGTTCTGACGGAAACGACCTTGCTTACCCTTGATCATGTCAGCCAAGGATTTCAGAGGACGCTTGTTCGAACCGGTGATAGCGCGGCCACGACGACCGTTGTCGAGCAGGGCATCGACCGCTTCTTGCAACATACGCTTTTCGTTGCGCACGATGATGTCCGGAGCGGACAGATCAAGCAGGCGCTTCAAGCGGTTGTTACGGTTGATCACGCGGCGGTACAGGTCGTTGAGGTCGGACGTCGCGAAACGACCACCGTCCAACGGTACCAGCGGACGCAGGTCTGGCGGCAGAACCGGCAGAACGGTCAGCACCATCCACTCTGGCAAGTTGCCGGAACCCTGGAAGGCTTCCATCAACTTCAGACGCTTGGACAGCTTCTTGATCTTGGTTTCGGAGTTGGTTTGCGGAATCTCTTCACGCAGACGACCAATCTCGTGCTCCAGGTCGATAGCGTGCAGCAGCTCGCGGACAGCTTCGGCACCCATGCGGGCATCGAAATCGTCGCCGAACTCTTCAAGCGCTTCGAAGTACTGCTCGTCGTTCAGCAGCTGACCTTTTTCAAGGGTGGTCATGCCTGGATCGATAACGACATAGCTCTCGAAGTAGAGAACACGTTCGATATCACGCAGGGTCATGTCCATCAGCAAGCCGATACGGGACGGCAGCGATTTCAGGAACCAGATGTGGGCAACCGGCGAAGCCAGTTCGATGTGCGCCATGCGCTCACGACGAACCTTGGCCAGCGCAACTTCAACGCCGCACTTCTCGCAGATCACACCACGGTGCTTCAAGCGCTTGTACTTACCGCACAGGCACTCGTAATCCTTTACCGGGCCAAAGATCTTGGCGCAGAACAGGCCGTCACGCTCAGGTTTGAACGTACGGTAGTTGATGGTTTCCGGCTTTTTAACTTCACCGAACGACCACGAACGGATCATCTCAGGCGATGCCAACCCAATACGGATGGCGTCGAACTCTTCGACTTGACCCTGGTTTTTCAGCAAATTCAGTAGGTCTTTCAAGGCCTTTCCTCCTGGCGGAGCAGAGAGCGGGCTAAACAGCCCCGCTCTCGATTCGCGTCACGTGTTATTCGGTTTCCAGATCGATATCGATGCCGAGGGAACGAATTTCTTTGATCAACACGTTGAAGGACTCGGGCATGCCCGGCTCCATACGGTGATCGCCGTCCACGATGTTTTTGTACATCTTGGTACGACCGTTCACATCGTCCGACTTCACTGTGAGCATTTCTTGCAGAGTGTATGCAGCACCGTATGCTTCCAGTGCCCAGACCTCCATCTCCCCGAAACGCTGACCACCGAACTGAGCCTTACCACCCAGCGGCTGCTGGGTAACCAGGCTGTACGAACCGGTAGAACGAGCGTGCATCTTGTCGTCTACCAAGTGGTTCAGCTTCAGCATGTACATGTAGCCAACAGTAACCGGGCGCTCGAACTTGTTGCCGGTACGGCCGTCGAACAGCTGCATCTGGCCGCTTTCTGGCAGGTCTGCCAGTTTGAGCATGGCCTTGATTTCGCTTTCCTTGGCACCGTCGAACACCGGGGTAGCCATTGGAACGCCGCCGCGCAGGTTCTTCGCCAGATCCAGGATTTCCTGGTCGGAGAAGGTGTCCAGCTCTTCGTTGCGACCGCCGATCTCGTTGTAGATCTCGTGCAGGAACTTACGCAGGTCTGCGACTTTGCGCTGCTCTTCGATCATGCGGTTGATCTTCTCGCCCAGACCTTTGGCCGCGAGGCCCAGGTGGGTTTCAAGGATCTGACCAACGTTCATACGCGAAGGTACGCCCAACGGGTTGAGGACGACGTCAACCGGGGTGCCATTGGCATCGTGCGGCATGTCTTCAACCGGCATGATCACAGAGACCACACCCTTGTTACCGTGACGACCGGCCATCTTGTCACCCGGTTGGATGCGGCGACGGATTGCCAGGTAAACCTTGACGATTTTCAGCACGCCTGGAGCCAGGTCATCGCCCTGCTGCAGTTTGCGCTTCTTGTCTTCGAACTTGTCGTCCAGCAGACGGCGGCGATCAACGATATAGGCCTGGGCCTTCTCGAGCTGCTCGTTCAGAGCATCTTCAGCCATGCGCAGTTTGAACCACTGCCCGTGCTCAAGACCGTCGAGGATTTCGTCGGTGATGTCCTGACCTTTCTTCAGGCCTGCGCCGCCTTCAGCCTTGTGGCCTACCAGAGCGGAACGCAGACGTTCGAAGGTCGCGCCTTCAACGATACGGAACTCTTCGTTCAGGTCCTTGCGGATCTCGTCGAGCTGAGTCTTCTCGATGGACAGTGCACGAGCATCACGCTCAACGCCGTCACGGGTGAAGACCTGTACGTCGATGACCGTACCCTTGGTACCGGTAGGTACACGCAGGGAGGTGTCTTTAACGTCGCTGGCTTTTTCACCGAAGATGGCACGCAGCAGCTTCTCTTCAGGCGTCAGTTGGGTCTCGCCTTTCGGAGTGACCTTACCGACCAGGATGTCGCCAGCGCCAACTTCAGCACCTACATAAACGATACCGGCTTCGTCCAGCTTGTTCAGTGCAGCTTCACCCACGTTCGGGATGTCTGCAGTGATTTCCTCAGGCCCAAGCTTGGTATCACGCGCCACACAGGTCAGTTCCTGGATGTGGATCGTGGTGAAGCGGTCTTCTTGAACAACACGCTCGGACAGGCAGATGGAGTCTTCGAAGTTGAAGCCGTTCCATGCCATGAACGCGATGCGCATGTTCTGACCCAGAGCCAGTTCACCCATGTCGGTGGACGGGCCGTCGGCCATGATGTCGCTACGCTGAACGCGATCACCCTTGCTCACCAGCGGACGCTGGTTGATGCAGGTGTTCTGGTTCGAGCGGGTGTATTTGGTCAGGTTGTAGATGTCGACACCGGCTTCGCCAGTTTCTACTTCGTCATCGGCAACACGAACCACGATACGGCTGGCATCAACGGAGTCGATCACGCCGCCACGACGAGCCACGACGCAAACGCCGGAGTCACGTGCTACGTTGCGCTCCATGCCGGTACCTACCAGCGGCTTGTCAGCACGCAGGGTCGGTACAGCTTGACGCTGCATGTTGGAACCCATCAACGCACGGTTGGCGTCATCGTGTTCCAGGAACGGGATCAGCGACGCTGCAACCGAAACTACCTGCTTCGGAGAAACGTCCATCAAGGTGACGTCTTCCGGCGCCTTGACGGTGAACTCGTTCAAGTGACGAACAGCTACCAGCTCGTCGACCAGGACTTTCTTGTCGTTCATCGTGGCCGAAGCCTGAGCGATCACGTGATCAGCTTCTTCGATGGCGGACAGGAATACGATCTCGTCGGTGACCAGGGCGTCTTTCACCACACGGTATGGGCTTTCGAGGAAGCCGTACTGGTTGGTGCGCGCATAGGCAGCCAGGGAGTTGATCAGACCGATGTTCGGACCTTCCGGCGTTTCGATCGGGCATACACGACCGTAATGCGTCGGGTGTACGTCACGGACTTCAAAGCCAGCACGCTCACGGGTCAGACCGCCCGGGCCCAGTGCAGAAACACGGCGCTTGTGGGTGATCTCGGAGAGCGGGTTGTTCTGGTCCATGAACTGCGAAAGCTGGCTGGAACCGAAGAACTCTTTCACCGCCGCAGCCACTGGCTTGGCGTTGATCAGGTCTTGCGGCATCAGGCCTTCGCTTTCAGCCATCGACAGACGCTCTTTGACCGCACGCTCAACACGCACCAGGCCAACGCGGAACTGGTTCTCGGCCATTTCGCCTACGCAGCGAACACGACGGTTACCCAGGTGGTCGATGTCATCGACGATGCCTTTGCCGTTACGGATGTCGACCAAAGTCTTCAATACCGCGACGATGTCTTCCTTGCACAGCACGCCCGAACCTTCGATCTCGGTACGACCGATACGACGGTTGAACTTCATCCGGCCGACCGCAGACAGGTCATAACGCTCAGGGCTGAAGAACAGGTTGTTGAACAGGGTTTCGGCAGCGTCTTTGGTTGGCGGCTCACCAGGACGCATCATGCGATAGATTTCGACCAGCGCTTCCAATTGGTTGCTGGTGGAGTCGATCTTCAGTGTGTCGGAGATGAACGGACCGCAGTCGATATCGTTGGTGTACAGGGTCTCGATGCGAACAACCTGGGCCTTGGCGATTTTGGCCAGGATCTCGGTGTTCAGCTCGGTGTTGCACTCAGCCAGGATTTCGCCTGTAGCCGGGTGAACGATGACCTTGGCGGTAGTGCGACCCAGAACGTAGTCCAGAGGCACTTCCAGCTCTTTGATACCGGCTTTTTCGATCTGGTTGATGTGGCGCGCAGTGATACGACGGCCAGCCTCAACGATGACCTTGCCTTTTTCATCCTGGATGTCCAGGACGGCAATTTCACCACGCAGACGCGAAGCGATCAGCTCCAGCTTGAGGGTTTCATCCTTCAGGCTGAATACGTTGGTGGTATAAAAAGCGTCCAGCACTTGCTCAGTGGTATAGCCGAGTGCGCGCAGCAGTACCGAGGCCGGCAGCTTGCGACGACGGTCGATACGTACGAACACGCAGTCTTTCGGGTCGAACTCGAAGTCCAACCACGAACCGCGGTACGGAATGATCCGCGCGGAGTACAGGAGTTTGCCGGAGCTGTGCGTCTTGCCGCGGTCGTGGTCGAAGAACACGCCCGGGGAACGGTGCAGCTGGGAAACGATTACACGCTCGGTACCGTTGATTACGAAGGTACCGTTCTCGGTCATCAATGGGATTTCGCCCATGTAGACTTCTTGCTCTTTGATGTCCTTGATCGCTTTGTTCGACGATTCTTTGTCGAAAATGATCAAACGGACTTTTACCCGCAAAGGTACGGCGTACGTAACGCCACGTAACACGCATTCTTTGACATCAAATGCCGGTTCGCCCAGGCGATAACCGACGTACTCCAGCGCAGCATTGCCGGAGTAGCTGATGATCGGGAAAACGGATTTGAAGGCCGCATGCAGGCCCACGTCGCGGAACTGATCTTTGGTCGCTCCCGCCTGCAAGAATTCACGATACGAATCCAGCTGGATAGCCAGAAGGTACGGGACATCCATGACGTCCGGCAACTTGCTAAAGTCCTTGCGGATACGTTTTTTCTCAGTATATGAGTAAGCCATCAGCGTTCCCCAGCTTGGTCACCTGCTTGTTTGGCCCCTCCGACGGGAGCAGCCAGAAAATCTTGCAAACCCCATGGTTTGCACCACCGCTTCGGGTGGCTACAGCGCGTTAATGGCGGCGACCGAGTCGACAGCCAAGAACGGAAAAAGGCCGGTGGCAAGAGCCACCAGCCATCAGCCTTCAGCTTAACGCTTGGGCTGGAGACGCAAGGTCGATGCTTACTTCAGCTCGACTTTAGCGCCTGCTTCTTCCAGAGTAGCTTTGGCTTTGTCAGCTGCGTCTTTAGTAACAGCTTCCAGAACCATGGCAGGAGCGCCGTCAACTACAGCCTTGGCTTCTTTCAGGCCCAGACCGGTCAGTTCACGTACTGCCTTGATCACGTTTACTTTCTTCTCGCCAGCTTCGGTCAGCATGACGTTGAATTCGGTTTGCTCTTCAACAACGGCAGCAGCAGCAGCTGGACCGGCGGAAGCAGCGGCAGCGGAAACGCCGAATTTTTCTTCGAAAGCTTTGATCAGCTCAACAACCTGCAGAACCGACATTTCAGCTACGGCGTTGAGGATATCGTCTTGGGAGATAGACATTGCTGTATTTCCTGAATTGGGGGACGGCCTACGCGGCCATCGAAATAAACAAAAATACGCGAGAGAGGTTGCTCAGCCTTAGGCTGCCGCAGCTTCTTTTTGCTCGCGAACTGCAGCCAGAGTACGAGCCAGCTTGCTGGTAGCGCCTTGAATCACGCTCATCAGCTGCGAAATGGCTTCGTCGCGGGTCGGCAGTGTTGCCAGTACGTCGATTTGGTTAGCTGCGAGGAACTTGCCCTCGAACGCAGCTGCCTTGATCTCGAACTTATCCTGACTCTTGGCGAATTCTTTGAACAAACGGGCAGCAGCGCCTGGATGATCTTTAGAGAACGCGATCAGAGTCGGGCCGGTGAACACGTCGTTGAGAACACTGTATTCAGTGTCAGCAACGGCGCGCTTGAGCAGGGTGTTACGTACAACACGTACGTATACGCCAGCTTCACGAGCCTCTTTACGGAGTCCGGTCATAGCGCCTACTGTCACACCACGGGCATCAGCCACGACAGCGGACAGAGCAGCTTTGGCAGCCTCGTTGACTTCAGCGACGATGGCCTTCTTGTCTTCGAGATTAATTGCCACGGGTTTAACTCCTGCTTGTTACCGTTTCATCTGGCCTAGGCCTGATGTCGTTTTGGTGTCTGATTCGGTAAGGAACCGGGAGCACCATCTGCGTAGGCTTGTTGGTTTAAGACTTGCGTCGCCTACGGTCTTGGATAGCCCCCGCCAGGCAGGGACCCCAATCTTTCAATTGGCGCAATTACTTGCGCCAATTTATGTCTTATACGTCCAGCGAGCCTTGGTCGATGACCAGGCCTGGGCCCATAGTGGTGCTCAGGGTAACGCGCTTGACGTAGATACCTTTCGAAGAAGCAGGCTTGATACGCTTCAGATCAGCGATCAGGGCTTCAACGTTTTCCTTCAGCTTGACGGCATCGAAGCCGACTTTGCCAACGGAGGTGTGAATGATGCCGTTTTTGTCGGTGCGATAACGAACCTGACCAGCCTTGGCGTTTTTAACCGCGGTAGCTACGTCTGGAGTTACGGTGCCGACTTTAGGGTTAGGCATCAGGCCACGTGGACCGAGGATCTGACCCAACTGACCTACAACGCGCATTGCATCCGGGGAAGCAATTACGACGTCATAGTTCAGGTCGCCGCCTTTCATTTCGGCAGCCAGGTCATCCATGCCAACGCGATCAGCACCAGCGGCCAGAGCAGCTTCAGCAGCTGGGCCTTGGGTGAAGACGGCAACACGTACAGTCTTGCCAGTACCGTGTGGCAGCACAGTAGCGCTACGAACGACCTGGTCGGATTTACGTGGGTCAACGCCCAGGTTCACAGCAACGTCAACAGACTCGCTGAACTTGACAGTCGACAGCTCGGTCAGCAGGGCAGCAGCGTCTACGAAGTTGTAGGACTTGCCCGCTTCGATTTTGCCGGCGATAGCCTTTTGGCGCTTGGTCAGCTTAGCCATTACACACCCTCCACGTTAAGGCCCATGCTACGAGCAGAACCGGCGATGGTACGCACGGCTGCATCCATA
Organism: Pseudomonas sp. 22072; assembly: GCF_052046095.1. NCBI lineage: Bacteria > Pseudomonadati > Pseudomonadota > Gammaproteobacteria > Pseudomonadales > Pseudomonadaceae > Pseudomonas > Pseudomonas sp. 22072. The sequence continues at coordinate 308,564 of NZ_JBQEQE010000004.1, forward strand.
TCAGCTGCAGTCAGATCCGCGTTTTTGGTTTTCGCGATTTCTTCCAGCTGAGCACGGGTTACAGTGCCAACCTTAACGGTGTTAGGACGAGCGGAACCGCTGGTCAGACCGGCAGCTTTCTTCAGCAAAACCGAAGCCGGGGTCGACTTGGTTTCGAAGGTGAAGCTACGGTCGCTGTATACAGTGATGATCACTGGAGTCGGCAGACCTGGCTCAAGACCCTGAGTACGGGCGTTGAAGGCCTTGCAGAATTCCATGATGTTCACGCCGTGCTGACCCAGAGCTGGACCGACGGGTGGGCTAGGGTTGGCCTGAGCGGCCTTCACTTGCAGCTTGATGTAAGCGGTAATCTTCTTGGCCATGAGGCACTCCAATTACGGGTTCAAACGCCTCGAAAGGCTCCCCGGTTACTTGCGCGTTTATCCCAGTGACGACAAAACCCCACAGCCTAGGCTGCGGGGTTGGGATGCTTGCCCAGCTAGACCTTTTCGACCTGGCTGAACTCCAACTCTACCGGGGTAGAGCGACCGAAAATGAGCACTGCCACTTGGATCCGGCTCTTTTCGTAGTTAACTTCTTCGACCGTACCGTTAAAATCAGCGAACGGACCGTCTGTAACGCGAACAACCTCACCCGGCTCGAACAATGTCTTCGGCTTGGGCTTGTCGCTACCGTCAGCAACACGACGCAGAATTGCTTCCGCCTCTTTGTCGGTGATCGGAGCAGGCTTGTCGGCAGTACCGCCAATGAAGCCCATGACGCGAGGGGTATCCTTGACCAAGTGCCAAGTACCTTCGTTCATGTCCATTTGTACCAGCACGTAGCCAGGGAAGAACTTGCGTTCGCTTTTGCGCTTCTGCCCATTCCGCATTTCAACCACTTCTTCAGTGGGAACCAGAATTTCGCCGAAGCCATCTTCCATGCCTGCCAGCTTTACGCGCTCCAGCAAAGAGCGCATAACATGCTTCTCGTAACCCGAGTAAGCATGCACAACGTACCAACGCTTAGCCACGGGACACCCTTAGCCAACAATCAAGGAAACAAGCCAGCCGAGCAGGGAATCAAGCCCCCACAACAGCAACGCCATAACCAGAACAACAGCCACGACAATCAATGTGGTCTGAGTGGTTTCTTGGCGAGTCGGCCAAACGACTTTACGGATTTCGGTGCGAGCTTCCTTAACCAGTACCGCGAAGGACTTGCCTTTGGCAGTCTGCAGGCCTACAAAGGCAGCTACAGCAGCGAGGGCAAGCAAAGCGAGTACACGGTACAGGATCGGCGAAGCAGAATAGTACTGATTGCCAACAACGCCTACGACCACCAAGGCGACTACAGCGAGCCACTTTACCAGATCGAAACGAGAGCTTTGAGCTTCAGCCTTAGGAGTCATCTATGAAGATCCTGTGAAAAGAAAGCCAGACACACCACGTGAATCTGGCAGGTCAGGAGGGAATCGAACCCCCAACCTACGGTTTTGGAGACCGTCGCTCTGCCAATTGAGCTACTGACCTAAAACAAAATCAGGCCGACCATTATGCAGGCCTGAAAAAGACTTTACAACAACCAACCCCACAAGACCTGAAACATCGAACAACATTCAAGCCGAGGCAGCTGTTAAAACAAAGGCAGATATTTTCATATCTGCCTTGTCATATGGAGCTCTTGAGCGGATTTGAACCGCTGACCTCACCCTTACCAAGGGTGTGCTCTACCAACTGAGCTACAAGAGCGAAACACCTTGCACAACCTGCAAACTTGGAGCGGGTAGCGGGAATCGAACCCGCATCATCAGCTTGGAAGGCTGAGGTTCTACCACTAAACTATACCCGCGGAGCTTGCAGCTCACGCTAAAAATGGTGGAGGGGGAAGGATTCGAACCTTCGAAGTCGTAGACGTCAGATTTACAGTCTGATCCCTTTGGCCGCTCGGGAACCCCTCCTAAGCGAGCCGGCATTTTACATCACGCCGACCTTCTGTCAAGCATTTTCTCATTTAAATTATGAGGTTAGCTGCATTGACGGTAGCTTCGCACTGTAGCCCTTAAAGGTCTTCACTGCGAAGCGGGCGCCATTCTATGCAAACTATTCGAGAGTTGCAATGCCTTCGCACAGCATTATTTTATGTTTTAACTCATTGAATTCATTAGCAAGGCTTTCAAAGGGCAGATCGTCAGCCAGGCGACGGCTTTCAGGGGCCACACGCAACCAATAACCCGAGGCGCTCTGTGCATTCAGCAACTGGACCGTGACCTTTATATCCAGGCTCGTGAGCCTTTGCTCAAGAGAAGAGGCCTGGCGTCGATCCGAGAAACCACCGATGTACAAGCAGGTATTCTGCGCCTCCGTCGACCTCGCTCGATCACGCCGAGCCACCGCATCTGCCGACTCACTCAAGAGGCGAATATCTTGCTGCGCTCCTCGATGGAGATTCAAGGGCGTGACATCCTTGGCCCGCAATGGCGCCTCTTGCTGATGCCAGACGTAATAAAAAACATTGAGAACCAGTAAAAGTAAAAACAGCCAGCGCATAATCACCTCAAGACAAAGGACACGCCATCGCCAAACCAACAAACACCAGGTCCGGGACCAGCCGAGCCTGAGGCGCAGCATCCCTGACCAGGTCGGCATCGCCTCCAGTGAGGAAGACCGTGAAATCCCCCCCCCAATAGCCTCGCGCCAACTCGAGCTGAGTCAGCACGAAACCTCTAAGCATGAGCGTACAACCACGCTCGACGGCCTCTACGGTCGTGCGACCTGGAGAGAGACGCTCCAGCGCCCGCTCAGCGGCCGCGTCGTCATAACGTATCTTGCGAGTATGGGTTCGCAGTTGATTACGCATAAGCGGCATACCCGGGCAAATAAACCCCCCCAGGTGCTCACCGTCCGGACCGATAAAATCTGCGGTCGCCGCCGTACCAAAATCGAGTACCAGACATGCACCTGACGCCAACTTGAACGCGCCTAGCATGGCCAGCCATCGATCCATTCCTAGGCGCTGGAAGTCTTCGTAGCCGTTGCGTACTCCGCTCATTTCTCGAGCAGAGGTGGCACAGGAAACAGCAACGCCAAATGCCCCTACCAACGCTGCTATCAACTTATCGGTCTCCTCAAGCGCGCGAACACTCACCAACCGACAACGCGTGAGCAATAGACCAGGCAAAGCCACCAAACTGTCGATCAGCGCAATATCCGAACCTGCGATGCCTTCGGCGCGGACACTTGCATCACTCGACTCAAGAACACGCCACTTGATAAAGCTATTTCCACAGTCGAGCTCAAGAATCATCACGCAACCTCAGGCTTAGCTCACCACCGCTGTATATTTTCTCAACGCCACCGACATCCAAACGCAACGCACCCTGACAATCCACACCGAGCACAACCCCATCAATCTGATTGACGCCCGCGATAAGCGACACACACTTCCCTTGCCACGCGTGATGCTGCTCCCATTCTGCTTGCAGCCCAGCAAAACCCGCAGCCTTGTGTCGGTCTAGGTAGGCTTGCAGTTGCAAGCCCAGTCGCGCCACCAGGTGATTGCGATCAACAGAAGAGCCCGTCTCGAGCTGCATCGAGGTCCACTGCTGATCAACCTCTACAGCTTTCTGCATATTCACATTGATACCTATCCCTAGCACAACGTGACAGATATCTGCGGGATCTCCCACCAACTCAAGCAAGATGCCTGAGATTTTCTTGTGCCCAACCAGGACGTCGTTTGGCCACTTCAAAGCTGCGCCCTCCACGCCCGACTCACGCAGAGCCTGCAGGACTGCCAGCCCCACCACCAGACTCAGCCCTTCCAGTTGCCGCAGGCCGCCCTCAACACGCAATACAAGGCTGTAGTAAATGTTTTGCGCAAATGGACTGACCCATTTGCGGCCTCGTCGCCCCCTACCAGCCGTCTGCTGCTCCGCTAGCACAATAAAAGGAGCCGCACTGCCCGCATCGACAAGACGTAAAGCCTCAGCATTAGTGGAGTCAATGGAGTCGAAAATGTGAACAGGCCAAGCCAGGGAAGCCGCCCTCTGGGAAATTTCCTGCGCATTCAAAAACATCAATGGCGCAGCCAATCTATATCCTCGCCCCCGAATCTTATGAATGGGGAGATTCAATTCTGCCTCAAGATGCTGAAGCTGCTTCCACACGGCACTGCGACTGACGCCTAGGGCGGCACCAAGCGCTTCTCCAGAATGAAAGCGACCATCTTTCAGAAGTTTCAACAACGTCAGCATGCACATATCGCCTCAGAATGAGGCACGCATGATAGCCATGCGCAGGGTCATTGCATAGAAAGGCTGGATATCAGTCATGATCGACGCCCCACCAGATTTTCGAGCGCCCAAAACAAAACCCCAACTGCTTTCGCAATTGGGGTTTCGGAATTTAATCTTGACGATGACCTACTCT
>NZ_JBQEQE010000005.1:0-16430 GCF_052046095.1 Pseudomonas sp. 22072
TACCGCAGGAATGGATATGTACACGGTCCAACTGTGTTGACTGTCAGGCCGTCTTCGCAGGCAAGCCAGCTCCCACATTGGATCGCGGGGCATCAGTTATATCTGTGTCGGCTGCCAGGCCGTCACGGGAGCAAGCTCCCTCGCCACAGATTTAGCGTCGTGCCGAAGTTGTGTAGATACCTATGCTGCGATAGCGGCGAATCAGTCAGTATTTTCAGTGGCTGACACACCGCTATCGCAGGCAAGCCAGCTCCCACAATTTGGATCTATGTTCGGCAATGAGATTTAGCTGGGTCTGATGCGCTCTGAAGGCCTGCGCACTCCCGCCACAATCTTGTCCACCGCCTTGGTCGCCGCCACCATGCCGAACGTGGCCGTGACCATCATCACTGCGCCAAACCCTCCGGCGCAGTCCAGCTTCACGCCATCACCGACAAAACTCTTCTGCAAACAGATGCTGCCATCGGGCTTGGGATAGCGCAGTTGCTCGGTGGAAAACACGCACGGCACGCTGTAATGACGGGTCACCGTGCGCGAAAAGCCATAATCGCGGCGCAAGGTAGAGCGTACTTTCGACGCCAGCGGATCATTGAAGGTGCGGTTCAGGTCGCACACCTGGATCAGCGTGGGGTCAATCTGCCCGCCGGCACCGCCAGTAGTGATGATCTGGATCTTGCGACGCTTGCACCAGGCAATCAGCGCCGCCTTGGCGTTGACCGCGTCGATGCAGTCGATCACGCAGTCGATAGTCGGGGTGATGTACTCGGCCATGGTGTCGCGGGTGACGAAGTCTGCCACCGCGTGCACGGTGCACTCAGGATTAATACCGCGCAAACGCTCGGCCATCACTTCGACCTTAGGCTTGCCCACGGTGCTGTCCAAGGCATGCAACTGGCGGTTGCTGTTGCTGACGCAGACATCGTCCAGGTCAAACAGCGAAATCTCGCCCACCCCGCAGCGGGCAATCGCTTCCGCCGCCCAGGACCCCACGCCGCCGACGCCGACAATCGCCACATGGGCCGCTTTCAAGCGCTCCAGGCCCTCAAGCCCGTACAAGCGGGCGACGCCTGCAAACCGCGGATCTTCTGTACTCATCATCATTACCCCAAAAACCGGCGCGCATTATAGGGCTACGGAGCGGCAAGTTTTAAGCTACAAGTTACAAGTGAAGAACTTAGATGGAGTTTCGCAGACTAACGTCCGGCTTTTCTCTGTCTGCTGTACGCTCAGGGAAGCGCCAGTGTAGGATGCGCGCCGTTCGGCGCAGGCCGACACCTCTTTCGTTCCGCACCCTTTGGAACCCGACATAACCATGGCATCGCGTAAATTTGGACTCAACCTGGTGGTGGTGCTGGCAATTGCCGCGCTGTTCACCGGTTTCTGGGCGCTGATCAACCGCCCGGTCACCGCTCCCAACTGGCCCGATCAGATCTCCGGTTTTTCCTACTCGCCGTTCCAGCAAGGCCAGTACCCGCAGAAAGGCCAGTACCCTACCGACGAACAGATGCGTCAGGACCTTGCGATCATGAGCAAGCTGACGGACAACATCCGTACCTACTCGGTGGACGGCCCCCTGGGGGATATACCCAAGCTGGCCGAAGAGTTTGGCCTGCGCGTGACCCTGGGGATCTGGATCAGCCCGGACCTTGAGCGTAACGAGCGGGAGATCCAGCGCGCTATCGAGATCGCCAACACCTCGCGCAGCGTCGTGCGCGTAGTGGTGGGCAACGAAGCGTTGTTCCGTGAAGAAATCACCCCCGAAGCCCTGATCGTGCTGCTCGACCGCGTGCGCGCCGCCGTGAAAGTCCCGGTGACCACCTCCGAGCAATGGCACATCTGGGAAAAGAACCCGCAACTGGCCAAGCACGTCGACCTGATCGCCGCGCACATCCTGCCGTTCTGGGAATACATCCCAATGGACAAGGCCGGCCAGTACGTTCTCGACCGCGCCAAGGACCTGAAGAAAGCCTTCCCGAAAAAGCCACTGCTGCTATCGGAAGTGGGCTGGCCGAGCAACGGCCGTATGCGCGGTGGCAATGAGTCGTCGCCGGCCGACCAGGCGATTTACCTGCGTACGCTGGTCAACAAGCTCAACCGCCAGGGTTACAACTACTTTGTGATCGAGGCCTTCGACCAGCCGTGGAAGGTCAGCGACGAAGGGTCGGCGGGTGCGTATTGGGGTGTATTCAATGCCGCGCGCCAGCAGAAATTCAATTTTGACGGCCCGGTGGTGGCGATTCCGCAATGGCGGGTACTGGCCATCGGTTCGGTGGTGCTTGCGCTGCTGTCCCTGACCCTGTTGATGATCGACGGCTCGGCCCTGCGCCAGCGGGGCCGTACCTTCCTGACCTTCATTGCGTTCCTGTGCGGGTCGGTGCTGGTCTGGATCGGCTACGACTACAGCCAGCAATACAGCACGTGGTTCAGCGTGACGGTCGGGGTGTTGCTGGCACTCGGCGCCCTGGGCGTGTTCATTGTGTTGCTGACCGAAGCCCACGAACTGGCGGAAGCGGTGTGGACCCACAAGCGTCGGCGTGAATTCCTGCCCGTGGAAGGCGACTCGGACTACCGCCCGAAAGTGTCGATCCACGTGCCGTGCTACAACGAGCCACCGGAAATGGTCAAGCAGACCCTCGACGCCCTTGCCGCCCTCGACTATCCGGACTACGAAGTCCTGATCATCGACAACAACACCAAGGACCCGGCGGTGTGGGAGCCGGTGCGCGACTACTGCGAAACCCTCGGCCCACGCTTCAAGTTCTTCCACGTCGCGCCCCTGGCCGGTTTCAAGGGCGGCGCGCTGAACTACCTGATCCCGCACACCGCCAAGGATGCCGAAGTGATCGCAGTGATCGACTCGGACTACTGCGTATCGCCGAACTGGCTCAAGCACATGGTGCCGCACTTCGCCGACCCGAAAATCGCGGTAGTGCAGTCGCCCCAGGATTACCGCGACCAGAACGAAAGCACCTTCAAGAAGCTCTGCTACGCCGAATACAAAGGCTTCTTCCATATCGGCATGGTCACCCGTAACGACCGTGACGCGATCATCCAGCACGGCACCATGACCATGACCCGCCGCTCGGTGCTCGAAGAGCTGGGCTGGGCCGACTGGTGCATCTGTGAAGACGCCGAACTGGGCCTGCGCGTGTTCGAAAAAGGCTTGTCGGCGGCGTACTACCACGACAGCTACGGCAAGGGCTTGATGCCGGATACCTTTATCGACTTCAAGAAACAGCGTTTCCGCTGGGCCTATGGAGCGATCCAGATCATCAAGCGCCACACCGCCAGCCTGTTGCGCGGTAAAGACACCGAACTGACCCGTGGCCAGCGCTACCACTTCCTTGCGGGCTGGTTGCCGTGGGTGGCCGATGGCATGAACATCTTCTTTACCGTCGGCGCCCTGTTGTGGTCTGCGGCGATGATCATCGTGCCGACTCGGGTCGACCCGCCATTGCTGATTTTCGCGATCCCGCCGTTGGCGTTGTTTGTGTTCAAAGTCGGCAAGATCATCTTCCTCTATCGTCGTGCGGTAGGTGTGAACTTGAAAGATGCGTTCTGCGCGGCACTGGCCGGGTTGGCGCTGTCTCATACCATCGCCAAAGCGGTGTTGTACGGCTTCTTCACCAGCAGCATTCCGTTCTTTCGTACACCGAAAAACGCGGATAACCACGGCTTCTGGGTGGCGATTTCCGAAGCCCGCGAAGAAATGTTCATCATGCTGCTGCTATGGGGCGCGGCGCTGGGGATCTACCTGGTGCAAGGCCTGCCGAGCAATGACATTCGCTTCTGGGTGGTGATGTTGCTGGTGCAGTCGCTGCCGTATGTGGCGGCGCTGATCATGGCGTTCTTGTCGTCGCTGCCCAAACCTTCGACGGCGCCTGAGGCTGCGCCGGCGGCGTAAAAAGTCACGCGATGCACTAAACGGCGGCCCTTGGCCGCCGTTTTGCTATAAGATAACGGCCCTTTTGCGTGCCTTACACCCATCACTGTAGGAGCGAGCTTGCTCGCGAAAATCGTTAACGATAACGCGGGCATCCTGAATGCACGCGGTGCCCTTGAGTTTTTCGCGAGCGAGCTCGCTCCTACAGTTAGAACGTCGCCGCCTCGATTTCCGGAGTTCCCCCCATGACGGCCCATGCCGACCTTTCGCCGACCCTTCAACTTGCCATCGACCTGATCCGTCGCCCGTCGGTCACGCCGATCGATGCCGATTGCCAGAAGCTGATGATGCAGCGCCTGGGCGACGCCGGTTTTGCGCTTGAACCGATGCGCATCGAAGATGTGGACAACTTCTGGGCCACCCACGGCAAGCACGAAGGCCCGGTGCTGTGTTTTGCCGGTCACACCGACGTGGTGCCGACCGGCCCGGTACAGGCCTGGCAGAACGACCCGTTCGATGCGTTGATCGATGACAACGGCATGCTCTGCGGCCGTGGGGCGGCGGACATGAAAGGCAGCCTGGCGGCGATGCTGGTGGCGGCGGAACGTTTCGTCAGCGACTACCCGGACCACAAGGGTTCGGTCGCCTTCCTGATCACCAGCGACGAAGAAGGCCCGGCGCACCACGGCACCAAGGCCGTGATCGAACGCCTGGCCGCACGCAAGGAGCGCCTGGACTGGTGCATCGTCGGCGAACCGTCGAGCACCAGCCTGGTGGGCGACGTGGTCAAGAACGGCCGCCGAGGCTCCCTTGGCGCCACCTTGACCGTGCGCGGTGTACAGGGCCATGTGGCTTACCCGCACCTGGCAAAGAACCCGATCCACCTGGCCGCACCGGCGCTGGCCGAACTCGCTGCCGAGCATTGGGATGACGGCAACGCATTCTTCCCGCCAACCAGCTTCCAGATTTCCAACCTCAACTCCGGTACTGGCGCCACCAACGTGATCCCGGGTGACCTGACGGCGGTGTTCAACTTCCGTTTTTCCACCGAATCCACCGTCGAGGGCCTGCAACAACGCGTCGCGGCCATTCTCGACAAACATGGCCTGGACTGGCACGTGGAGTGGGCGCTGTCGGGCCTGCCGTTCCTCACCGAGCCAGGCGCTCTGTTGGATGCAGTGTCGGCCAGCATCCTGGCGATCACCGGGCGCGAGACCCAGGCGTCCACCAGCGGCGGTACCTCCGATGGGCGCTTTATTGCGACGTTGGGCACCCAGGTAGTCGAACTGGGCCCGGTGAACGCGACGATCCACCAGGTCAACGAACGCATCCTGGCCAGCGACCTCGACGTGCTGACCGAAATCTATTACCAGACCCTGATCAAGTTGCTCGCCTGATGCTTGCCTGCCCCATTTGCAGTGCACCGCTCAATACCGTGGACAATGGCGTGGCGTGCCCGGCCGGGCACCGCTTCGACCGCGCGCGCCAGGGTTATTTGAACCTGTTGCCGGTGCAGCACAAGAACAGCCGCGACCCAGGCGACAACCTGGCCATGGTCGAGGCGCGCCGCGACTTCCTCAACGCTGGCCACTATGCGCCAGTGGCCAAGCGCCTGGCCGAACTGGCCGCCGAGCGTGCACCGCAGCGCTGGGTCGACATTGGGTGTGGCGAGGGTTACTACACCGCGCAAATTGCCCAGGCCCTACCCCACGCCGATGGCTATGCCCTGGATATCTCCAAGGAAGCGGTCAAGCGCGCGTGCAAACGCAACCCGGCGCTGACCTGGTTGATCGCCAGCATGGCCCGCGTGCCATTGGCCGATGCCAGCTGCCAGTTCCTCGCCAGCGTGTTCAGCCCGTTGGACTGGCAAGAGGCCAAGCGCCTGCTCAGTCCCGGCGGTGGTTTGATGAAGGTCGGCCCGACCAGCGGCCACTTGATGGAACTGCGCGAGCGTCTTTACGACGAGGTACGCGAGTACACCGACGACAAACACCTGGCCCTGGTGCCGGACGGTATGAGCCTTGCTCACAGTGAAACCCTGGAATTCACCCTGAGCCTGGCCGAACCCCAGGACCGCGCCAACCTGCTGGCGATGACGCCCCACGGCTGGCGGGCCAGTGCCGAGCGCCGCCACGAGGTGATCGAGGCGGCCGAGCCGCTGCAGGTCACGGTGTCGATGCGTTACGATTATTTCGTGCTTCAATGACTGACGTTCACCCATCCGCGAATGGATTTTCGAATCCCGCAACGAGGAACATCCATGCGCCAACCCGATATTGAGATTTACCTGAAGGACGCCGACGTCGATCACAAGGCCATCGCTGCCTGGCTGGGCGCCGCACTCGGCCCGTGTACCGACTGGGTCCAGAAAGGCCAGACCTACAAGTGCAAGGCCGGCAGCGTGCCGGTGACCTGGCTGCCCAAGGCGGTGGGCAAATGGAACAGCCTGTACCTGGAAAGCGACCAGACCCCGTGGGACGACGACATCGCCTGCGCCCGCGCCGCGTTTGCCGCGCTGAACGTCGAAGTGCGTTGCGCACCGGGCACCTGGGTTGAGGAAGAAGGTGAGGAAAGTGCCGACACCTGGATTCGCATCAGCGAAGACGGTGAAGAGCAGATCACTTGGAAGACCGCCTGAAGATCGTTCCCACGCTCTGCGTGGGAAAGTAGCCTGGGACGCTCTGCGTCCCAAAGCGTGACGCGGAGCGTCACAAGAGGCGTTCCCACGCAGAGCGTGGGAACGATCAAACAAAGTTGTTACAGGCCCACCACATCCTCCGCCTGCAAGCCCTTCTCGCCCGTCACCACGGCGTACTCCACCTGCTGGCCCTCGGCCAACGAACGGTGGCCTTCACCGCGAATGGCGCGGTAGTGCACAAACACATCCTTGCCATCCTCACGCTGGATAAAGCCGTAGCCCTTTGCATCGTTGAACCACTTCACATTGCCGGTTTCGCGCGTTGACATCTGTTCACTCCCACTGGTTTTTTATTGTTGAGTCGCTCGCATTGAACTGCCGAGTATAAGACAGGCTCAAAAACCATCAACTCAACTTTACATCGCTGCTTTTTTGCCGATTTTCGGCGAATACGGCACACTACCCGCCCGAGCGCCTGCTCGGTTTTTTCCACTTGAAGCAGCTCGCCTATGACCCGCTCCCCGTTCCGCCGTCTGGTGTTTGGCACCTTGCGCCGACTGTTGTACCTCTGGGTTCGCTCGGAGACGATCAACCAGTCGTCCCTAACCCTCAACCTGGACCGCAGCCGGCCGGTTTTCTACGTCCTGCAATCACCCTCCCTCACCGAGTTGGCGGTGGTCGATGCCGAGTGCACCAAGGCTGGCCTGCCACGTCCGGTGCTGCCGGTGTCGGTGGGGCCGTTGATGGAGCCTGCGGCGTTCTTCTACCTCACGCCAGACCCGGATTGGCTCGGCCGCCAGGACAAGCGCGGTGCACCGCCGACCCTGACGCGCCTGGTCAACACCCTCACCGAACACGCCGAAGAGAATGCACAAATCATTCCGGTCAGTGTGTTCTGGGGCCAATCCCCCGAAAGCGAGTCCAGCCCGTGGAAGCTGTTGTTCGCCGACAGCTGGGCGGTCACCGGGCGTCTACGCCGGTTGTTGAGCATCCTGATCCTGGGGCGCAAGACCCGCGTGCAATTCTCCGCGCCTATCAACCTGCGTGAATTGATCGAGCACAATAAAGGCCACGAACGCACCGTACGCATGGCCCAGCGCATCTTGCGTGTGCACTTTCGTAACCTGAAGACGGCAGTGATCGGCCCCGACCTGTCCCACCGCCGTAATCTGGTCAAGGGCCTGGTCAATATGCCGCTGGTACGCCAAGCCATTGCGGATGAAGCCGAACGCGAAAAGATCGCCCCGGAAAAAGCCAAGGCCCTGGCCCTGCGCTATGGCAACGAGATTGCCTCGGATTACACCTACACCGCGATCCGCTTCCTGGAAGTGGTATTGAGCTGGTTCTGGAACAAGATCTACGACGGTATCAAGGTCAATAACATCGAGGGCGTGCAGAAGGTGGCCCAAGGCTACGAGGTGATCTACGTGCCTTGCCACCGCAGCCACATCGACTATCTGCTGCTGTCCTACCTGCTGTTCAAGAACGGCCTGACCCCACCGCACATCGCCGCCGGCATCAACCTCAACATGCCGGTGATCGGCAGCCTGCTGCGCCGTGGCGGTGCGTTTTTCATGCGCCGCACCTTCAAGGGCAACCCTTTGTACACTTCGGTGTTCAACGAATACCTGCACACCCTGTTTACCAAGGGTTTCCCGGTGGAATACTTCGTCGAAGGCGGCCGCTCGCGCACCGGGCGCATGCTGCAACCGAAAACCGGCATGCTGGCGATCACCTTGCGCAGCTTCCTGCGTTCCTCGCGCATGCCCATCGTGTTCGTGCCGGTGTATATCGGCTATGAGCGGGTGCTCGAAGGCCGCACTTACCTGGGCGAACTGCGTGGCGCGAGCAAGAAGAAAGAGTCGATCTTCGATATTTTCAAAGTGGTCGGCGCGCTCAAGCAGCGCTTCGGCCAAGTGGCGGTCAACTTCGGTGAGCCGATCAAGCTGGCGGAGTTCCTCGACGCCGAGCAACCGGACTGGCGCGCCCAGGAACTGGGGCCGAACTACAAACCGGCCTGGCTCAACGAAACCACCAATCGCCTCGGCGAACAGGTGGCGCGTCATTTGAACGAAGCCGCTGCGGTGAACCCGGTGAACCTGGTGGCGCTGGCCCTGCTGTCCACCACCCGCCTGGCCCTGGATGAACAGGCCATGGCCCGCCAGCTGGACCTGTACCTGGCGCTGTTGCGTCGTGTGCCCTACTCGCCCCATACCACTTTGCCGGAGGGCGATGGCCTGGCGCTGATCAAGCACGTCAAGGACATGAACCTGTTGTCCGAACAGAGCGACGCCCTGGGCAAAATCGTTTATCTGGATGAGCAGAATGCCGTCCTGATGACCTACTACCGCAACAATGTGCTGCACATCTTCGCCCTGCCAGCGTTGCTGGCGAGCTTCTTCCAGAGCAGTTCGCGCATGACCCGCGAACAGATCCTGCGCTACACCCACGCGCTCTACCCGTACCTGCAATCGGAGCTGTTTATCCGTTGGTCGCTGGAGGATCTGGACAGCGTGGTGGACCAGTGGCTGGACGCGTTTGTCGAACAAGGCCTGCTGCGTTTCGAAAACGCCGTATACCTGCGCCCGGCGCCGAGTTCGCGGCACTTTGTGCTGCTGACGCTGCTGTCCAAGAGCATCGCCCAGACCCTGCAACGTTTCTACATGGCGATCTCGTTACTGCTCAACAGCGGCCAGAACAGCATCAGCGCCGAAGAACTGGAAGACCTGTGCACGATCATGGCCCAGCGCCTGTCGATCCTGCACGGCCTCAACGCTCCGGAATTCTTCGACAAGAGTCTTTTCCGACATTTTATCCAGACGTTGCTGGAGCAAGATGTGCTGCGCCGCGATGAAGCCGGCAAGCTGGGCTATCACGACCTGCTCGGCGAACTGGCCGAAGGCGCCGCCAAACGCGTACTGCCGGCGGATATTCGCCTGTCGATCCGCCAGGTTGCCTTGCACCGCGTGGACGGCGCAGCCGAGGCTGCGGCCGAACCGGTTGCCGTCAACCCTGAAGCACAGCGCTAGACTGAATGAGGCGCCGGGCGGATTCCGGCGCCGTTGAAAAGGAGCCGCACCTTGAAAAAACTCATCCTCCTGGGCCTGACCGCCCTGCTCGGAGCCTGCCACTCGATGACCCCAACCCCGAAGGCCAGCCTCGACGGCGAAGTGTTCTACCTTCAACGCATCGCCCTGCCGCCAGCCGCCACCTTGAGTGTCAGCCTGCAGGACGTGTCCCTGATGGACGCCCCGGCCGTGACCCTCGCCGAACAGAAAGGCCCGGTCAAAGGCCAGGTGCCGCTGCCGTTTCACCTGAGCTATGACCCGGCCCAGGTTAAGCCAGGCCACACATACTCGGTCAGCGCTCGCATCGAGCTGGACGGCAAGCTACTGTTTATCACCACAGAGCGGCACACCGTGCAGCTCAACGGCCAGGACCCACACCCGCTACGCCTGCGCGTGGATGCGGCTGCACACTGATCATTCCCACTTCATAAGGAAGCGCCCATGCTCCGCAAATCTCTTCGCCTCACCGCCCTGTGTGCTGGCTTGCTATTCGGCGCCAACGCCATGGCCCTGGATCTCGGCAGCCTGTCCCAGGGTGACGCCAGCGGCGGCCTCAAGGATGCCTTGACCCAAGGTGCACAGATTGCTGTGAAACAACTCGGGAAGCCCGGTGGTTTCAGCAACAACCCGGACGTGAAGATCGGCCTGCCGGGCAAACTCGGCAAAGTCGCCGACAAGTTGAAAATGTTCGGCATGGGTGACCAGGTCACGCAGCTGGAAACCAGTATGAACAAAGCAGCAGAAACCGCCGTGACCCAGGCCCAGCCGATCCTGGTCAACGCTGTGAAGAACATGAGTGTGACCGACGCCAAGGGCATTCTCAGCGGTGGCCAGGACTCCGCCACCCAGTACCTGAACAAAAGCAGCCGTGAAGAGATTCGCGCCAAGTTCCTGCCTATCGTCAAGGCCGCCACCGACAAAGTCGGCGTGGCCCAGCAGTACAACGCCCTGGCCGGCAAGGCCGCGGCCTTTGGCCCGGTGGATGCCAAGAGCGCCAACGTTGAGAACTACGTGACCGAGCAGGCCCTGGATGGTTTGTTCAAGATGATTGCGCAGCAGGAAGAAACGATTCGCAAGAATCCAGCGGCTGCGGCTACCAGCTTGGCCAAGAAGGTATTTGGCGCGCTGTAAAACCTGCCGATCTGCCCTGCCCCCCACAAGCGCCTCGTATTCTCGAGGCGTTTGCGCAAAAAAGAGCCTCAAAGTCAGTAATTTATGGCCGCCTTCATGACAATCGTCAGCTCAACGGTTTTTATGTAGCAACACTTCGCAGGGGGCTCGGGATTGCACTCTTCAGGAGGTTTGGGCATGCAATACTCAGGGGGTTTGGGTTTGCATTCCTCAGGAGGCTTGGGTCTGCATTCCTCAGGAGGCTTGGGTCTGCATTCCTCAGGAGGCTTGGGTCTGAAACTCTCAAGGGGCTTGGGTTTGCAATACCCAGGGCGCTTGGGCTTACAACGTTCAGGAGGGCTGGGTTTACACTGTTCAGGAGGTTTTGGCCTGCTGGGCGGACGCAGAAAAGCCTTCAAACTAGCTATACACATGGCGAACTCCTTAAATTCATTCCAATCACTACTGTTTGTGCCGACGAGCAAGAGCAGTAGGTACCTGCCAACCAGGTAACATTGAGTGGCAATCAATAAGGAAAGGTTCCTAGCCCCGTGTAGTGAGCTTCCTATCTCTCACATAGGAAAATTGCTCATTCTGCCGCATGCCAACGGTGAGGGGGCGCGTACGCTCTACGCCCCGACAACCGAGATGACAGCCTGATTATCCAGCGTCCTTTTTGACGCGAAACCACGCGGCATAAAGCGCCGGAAGAAAGAGCAAGGTCAATGCCGTAGCCACGATCAACCCTCCCATGATCGCAACGGCCATCGGCCCGAAGAACACACTGCGCGACAGCGGAATCATCGCCAGCACCGCCGCCAGTGCCGTCAGAACAATCGGGCGAAAGCGTCGAACCGTAGCTTCGATAATTGCCTGCCAAGGTGTCAGGCCGGCCTTGATGTCTTGCTCGATCTGGTCCACCAAAATCACCGAGTTCCGCATGATCATTCCCGACAACGCGATGGTGCCAAGCATGGCGACGAAGCCGAAGGGTTGGTGGAATACCAGCAGGAACAGGGTCACGCCGATCAGCCCCAACGGTGCGGTGAGAAAGACCATCGCCGTACGCGAAAAGCTGCGCAGTTGCAGCATCAGCAAGGTCAGCACCACCACGATAAACAGCGGTACGCCGGCCTTCACCGAGTTTTGCCCACGCGCTGAATCTTCAACCGTGCCGCCCACTTCCAGCAGGTAGCCGTCCGGCAGTTCGGCACGTACATCCGCGAGCGTCGGCAAGATCTGCTGCACGAGGGTCGCCGGCTGTTCCTTGCCATAGATATCGGCCCGCACAGTCACCGTGGGCAAGCGGTTGCGATGCCAGATGATGCCCTCTTCGAAGCCATATTCGAGGGTGGCAATTTGCGACAGCGCCACGCTTTTACCATTGTCGGTGGGCACGGCAAGGCTCGGCAGGCGCGACAGTTCGCTACGCTCATGCACCGTGCCGCGCAGGAGGATCTCGATCAATTCGTTGTCCTCACGGTACTGGCTGACGCTGGAGCCGGTCAGGGAACTCTGCAGGAATTTCGCCAGGTTGGCAGTGCTCACGCCGAGGGCGCGGGCACGGTCCTGGTCGATATTCAGGTACACGATTTTGCTTGGCTCTTCCCAGTCCAAGTGCACATTGACCACATGGGTATTTTCGCGAACCTTCGCCGCCACTTTGCGCGCCAGCGCGCGCACCTCTTCGATGTGCTCGCCGGTCACGCGAAACTGCACCGGGTAGCCTACGGGTGGGCCGTTCTCCAGCCGTGTGACACGCGAACGCAGGTCGGGAAATTGCTCGTTGAGGGTTTCGATCAGCCAGGTGCGCAGGCTTTCTCGCTCCTCGATGGTGTTAGCCAACACCACAAACTGGGCGAAGCTGGCAGCGGGCAATTGCTGGTCCAGTGGCAGGTAAAACCGCGGCGAACCGGTGCCCGCGTAGGCGACATAGTTGTTGATGCCGGCATGCTCCTTGAGCAACGCCTCCAGGCGTTTGACCTGTTCGGCGGTGTTGCTGAGCGAAGCGCCCTCGGCCAGTTTCAGGTCGACCATCAACTCCAGGCGACCGGAAGCCGGGAAGAACTGTTGCGGCACGAAGCGGAACAGTGCAACCGAGCCGATAAACAGCAGCAAGGTCAGCACGATCACGGTTTTACGCCGTTGCACGCACCACTCCACCAGACGTCTTACACGCTGATAGAAGGGTGTGCCGTAAGGGTCCGGGCCGTCGGTACCGTGTTTGGCGGCGTGAATCTTCGCCAGGTCGGGCAGGAGTTTTTCCCCCAGGTACGGCACAAACACCACGGCTGCCACCCAGGAGGCCAGCAGTGCGATGGTCACCACCTGGAAGATCGAGCGGGTGTATTCCCCGGTGCTCGATTGCGCGGTGGCAATTGGCAAGAAGCCCGCCGCCGTGATCAGGGTGCCGGTGAGCATAGGGAACGCGGTGCTGGTCCAGGCGAAACTCGCAGCCTTGAGCCGGTCGTAGCCCTGCTCCATTTTGATCGCCATCATTTCCACGGCGATGATCGCGTCATCTACCAACAAGCCCAGGGCCAGGACCAAGGCGCCAAGGGAAATCTTGTGCAGGCCGATGCCCAGGTAATACATGCTGGCAAAGGTCATCGCCAGTACCAGCGGAATCGTCAGGGCAACGACCATGCCGGTGCGCACGCCGAGGGAGAAAAAGCTCACCAGCAAAACAATCGCCAACGCTTCAGCCAATACCTGGACAAACTCGCCGACGCTGGTCTTTACCGCTGCTGGTTGGTCCGACACTTTGCGCAGCTCCATCCCTGCCGGAAGGTTCTTTTGCAGGCGTGCGAATTGCGTTTCAAGGGCCTTGCCCAATACGAGGATGTCGCCACCGTCGCGCATGGCCACGGCCAGGCCGATGGCATCTGCGCCCATGTAGCGCATGCGCGGTGCCGGTGGGTCGTTGAAACCTCGATGGATGTCAGCCACGTCACCGATGCGGAAAGTGCGATCCCCCACGCGTATCGGAAAGTTGCGGATCTCTTCCACCGTCTTGAAGTTGCCAGAAACGCGCAATTGCACGCGCTCGGTAGGGGTTTCAAAGAAGCCGGCGGTGGACACCGCATTTTGTTCCTGCAACGCCTGCTGTACCGCAGCCAAAGGCAAGCCGAGGGTAGCGAGCTTGAGGTTGGACAGCTCGATCCAGATCTTCTCGTCCTGCAAGCCGAGCAACTCGACCTTGCCCACATCCGGGACACGTTGCAGCTGGATCTGGATGCGATCGGCGTAGTCCTTGAGCACGGCATAGTCGAATCCGTCGCCGGTCAGGGCGTAGATATTGCCGAACGTGGTGCCGAACTCATCGTTGAAAAACGGCCCTTGGATATCCGGCGGCAAGGTGTGGCGGATGTCGCTGATTTTCTTGCGCACCTGATACCACAGCTCGGGAATCTGCGCCGAACGCATCGAATCACGGGCAATAAAGGTGACCTGGGATTCACCGGGGCGGGAGAACGACACGATGCGTTCGTACTCACCGGTCTCCATGAGTTTTTTCTCGATTCGCTCGGTGACCTGGCGCGATACCTCCTGGGCCGTGGCCCCGGGCCAGTTGGTCTTGATCACCATGGCCTTGAAGGTAAAGGGCGGGTCTTCGCTTTGCCCCAGCTTGGTGTAGGACAAGGTGCCAACCACGGCCAGCAGGATCATCAGGAACAGTACGATCTGGCGATTACGCAACGCCCACTCGGAAAGATTGAAACCCATGGGGACTACTCCTTGGCCGCCAGATTAACCACACGGTTGGAGCGATCCACCGGGCGCACTAATTGGCCCTCATGGAGTACATGCACGCCTGCGGCAACCACCCAATCGGTGGCGGCCAATCCTTCCAGTATCGGTACCGTGTTCTCGCCAAAGGCACCAATGCGCACGGGAGTGCGTTCAAGGGTGTTGTCCGGTTGTACGCGCCAGACGTAGGACGCGCCGTTTTCGGCACTCAGGGCAGACAAGGGTACCGACAGCGCAATGACACCGTCGGCCTGGATGAAAACCCGCGCACTTTGGCCCAGTTCGGCGGGCACTTTGCCGCCGGTGAAGGCCACACGCGCCGCGAAAGTGCGGGATTTGGGGTCAGCCGCGGGAGACAGCTCACGAATGCGCCCGGCAAAACGTTGCTCTGGCTGGCTCCATAACTCCACCGACACTGGCTGGCCGACCTTGAAGCGGCCAAAGCCCTGTTCAGGCAGGCTGATCAACACTTCACGCTCGCCATCGGTGGCCAGGGTGAACACGGTCTGGCCAGCGGAAACCACTTGCCCCACTTCGACCGCACGCTTGGCGACCACCCCGTCCTGAGGCGCACGCAGCACGGCGTAGCCGGCCTGGTTGCTCGACACATCGAACTCGGCCTTGATCTGCTTGAGGCGTGCTTCACCGGCTCGGTAGAGGTTTTCGGAATTGTCGTACTGCGACCGACTGACCATCTGCCGGTCCATCAAGGTCTTGTAGCGATCTCGTTCCGCACGCACCAGGCTGAGATTGGCCTCTGCAGCGGCTACTTGAGCGCGGGTCGCTTCCAGTTGCAGGCGCACGTCCTGGGGGTCGAGTTCGGCCAGCGGCTGGTTGGCCTTGACCCGCTCGCCCTCCTCCACCAGGCGCTTGCTGACTTTACCGCCGATGCGAAAGGCCAGGTCCGGCTCATAACGGGCACGCACCTCACCGGGGTAGCTGTCCATCGCCTGTGCCGAAGGCTGCGGTTGCACCACCATGGCCGGACGTACGGTGGTCTGGGCCGCTTCTTCATGGCCGCACGCGGCCAACAGGAAGACCAGGCTGACAGGCAAAGCAAGGGGCAGGAAAGCGCTGCGCATGCTGAAGGACCTTTCGCAAATAGAGCTTGGAATAATTATACTGGCCGGTATGTTATTAATACCAAACTCACCAGTCCAGTATTAAAGGTGAAAATGTCCGACAATCCTCTGAACACCGCAAGCCCCGGGCGTCCCAAGGACATGGCAAAACGCCAGGCAATCCTCGAATCGGCGAAATCGCTGTTCCTGGACAAGGGTTATGCGAACACCAGCATGGACGCCGTTGCCCTGGCCGCCGGCGTATCGAAGCTCACGGTTTACAGCCACTTCACCGACAAGGAGACGCTGTTCACCGCTGCGGTGGTGGCCAAATGTGAAGAGCAGTTGCCGGTGATGTACTTCGAGCTTCCCGAAGGCATGCCCGTCGAGACGGTGTTGCTCAACATCGCACGCGGCTTTCATCGGCTGATCAACAGCGAGGAGTCGGTAAACCTGCATCGCCTGATGATGACCACCGGCAATCAGGACGTGAAACTCTCCCAGATCTTCTTCAACGCCGGCCCCATGCGCATGCTGCAAGGCATGGAGCGCCTGCTCGGCAAGATTCACCAGGGCGGCGCCCTGAGCATCGACACACCGTTCAAAGCCGCGGAGCACTTCTTTTGCCTGCTCAAGGGCACGGCGAACTTCCGCTTGTTGTATGGCTGCGGCGGACAATTGAGCGCGCAAGAGGCCGAAGAGCATGTGCAGGACGTGGTGAAGTTGTTTATGCGGGCCTATCGCAGCACGGGGCTCGACAGCACTGCATAGGCGGTAGCAACCGACGGTAACCACGATGCGAAGCGAGTCGCTCTTGATCTGCTCTTGATCTGCTTTTGATTTTGATCTTAAGCGCCCCGTCAAACCACGCTGGCCGGAATTCGACAGGGATTTGGGGGGTAAACCGGCAGGGATGCCGG
>NZ_JBQEQE010000005.1:16480-49802 GCF_052046095.1 Pseudomonas sp. 22072
TGGGGCAAGAGCGTTTTGCTTACTTTGGCCTGGGCCGGCATCCCGGCTTTTGCAAAGTGAGCCGCCGTCAGGGCGGAACCCTAAGTGTAGCGGCTCGCGTTTGAAAACACGCGGGCTCGCATTCAGCGGCATTTCTGGCTCACATTAACTGCAACCAGCCAAAGGCTCCGGCTCACATTAATTGCAAATGGGCTTGCATTCGACGCCGTAGACTCGCGTTCCATTGTGACGGGCTCACATTATCTGCAAATGACCGGCAGTGGTTGCGGTCACAGAGGTGTGCTCCCCCCACCGTCAAGCTCAGAGCCGTATCGTAAGGAACAGTGACCACTACCGTTTGTCGGTCGCGATATGCATAAGTGCATTTTTTGTTTCCCCTTGATACTGGATACCCATACAGTATTAATGCGATATGGTGAAAAGTGGAGAAGACGGGGATTCTCGTTCGTTGAGCTTCTCAAAAACTGACAACCCAAGAGGCGAAGCCGTTCATCAGAGAGTAGTAAGGCAACGAGAGAACCATCCGTCCATCCTACTGAGATGTACAAAGCTCTTATGCTGTACCTAGCGAAAAGGAGAATTCACTATGGCTAATGGCGATACGATTCATCTGCCAGAAATTGAAATCAATGCTATTAATAAATATGAACCTCAGACATTCGGAGGGGGTGGTGGTGACAGTGATTTTTCACATAGTCACACCGGACAGCTCATTAACCTTGCAACGCGTACTTATGTGCTTAACACATACCCTCCCATCATTTCCCAGAATGTTAAGGACCAGGAGGCAAGCTTTGCAGCGAATCTTCAGTCGATGCCTGAATCTATTGCACAAAGCATTACTGCAATAGAACAAAATGAAGGCAGTCCCGCGAGCGAAGTCGAGAAAATCGAACAGCATATTCGTTCGGTAGATACGCTAATTGCTCAAAAAGCACAGGCTGCTGCTGCTCAAAAAGTGATTGCTGATAAGTACTACTATGGAGACTTCTTTTATTATCCGACGATGCAGTTTATTAAAGATGCAATCAGCGGAAGCAAGACAAATTACCCTCCGGATAAAAATTATAAAGAATGGTACGCCTCACTTGAGGCTTCGTATGCTGCAAAATATAGCAACCGCGAGATCGACTATTTGAATGCCCTGAAGCAGAACCTTCAGGCACAGGCTAATCAAGCACGTGCAGACGCCGAGGCTAAACGTATTGCCGATGAGGCCGCAGCTGCGGAAGCCGCAAGGGTTGCAGCTGAGGCTGAAGCCAAACGCGTGGCTGATGAGGCAGCCGCTGCTGAAGCGGCGCGAGTAGCGGCAGAGGCAGAAGCTAAGCGTATCGCTGATGAGGCCGCTGCAGCAGAAGCTGCCAGGTTAGCCGCCGAAGCTGAAGCCAAGCGCATTGCTGATGAAGCGGCCGCTGCAGAGGCAGCAAGAATTGCTGCTGAAGCTGCAGCACTTAAAGCCGCTAATACGTATAGGCTCCCCGCTGACGGTGCGAGTCAGTTAAGTACTGCGGCTGGCTCTATCGCCATTACTGCCGGTTCAGGTCTTACGCTGGATGCGGCTATTCAGGCTGCAAAGGTAGCCTTAGGCACTGTTGTAAGTGCTGCCACGGCAGTGGGCATTGGCGCGCTGGTCTATTCACCATCACTGGGTAATGGTGAGCTACCTTCGACCATGCTTAACACGCCGGCCAAGGATTTAACGCCTAATCTTCCCGAAAATCTTGCCGAGATCGCCGCGGCGGGAGGAACTGTGGATCTGCCCTACCGAATTTATGGCGATCAGTCCAAATACTCGGTAGTGGCCACCCAGCCCACTGGAGGGTTAGCACCTACCGTCCCGGTAAGAGCGCTAGTGCTTGATCCTGTGGCCAATGCCTATACGTTCACTACAACTGACTCACCACCGATCACCCTGACGTTCCCAATCGCAGTACCAGGTAATAGCTCGACGGCGACGCCTGCGCAGCCTGTCGAAACCCCGGTGTATACCGGGATTACACTGACACCGATTGAGGTCAAAGCTGAGCCGTTTCCGGTAGTCGGCCAGTTGGATATTCGGGACGCTATTTACGTTTACCCCGCAGATTCGGGTTTACCGCCGATTTATGCGGTATTTAGTAGTCCGTACGAAGGGGCTACCATCAAAGGTGAGCACAGCGGTCGGATGTACAATCCTGATAAGGCGGGCGGCCCCATTCAGAGTCTAGACTGGACAACCGCAGCGGTGACTCAGGAAGGTATTGACCTCGTTAAGCTGCATACGAGCAGATTCGACCCATCGGACGCAAATGTTGTGATGATTGACCGTCTGGAAAAAATCCTAACTGGCGAATTGGCCATTACCGATGTCGATAAGCGATTTTACACCCATGAGATTCGTGAGCTAGAGCGGTATAGGGCTCTAGGTATAACGGATGGAGTGAAACCGAACGACGATGGCGCCACTTGGAATAATACTCATGCCGCGACTTTAGAGGATTTCAAGCTTAAAGATGCTGACGAATTACTCTATACGCCAGAAGCTATAGTCGCAGAAAACAAACAAATATACGGAGAATAACATGAGCAACATCAATGATATTGTAAACTCTGAATCCCCAAGAGATGTCGTTCTTTTTATAGTAAGAAATAAGTCAATTTCATATCCGATGCTGGATCGACTATATAACAGGAATGGCTGGGTAAATATTGGTAATAATCTTGAGCTATTAAAGCTTGTTCATAACATGAGACTGGAAGGGCTGATTGATAATTCTGATGGGGGAATTAAAAAAGGTTCTAATTGGAAAGAGCCAGCCTTTATGGCTGAGAATAAGTATACGCTTGAGTGATATGTAGGTCTGCAAAAGAAAGCCCAGCTCAAGCTGGGCTTTCTTTGTAAGCGTACGGGCAAACCGTCTTGCACGACTAAGCCGGACGCCACCTATGCGGCAGCAACTCTGCAATCTCACTTGCCCGCTGCGCAGGCAGGCGCGTCAGCACATCCTTCAGGTAGGCCTAGGGATCGTGCCCATTGTTCCGGGCCGACTGAATCAAACTCATGATCGCAGCGGCGCGTTTGCCGCTGCGTAGCGACCCAGCAAAGAGCCAGTTCTTGCGCCCCAGCGCCCAAGGCCGTATCTGGTTCTCACACCAGTTATTATCAATAGGCACGGCCCCGTCATCGAGGTAGCGCGACAGCGCCGTCCAGCGTTTCAAGCTGTAATCCAAGGCTTTGCCAATGGCCGAACCGTTATGCACGATGTCGCGCTGGGCAACCATCCAGGCATGCAACGCATCCATCACGGGTACCGCCTTTTCCTGCCGTATTCGGCGGCGTATGTCCGGTTCTAGATCCTCGATTTCCCCCTCGATCTCGTACAGCGCCTGCATGTAACGCAAGGCTTGCTCAGCCAGCGCGCTCTTGTGAGTCGCATGCAGTTCGAAGAACTTGCGCCGGGCATGAGCCATGCAGCCGATTTCAGTCACGCCGAGTTCGAAGCTGGCCTTGTAATCGCCGAAATAATCGCAGACCAGCTTGCCCTTCCAGTCTTGTAGGAAGTTACGCGCATGCTCGCCGGCCCGGCTGAGGCTGAAGTCGTAAACTACAGCCGAGGTTTCGCAAAACGGGCTGGTCCTTCGGCGGTTGCGTCAGGAAGGTGTGTTGGCCGGACGGATACGCTTCGCCGACGTGCCGCACTGGTGAAGATGCGTGTTGCTCTGAACCAGAGCTGGGCAGGTGAGCCTTTGCTCAAAGCCTCGTCCAAGAGCATTTCAGCTTGTCTTGATAGACATGAAGCGCTCATTGAAAAACGGATATTAGCTGCTGTCACTGAAGCGGGTGTCTTGAATCAAGTCAGGCGCTGCCAAGCCGTAGAGGGCATTGGTTTTCTTACGGCAGTTGCACTGACTATGGCCTTTCAACGAGGAGAGTTTGAAAGTGCTGACGCTTACATTGCTTTTCTGGGAATGGACTTGAGGGTGTCCGACTCAGGGAAAATGAACGGACGTCGTTCGTTAAGCAAGAAAGGAGACTCAGAGATCCGCAGGTTGCTGCATAACGCGGCGTCAGCCGGTATTAGGTCAGAAGCCTGGAAGCCTTTATACGAGGGCTATCTGGCCAGGGGACTGAAAACAACTCAAGTCCTGGTCATCATCGCCCGCAAGTTAGCGCGTATCGCCTTTTCGCTCATGAAAAACCAGAGCGAGTACCAATCAAAAGCGGGTTTGGGGGCTTCCCCCCAACCATAGAATCTCCCACATTTGGATTGCGGCGCACCTGGGAGATAAGTGCTGCTGTTTGCAGCTTACGGCTTGAGCGCTTTCTTGGGATAAATGTCGTAGCGGCTGGACTTGCCATCCAGCGCATGGCTTGGCTTCGGCCCCTCAATACAGGGTGCCTTGCGCGGCCGCTTGACCACCACCCGATGGCTGGCCAAAGCCAGAGCGGCCGCAAGCAACGCCGGTGCATCCGGGTCATCGCCCACCAACGGCCGGAACAGGCGCATTTCCTTCTTCACCAGGGCAGTTTTCTCACGGTGCGGAAACATTGGGTCCAGATAGATCACCTGAGGCGGCTCGCCCTGCCAATTGAGCATCACGTCGATGGAGTTGCCCTTGAGCAGCTTCATGCGCGCCACAATCGGCGCCACGTCAAAATCTTCGGCAGCGCGTGCCAGGCCATCTTCGAGCAAGGCGCCGATCAACGGCTGGCGCTCGATCAGGCTCATCTCACACCCGAGGCTGGCCAGCACGAACGCGTCCTTGCCCAAGCCAGCCGTGGCATCCAGCACTCGCGGGCGCACGCCCTGGGCGATGCCCACCGCCTTGGCGATCATCTGCCCGCTGCCACCACCATACAATCGCCGATGCGCCGCGCCGCCTTCGACAAAGTCGACCCGCACCGGCCCTGGCGCATCAGGCCCAAGCTGTTGCAACTGCAAGCCGTGCTCCCCCACTTGCAGGGAAAAATCCGCATCGGCCACCTGTAGAGGCAACCCCAGCAGCGAAGCCCAGTGTTCAGCGCGGGCCTGGAAGCTGTCAGCCAAGGCTTGGACCTGGATGCGGCTGGCCGCTGGTTGTTCGTTCATCAATCGCCACGCTCAAAAAAATTAAGGATCGGCAAACAACAGCCGATAAAAATTACAGTCAGGTATTTTGCCAGAGCTGAGCGTCGACCGAGAAAAATGTCAGACATTCTTCCCCTTTCCATCGGTGTACTGCCGACCCACAACCATTACGGCCTGCGCAATACCCAAGCGCTGGCCGGGGTGAGTCATGTGTGGCAGGACTTCTTCGCCCGCGCGTTGGCCGAGCAGCTCGGTGAAACGCCGGACGCGCTCGCCGCCAAGGCGCCCGCCCCGGCAGACCCGGCAGTTGAACCCCGCGAAGGCGCCGACCTGCTGGCGCAGATCCTCACCCAGCGTGAGTGCGATGTGAAAGACACCGAGATCTTGCCGCCTGCGCCGCTCTTCCTGCCGATTGCCGAGTTCGAAACCGAGCTGCTGCCACCGGCCGCGACGCCGTTCCCGGAAGAAGAAGTCATCGCCCAGCAACGCCAACAAGCGTTTGAGAGCGAGTGGGTGCGCCCCATCGTGCTGAACGCCGGCCAACCGCTACCCGAGCCAGGCCCGGCGCCACAACCACGCCCCCTGCACCTGCCAATTGCCGAATTCGAGCTGGACCTGCTGCCACCGGCCGCCACGCCTTACCCCGAAGAAGAACTGCTGGCGCAGCAAAAGGCCCTGGATTTCGATTACTACTGGGCACGCCCGCTGGTGACCCACAACCTGCGCCTGGCCGCCTGAACCCTAGCGACACACCCACCAACGCCCCATGTCGAGATGGAAATGGTTGCGATGAGCCGCGTTGTAGTCCGGGCTCAACACCACGTTGAAATCATCACAGGCGCCATCGCGTACCAAACGCAGGAAACGCGCACTGTCGCTCTGCCCCGGCCAATCCTTGAGCACGCTGATGCTGCGTCCATCCGCCAGGCGAAACCCGGCGATATCCAGGGCATTGGCCGAGGCGTGCTGGCTGAGCCTTCCGTCGGCGCGATTGTAGATATTACGGCAGGCAAAACTGCCCAAATGCTCGACCCGACTCACCGCTTGACCAAACACGGCCTGGGCCGCCGATTGCAGGCTGTGGCGCTCGAACAATGCGAACGCCACCGCGAGCGGGCAACTGGCGAGAAAGCTGCTGCTCAAGGCCACGTCAGCGCCCTGCACACGCAGAATATTGCGCAAGGGGCACGCCGTATCAGCCGGTGTATCGGCCTGGCGGCTCACGCGCAGACCAGAGGTGTTCAACACCTGGTCACACAGCGCCGGATCGTCCTGCAAACGACTGAGCTTGTAGCGCGTCAACAGGTTGGGGCTGGCCCGCACATCCAAGGGCGCCCAGGGGTTCCACTCGGCCGGCATCGGCACCCAACCCCGCCAGACGGCCAACGCAAATGCGCCCACCAGCACCAGCAACACACTCAATGTCTTGACCACACCCACGGCTCGACCCTCAAAGTAGCCCGAGCTGCTCCGCCACGGGTTCTCGATGCAAGGCAGGCAGCGGCGGTAGCCCTGGCAGACGCACCATCAGCTTGGCGTGGAAGCGCAGCGCCAGTTGCGCCGCGAGACGATTGTCCGAGGTGTGCAGGAACATATAGGGCGTGCGGCCCTCTTCGATCCAACTGGCGATCTTTTCCACCCATGGAATCAGGAACGGGTCATTGGCCTCAAGGTCCGGATGCCCGATGAAGCGCACCTGGGGAAACTGCGTGAGCGCCGCTGGGCGCGGTGGCACCCGGGGCTTTTTGGACTGGGCATGCAGCACCGCTTCCGAGGTAGAGGTACAACTGAACAGGGCACGTGGATCGAGGCAGATGCGCTCGACACCGCGATCGCGCAACAGGCGGTTGAGCATGCGCTCAGCATCACCCCTGGCGAAGAACTGTTCATGACGCACCTCCACGGCCAGCGGCCGATCAATGCCATCGAGAAATCCAGCCAGCTCCGCCAGGCGTGGCGGCGTAAAGCTCTTCGAGAGCTGCAGCCACAGCGGTGAAACGCGCTCACCCAAAGGGCTCATCAAGCCGACAAAACTTTCTGCCGCCGGCAACTGTTCACGCAAATCGCCAGCATGGCTGATATCGCCGGGAAATTTGGCGGTGAAGCGAAAATCATCAGGCATGATTTCGGCCCAGCGCTGCACAGTGGCGGCCGAGGGGCGAGCATAAAAAGTGGTATTGCCCTCAACGGCGTTGAAGACCTGGGAATAGAGCCCGAGGTAATCGCTGGAACGTGCCTCAACGGGATACAGGTACTCGCGCCAGGCGTTTTCACTCCAGGACGGGCAGCCGATGTAATAAGGCAAACGCATCAGATATGGATATCGAGACCCAGCACTTCCATATCCCATTCGACAAAGCCGGCGGTGGTCAGGTAGCTGGCCAAGGCGGTGGCAACGCTTTTGCTCATGGAACGGGGAAAGACCATGTCTTGCTGACGGGCAGGAACGCCGCTTATGCGTGCGCTCGAGGCGCCTTGAGCTTTGGAAGGCGTATCGGTGTGTACTTCGATGAAGTCCGGTGAATCCTCGACGGACTCGTCTACCGTCACGCTCGCCTTGCGCGGCTTACGCTTGAGGGGGTACGACTGTGAGGAAAAACCGTCTATACGCATACATGCAGACTCGGTATCAATGATGGCAATTTAGCGGCACTTTCCATGGCGCGCAAATGCTCTGGTGATAACTAGAACACATAATTTGTAAAAGGTTTAAAAACCCAGGCAAATTCTGACGATTGGCGAAATTTGCCGCGTAACACCCACATTTTTGGCGTCAAATAATCCCGCGTTCGGCCTTGGTCTGCGCGACTTTATCGCGCAGGTACACCGGTGCTGCCTGGTCCGCCGCAATCGCCTCGCCGCGCTCGAATGCGAAACGTGCCAACGCCAGCAGGTCTTCGGCGTGTGGCAACATCGCTGCGTCCTGCTCGGCACACGTCACCTTGATGCGTTCGCCATAACCCCAGCCCGTGCCGGCACCGAACCAATCACCGCTGGCGTCAGCGGGCAACTGCGCCGCTTCGGGGGCCAGCACCGCTTCCGCACCGACCAGGCGCATTTCGCCTGCGGTCTCACGGTAGCAACCCCAGTAAACCTCATCCATGCGCGCATCAATTGCCGCTGCCACCTGCGATGCCCCGTGCTCACGCAACGCACGCTGGGCCAGTACCGCCAGGTTGGACACCGGCAACACCGGGCGCTCCAGCGCAAAGGCCAGGCCCTGCACCACGCCGATGGCGACGCGCACGCCAGTGAATGCACCGGGGCCACGGCCGAACGCGATGGCATCCACCGCCGCTAGGGTGGTCCCGGCGTCTTCAAGCAATTGCTTGATCATCGGCAACAATTTCTGCGCGTGCAGGCGCGGGATCACCTCGTAGTGGCTCGTGACCTTGCCATCGTGCAGCAAGGCAACGGAGCAAGCTTCAGTCGCGGTGTCCAGGGCCAGCAGGGTACTCATCGGTGTGGGTGTCCAAGTCGGAAAAAAGTGCGCCAGTATAAACAACAACGACCCGCAAGCGGGCCGTTGTCTGTGCCGCTGATCAAGGGATCAGCTCAGTGCTTGCAGCACCTTGGCGGTGATGGCCTCTACCGAGCCCACACCAGGGATGTGGCTGTATTTCGGCTTGCCTTGGGCTGCGGACAGCTTCTGGTAGAAGTCCACCAGGGGCTTGGTCTGGGAATGGTAGACCGACAGGCGATGACGCACGGTTTCTTCGGTGTCGTCTTTACGCTGCACCAGGTCTTCGCCGGTGACATCGTCCTTGCCTTCCACTTTCGGCGGGTTGTAGACGATGTGGTACACGCGGCCAGAGCCTTCGTGAACACGACGGCCAGCGATACGCTGGACGATCTCTTCGTCTTCAACCGCGATTTCGACCACGGCGTCCAACTCCACGCCCGCCTTCACCAAGGCTTCAGCCTGGGGAATGGTGCGTGGGAAGCCGTCGAACAGGAAACCGTTCTTGCAGTCTTCCTGGCTGATGCGTTCCTTGACCAGGTTGATGATCAGGTCATCGGAGACCAGGCCGCCGCTGTCCATCACGCTCTTGGCGATCAGGCCCAGTTCGGTGCCAGCCTTGACGGCCGCACGCAGCATGTCGCCGGTGGAGATTTGTGGAATGCCGAATTTTTCAGTGATGAACTTTGCCTGAGTACCTTTACCGGCCCCGGGAGCTCCCAGCAGAATGACGCGCATCGATGTGCTCCTCAATTTTTTATAGAGATGACGCTCGGATTCGCCGCGTGGGGCCAATCTCGTAAAAATGTGGTTCTAGGCCGATCAAACGGCCAAAGGCTGATCAAGATACACAGCGGGCCCTCACCATACAAGCCGCCAAAAGTCGGAGAAACCCGCGCCGCACATGCGTCAGCGCCAGGGTGTGCCTGAGCGCAACCCACCCTCTCAAACGACGACCGCCCGTTTCCGGGCGGTCGTCGCGGTTTATCCGCAAGCCATTGAGTACACGCAAAAAACCTCAGCCGGTGTTGCGCAAACCAGCCGCGATACCGGCCACGGACACCAGCAGCGCCTGTTCCAGAGGGCTGTCTTGGGCAGCCTCCTGCTGACGGGAACGTGCCAGCAACTCGGCCTGCAACAGGTGCAAGGGGTCGAGGTAGGTGTTGCGCAGGCGGATGAACTCCAGGGTGTCGGGGCTATGGGCCAGCAGCTGCGACTGGCCGGTCAGGCCAAGCACCACGTCACACGCCTGCGACAATAGGTCGCGTAAGTGCGCACCCAATGCCAGCAGGTCCGGCTGCACCAGGCGCTCATCATAAAGACGGGCGATATCAGCATCGGCCTTGGCCAGGACCATTTCCAGCATGTCGATGCGCGTGCGAAAGAACGGCCACTGCTCGCGCATCTGCCCCAGCAATTCACCTTCACCACGTTTCAGTGCCTTGCTCAGTGCCGCTTCCCAGCCGAGCCAGGCGGGCAGCATCAGGCGCGTCTGGGTCCAGCCAAAGATCCATGGGATGGCGCGCAAGCTCTCAATCCCGCCCGCACGACGCTTGGCCGGGCGACTGCCCAAAGGCAAACGGCCCAACTCCTGCTCCGGCGTGGACTGGCGGAAGTACTCGACGAACTGCGGATTTTCCCGCACCACGGCACGGTATGCGCTGACACCGTCTGCCGCCAGTTCGTCCATCAGATGACGCCAGGCAGGCTCGGGAGGCGGCGGCGGTAACAGGGTCGCTTCCAGTACCGCGGCCAGGTAGAGATTGAGGTTCTGCTCAGCGATATCCGGCAGGCCGAATTTGAAGCGAATCATCTCTCCCTGCTCAGTGGTGCGGAACCGCCCCGCTACCGAGCCCGGTGGCTGCGACAGGATGGCAGCGTGCGCCGGGCCACCGCCACGACCAACAGTGCCGCCGCGACCGTGGAACAACAACAGCTCCACCTGTTGCTCGCGGCAGATGTCCACCAGGCGCTCCTGGGCGCGGTACTGTGCCCAGGCGGCTGCCGTGGTGCCGGCGTCCTTGGCCGAGTCCGAGTAGCCAATCATCACTTCCTGCGGGCCCTGCAAGCGCGCGCGGTAACCCGGCAGTTGCAACAGACGCTCCATCACCGGCCCGGCGTTGTCCAGGTCGGCCAGGGTCTCGAACAATGGCACTACGCGCATTGGCCGCTGTACGCCGGATTCCTTCAACAGCAGTTGCACCGCCAGCACATCCGACGCGGCGCCGGCCATGGAGATGACATACGAACCTAATGATGCGGCTGGTGCGGCGGCGATTTCCTTGCAGGTATTGAGCACCTCGGCAGTGTCCGCCGAGGGTTTGAAGTAACCCGGCAGCAATGGCCGCCGATTGGTCAGTTCTTGGGTGAGGAAGCTGATACGCGCATCCTCATCCCAGTCCTCATAACGCCCCAGGCCCAGGTAATCGGTGATTTCGGTCATGGCCGCCGAGTGACGGCTGGAGTCCTGGCGCACATCCAGGCGCACCAGGAACAGGCCGAACGTCACGGCACGGCGCAGGCAGTCGAGCAGCGGGCCATCGGCGATCACGCCCATGCCGCATTCGTGCAGGGACTGGTAGCACAGCTGCAGCGGGTCCAGCAGGTCGCGGTTGTTCTGCAACACCTCGGCCGGCGCCGGGGTGGTGCTGGTCAACGAGGTGTGGGCCCACTGGCGCGTGGCGCGCAGGCGTTCACGCAGTTGCTTGAGCAAGGCACGATAAGGTTCGACGCTGTCGCCGACTTTGGCTTGCAACGCCGGGCTGGCCTGTTGCATCGACAGCTCGGAGGCCAGTTGGTCAATGTCACGCAGATACAAATCCGCCGCCATCCAACGCGCCAGCAACAGCACTTCGCGGGTGACCGGCGCGGTGACGTTCGGGTTGCCGTCACGGTCGCCACCCATCCACGAAGCAAAGCGAATCGGTGCAGCCTCCAGGGGCAGGCGCAGGCCGGTGGCGGCGTGCAGGGCCTGGTCGGCCTTGCGCAGGTAATTGGGGATGGCGTGCCATAGGGAATGCTCGATCACCGCAAAGCCCCATTTGGCTTCATCCACCGGGGTGGGCCGCACTCGACGGATTTCTTCGGTGTGCCAGGCTTCAGCGATCAAGCGTTGCAAGCGCTCGCGAATCTGCTCGCGCTCGGCGGTGGTGAGGTCGCGGTGATCCTGCAAGGCCAGTTGCGCAGCAATGGCATCGTATTTCTGGATCAGCGTGCGGCGGGCCACTTCGGTGGGGTGGGCGGTGAGCACCAGCTCGATGTCCAACCGCGCCAACTGCCGGGCCAGGGATTCATTGCTGTGCCCTTCGCTTTGCAGACGGGCCAGCAACTCCGGCAAGACCCTCGATTCGAACGGCGCGGGTTGCGATTCATCGCGCCGATGAATCAATTGATATTGTTCGGCAATGTTGGCCAGGTTGAGGAACTGGTTGAAGGCTCGGGCCACCGGCAGCAGCTCGTCCTCCTGCAACTGGTTGAGGCTGGCGCTCAACTCATCGCCAGCGGCTTTCTCTGAAACGGCTCCGCGACGGTCGGCCTTGGCGCCTTTGCGGATCTGCTCGATCTTCTCGAGGAAAGCCTCGCCGTACTGCTCTCGAATGGTGTTGCCCAATAGCTCACCCAGCAGGTGAACATCCTCACGCAAGCGTGCATCGATATCACTCATCAGCCAATCTCCAGCCAGAAATCCGGGACGCGCAGGTGCTTCAGAGTGCCGCCGACGTCGGTTTCTGACAAGGCCGAACGCAAACGACTTTAAACCTTGGCGCTTGCAGCTAGTCTCAACGGTGAGTCGCCGCGTCATCCGCGCAGGCGGCTGGTCGCTCATCACCGCCTGCCATCGCAGGCTTTATTGAGGTAGCCATGAAAATTCGAGAACTGGCCCAGCATTGGGAAGAAACCGCCAAGGGTCGTTTGACCAAGTCTGAATACGCCATTCATCTGGATGTAGAAGCCGCTGCACGGCTGGCGGCCATTGCCGAAATGTACCCCAAGCGCCATGTCGAAGAACTGCTCGGCGAGTTGATCGGTGCCGCCCTTGAAGAGCTGGAAGCCAGCTTTCCCTACATCCAGGGCCAGCAGGTAATTGCCACCGACGAAGAGGGTGACCCGTTGTATGAAGACGTCGGCCCCACGCCACGCTTTCTTACTTTATCCCGTCGCCACCTACATGATTTGTCGGCCGGCACTGACGAACAAAAACACTGATAAACATTTATTGACGTCAATTAAACCCACGTATTCCGGGCCTTTTACAGGCCCGGAGGTACCGCCGCACGCCGCGAAAGTTCCATTTTTCAAACACTGACCAATCAGTCAGATATTTTTTTAGGCAAATCGCCATATCCGCTGAACTTTTGAAAAAAGCCTCCGGTCACAGCCAGTAGCCATCACTTGTGGAACGGTCGTTTGAACGGACGCCATGTGCTTTACCGACGGGCCCGAAATCGATACGCCCCGATGGATTTTGATGTTTTTCAGGAGTTATCCAATGGAGTTGAAGACGATGAACACCAGCACTGCCAAATCCTCGTTTAACCACCTGCGCGGGCTCAAATTGGCCGCGCTGGCAATCGGCACCAGCTTCGTTCTGGCTGGCTGCGCCGGCAACCCTCCAACCGAGCAGTACGCCGTAACCCAATCGGCCGTCAACAGCGCAGTCAGCGCCGGCGGTACCGAGTATGCGGCGGTGGAAATGAAGTCGGCCCAGGACAAGCTCAAAGAAGCTGAGATTGCCATGCACGACAAGAACTACGACAAGGCTCGCCAATTGGCTGAACAAGCCGAGTGGGATGCCCGCGTCGCTGAGCGTAAGGCCCAGGCTGCCAAGGCTCAACAGGCTGTGAAGGATTCCCAGAAGGCTGTTGAAGAACTGCGTAAGGAAGGCATGCGCCCAGCTGCAATCATGCAGAAGTAAGCCGCAGCCCCTTGACTGCATCGCACCTGATATCGAATTGAAAGGACGACACGACTATGCGTAAACAATTGATGATCCCTGCCCTGCTGGCGATGAGCGTTGCCTTGGCGGCCTGCTCCACCCCGCCGAACGCGAACCTGGAAAATGCGCGGACCAATTTCTCGTCCCTGCAAACCAACCCGCAAGCCACCAAGCTGGCGGCGCTGGAAACCAAAGACGCCAGCGAATGGCTGGACAAGGCTGACAAGGCCTACCGCGACAAGGAAGACGAGAAGAAAGTCGACCAGTTGGCCTACCTGACCAACCAGCGCGTTGAAGTGGCCAAGGACACCATCGTCCTGCGCGAATCCGAGGCCAAGCTGAAAAACGCTGGTGACGAACGTGCCCGCGCCCTGCTGGACGCTCGTGACGCACAAATCAAGCAACTGCAAAACAGCTTGAACGCCAAACAAACCGATCGCGGCACCCTGGTGACTTTCGGTGACGTGCTGTTCGCCACCAACAAGTCCGATCTGAAATCCAGCGGCCTGGTGAACATCACCAAGCTGGCTCAGTTCCTGCGCGATAACCCAGACCGTAAAGTGATCGTCGAAGGCTATACCGACAGCACCGGTTCCGACTCGTACAACCAGAGCCTGTCTGAGCGTCGTGCCGCTTCTGTTCAGCGTGCACTGGCTCAACAAGGCGTGGATATCTCGCGTATCGTGACCCAGGGTTATGGCAAGGAATACCCGGTTGCCGATAACGGCAGCGTCTCCGGCCGCGCCATGAACCGTCGCGTGGAAGTGACCATCTCCAACGACAACCAGCCGGTCAAGCCACGGTCTTCCGTTGCTAACTGATTGATGCTGGATAAAAAACCCACCTTACGGTGGGTTTTTTTTGGGTTCGTCGAACCCGACTGGACGATGTGTATCTTCGAGCGGCATTTCTATCTTCGCGCTCGATAGCTTGTCCATCAGTTGGCTAAGCTCATGCGTCTGGGCAACTTTGCGCTCCAGTTCTTCATGCCCTCTCGCCATGTTCAACATATTGCGTATCGCAGCAATAGTAATCGCCACTGTCTCGGCCCCAATCTTTATGAGTCATGACGCTTTTGTGGCTTCTGACGCAAGACGGTTCCCGTTATTCATGTTACTGCTGGAAATCAATGGAAATCTTTGCGCTACCTTCGCCACCAGGCTTGCTGCCTTCGCCATCAGCGCCTTTACCCTCTTGGCCTTCCATAGCTTTAAGCTTTTCCTCGAGTTCTTTCAGCAGTTTTTTAAGGTCATCCACAGCGCCTCCCGAACCGCCGCCGCCCTCTGAACCACCGGCACCTTGAGATTGCATCTGACCTATTTGCTTCTTCAGATCCTCAATCTCTTTCTTGAGGCTGCCTACGTCACCGGATTGTTGACCTGCATCTTGAGCGCCAAAACCACCTTGGGAAGGACCAACTCCACTTATAGACATATGTGACTCCAAATCAAGTTAAAGAGTTAACCGAATCAGCGTTGCTGCTCGGTCCCAAATCAGTGGCAACTCACTCAAAATGGTTCCAGCTTTCCCCACACTGCCTGTCCTACTGCTCCAGTTTCGGCGTTTCTTGACCTATACAACGTACGGCCTGCTTCTTGTTGTTCACCAGCACGCCGCTCAAGCCTTTCTGCTCGGTATCAAACATCACCAATACGCCGTCAACACACTGCGCCACTTGCGCGGCCGGGGTCAGGGAGACTTTGTAATCTTCGCCCGGTATGGTCTTGAGCATGGTGAAATCGCTGAGCAGCAACGCATCTTCCGGCTTGGCGAAGTGCAGATAGCCGTAGTACCACAGGCAGCCAACGGTGCCGAGGATGGTACCGATGCCGGTGAGGATCAGCGGGATCATGTTGCGTTCTTCGCTCATTGCGGGCTCTCTGATGAGTCAACTTTAGGAATAGGGTAATTCGGAATTTCCCCCAGGCGACGCAAGCCGTTGAAGTGCTGAGGGTCGTCCAGATAACGCAGCATGACGGTCTGCCAAGTTTTGTCGGCAAAGGTCTGCACATGGCCGCCGCGGGTCAGTTGCAACACCCTGGGCGGTGGCGCCGCTTGATACAGGCGGATCCCATTGGCCACCGGCACGATCGGGTCATCCAGGCTGTGGAACAGCAGCTTGGGCACGCCGGTCAACCGGGGCATGGCATTGATCGCACTGTCGGCGTCGGGCACCAGCCACGACAGCGGCACCTGCA
The DNA here is from genome assembly GCF_052046095.1 of Pseudomonas sp. 22072. Taxonomy (NCBI): domain Bacteria; kingdom Pseudomonadati; phylum Pseudomonadota; class Gammaproteobacteria; order Pseudomonadales; family Pseudomonadaceae; genus Pseudomonas; species Pseudomonas sp. 22072. The sequence goes on from NZ_JBQEQE010000005.1 coordinate 32,123, forward strand.
ACGGCCAGGTTAACCAGGAAGTGCTCAGGGCGAATTGTCCTACGTCACGATAACTGGCAGGCACGCCATCCAATACCAAGGCTTTTAGTTGGGCTTGACGCTCCGGGTGGGCTGCCAGGTAATGCACCGCCAGTGCACCGCCCAGGCTTTGGCCGAGAATAACCAACGGTTGCCCCTGGGTTTCAGGCGCCTTGTCGATCCAGCCGAAGGCGGCGTCGATATCCTGGTAGATCGCCGGCAACGACGGCTTGCCTTCCGACAGCCCATAGCCGCGATAGTCCAGCAACAGCACTTGATAACCCTGCTCCGGCAACCACCAACTGCCCCCCAGGTGCCAGGCGAGGTTGCCGCCGTTGCCGTGCAAATGCAGGACTGTGCCCTTGAGCGGGACACCGGGTTTTGCCGGCAGCCACCAGGCGTGCAGTTTCACGCCATCTGCGGTGGTGAGCGTGACGTCGCGGTATTGCAGGTGGGCTTTTTCCGGTGTGAAGGGTAGGCCGGGCTCGGGGTAGAACAGCAAGGAGCTGCAGCCGTTCAATGTGAGTAGCAGGCATAAAATGCCGAGGATTCTCATCCGTTGAAACCTCGCGAAAGTTCTGAAGACCAGTAAAGATCAAATGTGGGAGCTGGCTTGCCTGCGATAGCGGTCTATCAGTGACTGAGTGCTGGCTGACCCAGCGCTATCGCAGGTAAGCCAGCTTCCACATTTTTTGATTCGGTTTCGTCAGTTACAGGATATTGGAGTAATCCGCCTCGATCCGGTCCAGGCTCAAGTGGTTGAGGAAGTTGGAGAAGCACATCCAGGCCGCCAGCGCGTTCATGTCACGAAACTGCTCCGGTAGGTACTTGGGCGGCACCACCAGGCCTTCGTCGACCAACTGGCGCAGGGTACGCATGTCTTCAAGGGTGGTCTTGCCGCAGAACAGCAGCGGCACTTGCTCCAGCTTGCCTTTGCGCACGGCGAGCTGGATGTAGTTGTAGACCATGATAAAGCCCTTGAGGTAGGACAAATCCTTGGTAAATGGCAGGCCGGTGGGCACCGAACCACGAAATACCCGGCTGGCATTCCCATAGCTTTCGGCCATTTCAAAGCCTTGCTCGCGGAAGAACTCGAATACCTGCAGGAAGTCGGCGCCCTCCTCCACCATATGGATGGCGCGGGTCCGGTTGGTGAGTTTGCGCAGGCGGCTGGGGTAGGAGGCAAACGTGATGATTTCCATCAGGATCGCCAGGCCTTCCTGGGTGACGGTGGACGACGGCGGGCCCTTGGACAGAAACGTGCAGATCGGCTGGTTCTGGCCGTTAAGGGTGGTGCCCACATGCACCAACCCTTCATGCACTTCCAGGGCGCGCACGTCGCGGTCATTGAACATCGCATCGGCGCGGATCTTGATGTAGTCGGCGCCCGCTGCCGCATCGGCGACGATGCCGTCGGACTCGAACACGCGGATGGTCTCTTCGGCTTCGCCAAACACCTTGTTCAGGCGCGTTTGCAGCAGGCTGACCGCGTCCTTGGCGGTGAGGGTCTTGGCTTCGTCCTTGAGGTCACCCCGGCCATCGATGTTGTTCAGGTAGTCGGAGAGCATCAGGCCAAGGTCGGCCAGGGTCGGGTCGCCGGCGTGGAACGCATCGGAGGCGGCGCCGTAAAGCTCTTGGGAAATCAGACCGAAGTCCTCGGTGCCGCGCGCTTCAAGCATGCGCACCACCATGCGGTATTCACGGCACATGCGCCGCATGATCTGCCCCACCGGACTGAATTGCCCAAGGCGACGGGTGATGTCGCGCTCGATGTTCTGAAACTCCAGCTTCACCGCACTGGAATCGAACGACAGCGGCCGGTTCAGGTAGTAATCACGGTCTACGGCAGGCATCGCCTTGCCCTTGGCCTTGAGAAATCCCTGACGAATGTTCTCGTCCCATTTCACCGCATCAAGGACGCGGATCGGTGTTTGCGCCAGCACAATGCGATCGGACAAGGTGCGTATCGTCTGCTGGTAATCGTCCACCCGGTGCTTCCTCTTTAAACGTTATTGGCCCACGCGCAGTTAGCGCACGGCTTCACATCTGAGCAGCAGGCCCATCAGAGGTAGGAGCTGGCTTGCCTGCCCCCACCCAAAGCAGATTGCGCACAGGGCTAGGCCGAGGCCAATACCAGGTGCATGTGACGCTTGAGGATTTCAAGCATCTCGTCACCCGTCAAAGGCTCTGCGCCGCCCAACAGGCCCTGATATTCCATCCGACTGATGATAGCCGTCAACACCTTGGCATCCTGCTGTGGCTCACGGGAACCCAATACCTGGAAAAACTGCCCGGTGCCCTGCAACAGGATCTGTTGGTGGGAGCGTACCAGTTCGGCCAGGCGCGGGTTGAGCAGGGCTTCCTGGCGAAAAGCCTGCTCGGCCATCAGGTATTCGCGGCGGTTGGTCAGCTGGCGCAGCACATAGTCGGCGGTCAGGCGGGCGATATCATCGGCCAGTTGCGAGCGCGACTGCGGGCTGCCGTCACCATAGGCGACCATCTCGCGCAACAGGCCTTCGTTGCGCACCCACAGCTTGCCCATGAAAGCGGCGCTGCGCTCCACGTATTGGGCGAAGGTGTCGGTGAGCAGGTCGTCGATGTCTTTGAAGTAATAGGTGGTGGCCGACAGCGGCACCCCCGCCTCTGCCGCCACTGCCCGATGACGTACGGCCCGCACGCCATCGCGCACGACGATACGCATGGCCGCATCGAGAATGTCTTGCCGGCGCTGCTCGCTGCCCCGCCGACTGGCCTTGCGGCCCTGGTACTGAACACTTTCAGCCACGGCAGCAGCAATGCCGGCGGCACCTTCTTGAGCCATTATGCGGTTCACCACACTTCTTCCTTTAGAGGTGACGCGGAGCGTCACAGAGTGCACTCCCACGCGGAGCGTGGGAACGATCAATGACGAGCACCACTTGAACAGGCCACATAAAAAAGCCGCCTTATAAAAGGCGGCTTCGGATTTCGCTACGGTTACGCTTGTGGCCGCATGTGCGGGAACAGGATCACGTCGCGGATCGACGGCGAGTTGGTCAACAACATCACCAGACGGTCAATGCCGATACCTTCACCGGCAGTCGGCGGCATGCCGTACTCCAGGGCCCGAACGAAGTCGGCATCGTAGTGCATGGCTTCGTCGTCACCGGCGTCCTTGTCGGCCACCTGGGCCATGAAGCGCTCGGCCTGGTCTTCCGCATCGTTAAGCTCGGAATAGGCGTTGGCGATTTCGCGGCCACCGATGAACAGCTCGAAACGGTCGGTGACGTTCGGGTCGTCGTCGTTGCGACGGGCCAGCGGCGACACTTCGAACGGGTATTGGGTAATGAAGTGCGGCTGTTCCAGCTTGTGCTCCACCAGTTCTTCGAAAATCATCACCTGCAGCTTGCCCAGGCCTTCGAAGCCCAGCACCTTGGCGCCGGCTTTCTTGGCAATGGCACGGGCCTTGTCGATGTCGTTGAGGTCGTCAGCGGTCAGCTCGGGGTTGTACTTGAGGATCGAGTCGAACACCGACAAGCGCACGAATGGCTCGCCGAAGTGGAACACCTTGTCGCCGTACGGCACGTCTGTGCTGCCCAGCACCAGCTGTGCCAGCTCGCGGAACAGCTCTTCGGTCAGGTCCATGTTGTCTTCGTAGTCGGCGTAGGCCTGGTAGAACTCCAACATGGTGAATTCAGGGTTGTGACGGGTCGAGACGCCTTCGTTACGGAAGTTGCGGTTGATCTCGAACACCTTTTCAAAGCCGCCAACAACAAGCCGCTTGAGGTACAGCTCAGGCGCAATACGCAGGAACATTTCCATGTCCAGCGCGTTGTGGTGGGTCTCGAACGGCTTGGCTGCGGCACCACCCGGGATGGTCTGCAGCATCGGGGTTTCCACTTCCAGGAAGTCACGCTGCATCAGGAAGCTGCGGATGTGAGCAATGACTTGCGAGCGTACGCGGAAGGTCTGGCGCACGTCTTCGTTGACGATCAGGTCAACGTAGCGCTGGCGATAGCGCTGTTCGGTGTCGGTCAGGCCGTGGTGCTTGTCTGGCAGCGGGCGCAGGGACTTGGTCAGCAGGCGTACATTGGTCATCTCGACGTACAGGTCGCCCTTGCCGGAACGGGCCAGGGTGCCTTCGGCGGCGATGATGTCGCCCATGTCCCAGGTTTTCACCGAGGCCAGGGTTTCTTCGGACAGGGTCTTGCGGTTGACGTAGACCTGGATGCGACCGGTCATGTCCTGGATCACCATGAACGAGCCACGGTTGAGCATGATGCGACCTGCCACCTTGACCGGGATCGCAGCCTCTGCCAGTTCTTCCTTTGTCTTGTCCGCATATTGCTTCTGCAAGGCATCGCAGTAGTTGTCGCGACGGAAGTCATTGGGGAAGGCGTTACCCTTGGCGCGCTCGGCAGCAAGCTTTTCCTTGCGCAGGGCGATCAGGGAGTTTTCTTCCTGTTGCAGGGCTTGCGGGTCGAGTTGTTGGTCGCTCATGTCTTTAAATATTCCATCAGGTTCGTTGCCCCCAGCCTTCGGCGGGGGATCGCGGGCAAGCCCGCTCCCACAGAGGGTATTAGAGGCCGGATTTCAGGCTGGCTTCCAGGTATTCGTCGATATCGCCGTCGAGTACCTTGTCGCAGTCGCTGCGTTCGATGTTAGTGCGCAGATCCTTGATCCGCGAGGCATCGAGCACGTACGAACGGATCTGGTGACCCCAGCCGATATCCGACTTGGTGTCTTCCAGCGCCTGGGAAGCGGCGTTGCGCTTCTGCATTTCCTGCTCGTACAACTTGGCCCGCAGCATTTTCATGGCGGTGTCCTTGTTGGCGTGCTGGGAACGTTCGTTCTGGCAACTGACCACGGTGTTGGTCGGTACGTGGGTGATACGTACGGCCGAGTCAGTGGTGTTTACGTGCTGACCACCGGCGCCGGAGGAACGGTAGGTGTCGATCCGCAGGTCGGCCGGGTTGATCTCGATTTCCACTTTGTCGTCGATCTCTGGCGAGACGAACACCGCAGAGAATGAGGTGTGGCGACGGTTGCCGGAGTCGAACGGGCTCTTGCGCACCAGGCGGTGCACGCCGATCTCGGTGCGCAGCCAGCCAAAGGCGTATTCGCCCTTGATGTGTACGGTCGCACCCTTGATACCGGCCACTTCACCGGCGGACAGTTCCATGATGGTCGCGTCGAAACCGCGCTTGTCGGCCCAGCGCAGGTACATGCGCAGCAGGATGTTGGCCCAGTCCTGGGCTTCGGTGCCACCGGAACCGGCCTGGATATCCAGGTAGGCGTTGTTCGGGTCCATTTCGTGGCTGAACATGCGGCGGAATTCAAGCTTGGCGAGGTTTTCCTCGAGACGAGCCAGCTCGGCGACAACATCGCCCACTGCGCCTTCGTCGTTTTCTTCGACGGCCATGTCCAGCAGGTCGCGGCAATCACCCAGGCCGGTGTTCAGTTCGTCGAGGGTATCGACAATCTGTGCCAGCGCAGCGCGCTCGCGCCCCAGTTCCTGGGCGTATTCAGGTTTGTTCCAGACACTCGGATCTTCAAGCTCGCGATTGACCTCGGTCAGACGCTCATGCTTTTGATCGTAGTCAAAGATACCCCCGAATAGTTTCGGAGCGCTCGGACAGGTCCTTGATGGTGTTAAGGATCGGGTTGATTTCCATGGCGGGCAGCACTCGTTGGCGAACTTTTGAAAGCCGGCGAGTATAACGGCAAACGGCTGGAAACGGCAGCCCGCTTGGTCGATTCTGCCAAGACAGCGCTTGCCTCTCGTCACGCTTGCTTCGGTGACGGATACGCGACCATCAGAGCATTTCCTATAGATTGACGATGCCGCGCGTTAGAAAACCCGACCTACTACTCGCTAAAACCAGACCGTTCATCTGTTTATACAAATAATTTGAAAATCCAAATCAGAGCCTGCCTAAAAGACCACAAACCAACCCACTCCAATAAAAACAAACAATTAGGTTTCTAGCCAAATCATCCCAAGACTCAAGTGATAAACATACAAGAATATAAATACATCAGTTTCAGAACCGTCTTACAGAGTCTCCTACACGCATAAAATCAAATCAAAACGCCATCAGTTTTTTCTTTCTTCCCTCTCAAATAAGTTTGATCAAAGCGCCTGAGTTTTTTTCTTCAGGACGCACAAACTCTAACGATCACTCTCATAAAAATGGAGAGGCCCTATGGCACAACAAGGGTGGCAGCCAGGACAACCTTTAGAACTCAAGCCGACGATAATTACCGCAGGGAGACGAAACACTTATTGGGGTGGTGAAGGCGGAGGCTACGTAGGAAGTGGAGATGGCTGGGGCCTTCAAGAAGGGCCACGTCGGGGTGAAGGAGACCGTAGCCGCTTCAAGCAGTTTGACTTCCCTAGCACCACCGCCGATTTCATTGGAGAGCAAAAGTACAATCAATCCTTGATTGACGCGGAGTACAGCGCACGGTTCGCAACCCTCACTACTGACACTGAACGCGAACTCGCAGAGAAACAGCAAGCCGCGAAAGCTTCACAGGCACTCACAGAGACAGCCTCAGCCATTCTGGATCAAAAAATCGCATTTGAAATCATCGACGCGAAAAAATCCAAATACGCCAGTACTGCGCCACTCATCTATGGGCTCTATGATCAAAGCCCTTTTTACCTGATGGAAAACTTAACTTATACAAAGCTACGTGAAACGCTTGCCTCTTCTGACCCGATAAAAAATCTGGGCGATGCCTACACACTTTACGACAACGTCTGGAGGGCCGCACAAGAACTCAAGGCTCTCTCGCTCTCCATAGACATTCTGACTAAAAAACTCTCAGGGTTGGCAAAGGCCCGGCAAACGCTGGAGGCCAATTTAGCCGAACAGGATCCTGGCTGGGAAAATTTACACAATGAGTATCTGAAGGCCATTGCAGATGAGTTGGAAATTCAGGTGCAGTTGCTGCCGGAATACCTGCAGGTGGAACTCGCCTCTCTTGCCGGTTCGGTCGTTGGATTGACACCCGACCAGACCCTCATGCGTTACAAAAACACGCTGGACAAAATGATCGAAAAAACGATGGCTGCGATCAAACCTATTGACCCACCGTTAGCCATAAACCGGAACGGGTTGATGATTTACTATCCCGCAGCCAACCCACGGGTTACACCGCCACTGAGCAAACCCGAGCTTGAGGGACTCAAACAGCTTATTTATCTGCAGCGGAACACCGCGCTTGGGGTGAGATGGCTCAGCCACCATGATTTTGTGCTGAAGTCAGAGTCCGCGCGGTTTCTTGCCAACGCCTCCAATGCAATCAGCGACCTCGCAGAACGTGCGCAGCAGGTAGCAACGGCCCAAGCGCGTATTGAAGCGGTACGAGTAGCCAATACCTATCGACTGTCGGGCACTGCTTCTGCGACTCAAGCGATAGTCATGACCTCAGTCGGGACTATCGCTACAGCAGAAGGGATTACCATCACGCTGCAAGCTGCCATTCGGTCAGCAGTGGCCGCATTGACGGAGTTGGTCGCAAGCACGGCAGGCGGCTTACTTGTCGGTGTTTCAGCTCTGGTCTATTCACCCAAGCTTGCAAACGGAGAACTGGCGGAGCGTTACGCACTCGGTACCCCGGTTTCAACGTTTTTGCCAGACGTCAACGAGTCAACGCTCACCACCGCACTCAATGGCACAATCGACCTGCCAGTGCGAATGAGTTCAAAGACGGCGGAGGATGGACGCTCCGAAGTGTTTGTGGTCATTGCCGACGGTACAAGCGTGCCTTCCAAGGTCAAGGTGATTGCCGCGACCTACGATCCAGCGCGGAAGGTGTACACCGTCACGACAAGTGACGTCCCACCCAGGACGTTGGTCTGGACACCTATCGTTGCCCCCGGGGATAGCTCAACAACTCTGCCCGTTGACCAGCCTGAACCGCCCGTTTACGTTGGAGCTACGGTGACGCCGGTTGCTGGCAGAGTTGATTCGTTTCCAGGAGTCCGTGAGTCACGTTTTGATGACTTTATAACCGTATTCCCTATAGATTCCGGGTTGCCTCCTATCTATGTGATGTTCAGGGATAGGCGGGAGGATCCGGGAGTTGCTACCGGGATGGGCCAACCTGTGTTTGGCAACTGGCTTGGAGCAGCGACCACAGACGACGGCGCACCCATTCCATCGCAAATCGCTGATCAGTTGAGAGGCCAGCAGTTTAAAAATTTCAAGGCATTTCGTGAGGCTTTCTGGAAAGCAGTGTCTACAGATTCAGAGTTGGCTCAGCATTTTGCACCTAGTGAGTTAGCCACCATGAAAAATGGACGTTCGCCGATTGTTAAAAAAAGTGAAGCAGTGGGTAAACGGATACGGTTTGAGCTTCATCATAAAAAATATGTGTCTACTGACGGTGAAGTATACGGCATCGACAATATCGTGATTCTAACGCCAAAAAAGCATATCGACATTCACAGAGGTTCCTAAAAATGGGCACATTAATTAGCGAGATGACGGAGCGTGAGTTTTTAAACTTGGTTGTAAAAATCTATAACGACGACTACGCCACAGAAGAAGAGCACACCGATGCAATTTTAAAATTTGAAGCGTTAACGGAACACCCTTCTGGTTCAGATCTAATATTTTATCCGGAGCCTGAAAAAGATGGACCTGAATTTGTAGTAAAAGAAGTTAAAGAGTGGCGATCCGCCAACGACAAAACTGGTTTTAAAGCAGATTAATCACAAGCGCCATTATCAACACAGCACTGACAATGGCGCTTTATTCTTCAGCCTCTTAACCATAGTGATTTCATACTCAGCCTCGAAGATCCAATGTGGGAGAGATTCGCGCCCTCTCCACTTGGCTTTGCGCTGGTCTCGAATTTATTCGATGCCCACCTGATTACGCCCATTGTTCTTGGCCGTGTACAACCCCTTGTCCGCCGCCATGATCAGCTGCCGGCAGTCCGTACCCTGGACAGGCGTCAACGTCGACAGCCCGATACTGATGGTCAGGCTGGCACCTTCAGCCGGGGCGATGTGCGGGATTTTCAACGCCGCCACCGCCATGCGCAGTTTTTCCGCGACCAGGCGTGCGCCGCCCGGCGAGGTGTTGGGCAGGACCAGTGCGAACTCTTCGCCACCGTAGCGCGCCGGCAAGTCCGAAGGGCGGCTGCTGGCATCGCGAATGGTGGCGGCGACTTTGCGCAAGGCTTCGTCGCCCTCGACATGGCCGAAGCTGTCGTTGTAGGTCTTGAAGAAATCCACATCGATCATCAGCAACGAGAGTTGGGTCTGGTCGCGCATGGCGCGGCGCCATTCCAGCTCCAGGTATTCGTCGAAGTGACGGCGGTTGGACAGCCCGGTCAGGCCATCGGAGTTCATCAGGCGTTGCAGCACCAGGTTGGTGTCCAGCAACTGTTGCTGGCTGACCCGCAACGCACGGTAGGCCGCGTCGCGCTGCAACAGGGTCATGTAGGAGCGCGAGTGATAGCGGATGCGCGCTACCAGTTCGATGTTGTCCGGCAGCTTGACCAGATAATCGTTGGCCCCGGCCGCAAAGGCCGCGCTTTTGATCAGAGGGTCCTCTTTGGTGGACAGCACGATAATCGGGATATTCGCGGTGGCCGGGTGATTGCGGTACTCACGCACCAGGGTCAGGCCGTCCAGGCCCGGCATCACCAGGTCTTGCAGGATCACCGTGGGCTTGATGCGGATCGCCTGGGCAATCGCCTGGTGCGGGTCGGCGCAAAAGTGGAAGTCGATGTTCTCTTCATGGGCCAGGCCACGCCGCACGGCTTCACCGATCATGGCCTGGTCGTCGACCAGCAGCACCATGGCGGCGTTTTCGTCGGTCTTGAAGTCGTCGAGCTGTAAATCATTCATGTGCAATCACCTGAATTACTACCTGCAAGCCAGCACGGCGGGAGATTCTTGTTCATTTTGCAAAGACCTCCAGCAATCGGGGCGCAATTCTATCCAGTGGGCGAATTTCAACAGCAGCATCAATCGCCGCCGCCGCTTTGGGCATGCCGTACACCGCCGAGCTTTGCTGATCCTGGGCGATGGTCAAATATCCTTGTTCGCGCATCAACTTGAGGCCCTGGGCCCCGTCGCGCCCCATGCCGGTCAGTAGCACGCCGACAGCGTCACCGTTCCAGTAACTGGCGACGCTTTCGAAAAACACGTCGATGGAGGGCCGGTAAATCTCGTTCACCGGCTCTGCGGTATAGGCTAGCGTGCCATTTTTCAACAAGCGAATATGGTGGTTGGTTCCGGCCAGCAATACCACGCCGGGTTGAGGCGGCTCGCCCTCACAGGCCAGGCGCACCGGCAGGCCGGAAGCGCTGCTCAGCCACTCGGCCATGCCGGCGGCGAAGACCTGGTCCACATGCTGTACCAGCACGATGGCGGCGGGAAAATCCCGGGGCAAACCCTTGAGCAGAACTTCCAGTGCCGCCGGCCCACCAGCCGAAGAACCAATGGCCACCAGCCGTTGACGCTTGCCGGTGACCCGCTGCGGCGGGGTTTCTGCACGCACCCGCGTGCCGCGCTGGCCGATCAGCCAACCAATATTGAGGATCTTGCGCAGCAGGGGCGCGGCCGCATCCTTAGGGTTGCCAACGCCCAGTGCCGGGGTGTCCACCACATCCAGGGCGCCGTGGCCCATGGCTTCGAATACGCGGCTGACGTTGGCCTGGCGGTCGACAGTGACGATCACAATCGGGCAAGGCGTGTCGGCCATGATCTGCCGGGTGGCCTCCACCCCATCCATCACCGGCATGATCAGGTCCATCAGGATCAGGTCCGGGGTCAGCTCGGCGCAACGCTGTACCGCTTCCAGGCCATTGCTGGCCACCCATACCACCTCGTGGGCGGGCTCGTAACTCAGGGCGCGGCGCAAGGCCTCCACCGCCAGGGGCATGTCATTGACGATCGCAATCCTCATGCCCGGGCGCCTCCAATCAGTTCAACCACGGCGTCGAGCAAGGCGTCGTCATGGAAACTGGCTTTGGCTAGATAATAGTCGGCCCCGGCGTCGAGGCCACGGCGGCGGTCTTCTTCACGATCCTTGTAGGAAACCACCATCACCGGCAACGATTGCAGGCGACTGTCACGGCGCAAAAGTGTGACCAATTCAATACCGTCCATGCGAGGCATATCAATATCAGTGATAAGCAGGTCGAAGTCCTCGGAGCGCAATGCGTTCCAGCCATCCATGCCATCGACCGCAACAGCGACTTCATAACCACGATTGAGTAATAATTTGCGTTGCAGCTCGCGCACCGTCAGTGAGTCGTCCACCACCAGCACACGCTTGCGCGGCGCTTCGGTGGCCTGCTGGCTGCGCCGGGCAATGCGCTCCAGGCGACCGGTGTTGAGCAATTTATCCACCGAACGCAGCATGTCTTCGACATCGACGATCAACACCACCGAGCCGTCATCGAGCAAGGCCCCGGCGGAAATGTCCTGGACTTTCCCCAGACGATCATCCAGCGGCAACACCACCAGGGTGCGCTCGCCGATAAAACGCTCCACGGCAATCCCGTACACGGCATCGCGCTCGCGGATCACCACCACCTTCAAGGTATCTGTCGGGCTCTGCCCCGGCGGGCGCTGCAGCAACTGGCTGGCGGCAACCAGGCCGACGTGCCGGCCCTCATGCCAGAAGTGCTGGCGGCCTTCCAACTGCACGATGTCGTCGGGCGCCAGGTCGCACATGCGTTCGATATGCGCCAGGGGAAAGGCATAGGCTTCTTCGCCGACTTCCACCACCAGGCTGCGCACCACCGACAGGGTCAACGGCACCTCAAGATGGAAGCGGCTGCCCTGCCCCGCCGTCTGCTCCAGCACCACCGCGCCGCGCAGTTGACGAACCATATGCTGCACCGCGTCCAGGCCGACCCCGCGCCCGGACACTTCGGTGACTTTGTCGCGCAGGCTGAACCCTGGCAAGAAGAGGAACGTCAGCAGTTCCTCTTCACTCAGACGCAGGGCCGTTTCAACCGGCGACAGATGGCGGTCGACGATGGTGCCGCGCAGGCGCTCGAGGTCGACACCGTTGCCGTCATCGCTCAATTCCAGCACCAACAACCCGGCCTGATGGGACGCACGCAGGCGAATCAAGCCTTCCGCCGGCTTGCCCGCCAGCACGCGTTGCTCAGGGGTTTCGATGCCGTGATCGACCGCATTGCGTAATAGATGGGTGAGCGGCGCTTCGAGTTTTTCCAGCACGTCCCGGTCGACCTGGGTCTTTTCGCCCTCAATCTCCAGGCGCACTTGCTTGCCCAGGCTGCGACCTAAGTCACGCACCATGCGCACCTGCCCGGCCAGCACATCGGCAAACGGCCGCATGCGGCAGGCCAATGCGGTGTCGTAGAGCACCTGGGCGCGCTGGCCGGCCTGCCAGCCGAACTCATCCAGCTCGGCGTTTTTTTCCGCCAGCAGGGCCTGGGCTTCACTCAGCAGGCGACGAGTATCGGCCAGGGCCTCCTGGGCCTCCAGGTTCAGATCCAGCGACTTGAGCTGGCCGTCCAGGGCATCCAGCGCACGCAAGCTGTTACTTTGAATGCGCTTGAGGCGTTGCAGGCTGGCCAGGTACGGCTTGAGCCGCTGGGTTTCCACCAGGGATTTGCTGGACAAGTCCAACAGACTGTTCAAGCGCTCAGCCGTCACCCGCAGCACACGCTCGCCGCCTTCGGTCATGCGCTTGTTCTGGCGCGGCGCGTCACTGCCGAGCGGTGGCGCAGGCTCCAGCTCGGGCTCCAGCAGCAGCGCGTCAACCCGCGGCGCGGGGATGGGCTCGGGTTTTGGCGCGGGCGTCGCAATCGGCTGCGAGGGATCGAGCAAGCGCTCCATCAGCGCTACGTACGCCTCGATATCCGCCGGCCCCACATCGTTGCCCGGGGTGGCGATACGCATCAGCAGATCAGTGCCTTGCAGTAATGCGTCGATATGTTCAGGTTGCAGATACAGACGGCCTTCCTGGGCGCTGACCAGGCAATCTTCCATGACGTGGGCCACGCTGACGCCGGCATCCACACCGACAATCCGCGCCGCCCCTTTAAGTGAATGCGCGGCGCGCATGCAGGCTTCGAGCTGGTCGGCCTGGGTCGGGTTGCGTTCCAGCGCCAGCAGGCCCGCGCTCAACACTTGGGTCTGCGCATCAGCCTCCAGGCTGAACAGTTCCAACAGCGAGGCATCGCGCATCTGGTCGGGGGTCATGCGAGGCTCCGAGTCACGGCGGACAACAATTGCGCTTCGTCCAGCCAACGCAGGCTGCGGCCTTTCCACTGCAACACGCCTTGGGTGTAGCGTGCGCTGGCCTGGGTGCCGGACACCGATGCGGCCTTCAAGGTGCGCTCATCGATGGCATGGATGCCGTCTACTTCATCCACCGGCACCACGACCGGGCCGTCCTGGGCAGCGATGATCAGCATGCGCGGCATGATCCGCCCGCCGCTGGCGCCGGCACTGGTGCTGTCCAGGCCCAACAGTTCCACCAGTGACAGGCACGCCACCAGCGCCCCGCGTACGTTGGCCACGCCCAGCAGCGCTCGGGAACGCTGGTGCGGCAGCGAGTGGATCGGCTGCAACGGCGCCACTTCCACCAGGCAACGGGTGGCGATACCGAGCCATTCTTCGCCGAGGCGGAACATCAACAGCGAACGGGTGACCACCTCGTTATCCGCTTCGGCAGTTGCCTGCGCGTGATGGTCGTCCTGTTGCAGTGCGTAGCGGTCGAGCAGGCGTGTGGCGGCGGCGGAATACACCGAGCAATTGCGGCAGTGGATATGCTCGGCCAACAACGGGCAGGACTTGTCGCCATGAATACCGATGCGGTTCCAACAGTCGTCAATGGCTTGGGTATCGGTCAGCGTCAGGTCCAGGCCTGCGGTGTCGAGCGCGTCAGGGCTACTCATCGTTTGGACTCACTGTCAGCTCGCTCGCTACGGGCGGCGCGTGCCTGAAGACGGCGCGCGCCGGCACTGTCACCCTGGGACTCGAGCAACGCGGCCAGGTGCATCAGGGCCTGGGGATGCTGCGGTTCCAGATACAGGGCTTTTCGGTAATACCCTTGGGCCTCCAGGGCACTGCCAGCCACATCGCTGAGCAGCCCCAACCAGTAAAACACCTGGGCGGCCGGCGGGTGACTGCTCAAATACCGTTCGCAGGCCGCTCGGGCCTCGGCACTTTTGCCCTCGTTGGCCAGGGTTGCGATCTGGCTGAGCAAATCCCCGGCATCGGTAGTCACCACTTTGACCGGTGGCACGTTGGGGCTGACGGTGCTGAACGGCCGCGGCTTGAGCGGTATCGGCGCCGCCCTGCGCTGCGGTAGCGGCGCGGGCGTCGGTTTGACCACAGGTGCAACCGGCGGGGCCGGTTCTACATGCCGACTGAAGGCAAAGGACTGCGGCACACCGATGGAGCGCATGCCGTGACGCCCCAGCAGGCTGCCCTCGGCCGGGCCGATAAACAGCACACCGTCTACGTGAGTCAATGCCTTGAGCACATCAAAGACCTGTTTCTGGGTCGGCTGGTCGAAGTAGATCAGCAAGTTGCGGCAGAACACAAAATCGTAGGTTGGCTCATTCGCCAGCAGTGCCGGGTCCAGCAAGTTGCCGACTTGCAGGCGCACTTGTTCGCGCACCCGGTCGGCGATGCGGTAATTACCTGCGTCTTCAGTGAAGTGACGGTCACGAAACTCAAGGTCGGCGCCGCGAAACGAGTTCTTGCCGTACACGCCCCGCCGCGCGCGCTCCACCGACAGCGGGCTGACATCCATGCCCTGCACTTTGAACTGGTGGGGCGCCAGGCCCGCATCGAGCAAGGCCATGGCAATCGAATAGGGTTCTTCGCCGGTCGAACACGGCAGGCTGAGAATACGCAGGGCGCGCATCTGGTTGATCTCGGCCAAGCGTGCCTGGGCCAGGCGAGCCAGGGTTGCAAAGGATTCGGGATAGCGGAAAAACCAGGTCTCGGGGACGATCACCGCTTCGATCAGCGCCTGCTGCTCGTCATGGGAGGTTTGCAGGTGTTGCCAGTAAGCCTCCGCCGACTGCGACTGGGACGACTGGCAGCGCTGGCGCACCGCGCGTTCGATAATCGCCTCGCCCACCGAAGCGACGTCCAGGCCGATGCGTTCTTTCAAAAACGCGAAAAACCGCGGGTCATTGCTCATAGGCTCAACTCGGCGGAAAACAGCAAGGCGCGCACTGGCGCGGTCAACAGATCCGCAACGCCAATCCACTGCATCAAGCCCTGGGCATCTTCACGCACCGGCCCCAGGTACGGCGCCTGCCGGTTGTCCAGGCCATAGGGCTGGAATTCGGCGGGGTCGCAACGCAGGGTGTCGGTGGCCTGTTCCAAAATCAGCCCCAGCCAACGCGCCTCACTCCAGGGCTGCGGCTGGTAATTGACCAGCACCAGGCGCGTGCTGGTACGCGCCTGGGCCGAAGTGCCGAACGTCAGGGCGCTCAAGTCGATGACCGGCACCAGCACCCCACGATGGGCGAAGATACCCGCCACCCACAAGGGCGCTTGGGCGATAGGTTTGAGCGCCAGGCGCGGCAGCACCTCGGCCACTTCCGTAGCCTTGAGGGCAAAGCGTTCGTTGCCGATGCGAAACACCAGAAACAACGCCTTTTTCGCTGCCGGGACGGCACCGCGTTTAGCCGCGAGTTCGCTCATCAGACTTTGAAACGCGAGACGCCGCTGCGCAGACCGACCGCAACCTGGCTCAGTTCATCAATGGCAAAGCTGGCCTGGCGCAGGGATTCGACGGTCTGGCTGCTGGCATCGCCCAATTGCACCAGCGCGTGGTTGATCTGCTCGGCACCGGTGGCCTGGGCCTGCATGCCTTCGTTGACCATCAGCACCCGCGGCGCCAGGGCCTGTACCTGATGGATGATCTGCGACAGTTGCTCGCCCACTTGCTGCACCTCAGACATGCCGCGGCGCACCTCCTCGGAGAATTTGTCCATGCCCATCACCCCTGCCGACACCGCCGACTGGATCTCACGCACCATCTGCTCAATGTCGTAGGTCGCCACAGCGGTCTGGTCGGCCAGGCGGCGCACTTCGGTGGCAACCACGGCAAAGCCGCGCCCGTACTCACCGGCTTTCTCAGCCTCGATCGCAGCATTGAGGGACAACAGGTTGGTCTGGTCGGCCACCTTGACGATGGTGACTACCACCTGGTTGATGTTGCCGGCCTTCTCATTGAGGATCGCCAGCTTGGCGTTGACCAGGTCGGCGGCGCCCATCACCGAGTGCATGGTTTCTTCCATGCGGGCCAGGCCCTGCTGGCCAGAACCGGCAGCCACCGAGGCCTGGTCGGCGGCGGTAGACACCTCGGTCATGGTGCGGACCAAGTCCTTGGACGTGGCGGCAATTTCGCGGGAAGTGGCGCCGATTTCTGTGGTCGTGGCCGCTGTTTCGGTAGCGGTCGCCTGTTGCTGCTTGGAGGTCGCGGCAATTTCGGTGACCGAGGTAGTGACCTGTACCGATGAACGCTGCGCCTGGGACACCAGAGCAGTCAGCTCGGTCATCATGTCGTTGAAGCCGGTTTCAACCGCGTTGAATTCATCCTTGCGCTCCAGATTCAGGCGCTTGCTCAGGTCGCCGGTGCGCATGACTTCGAGGATTTGAACGATGCGCTGCATCGGCGCCATGATCGCGCGCATCAGCAACAGGCCACACAGCGCGGCGGCGAGAATCGCCAGCAACAGCGAGACGCCCATGCTGATCTTCGCGGCCGCTACCGCATCATCGATGGCGGCGGTGGCGTTGTCGGCGACCTGTTTGTTTTCGTTGATAATGTCATTGAGCTTCATGCGGCCTGCGGTCCAGGCGGGGGTCAGTTGCTCGTTGAACAACCTCAGTGCTTCGGCGGCGTTATTGCTCTGATGGGCCGCCAAGACCTGGGCGAGAATCTGGTTGTAGCTCTGGTGCAGTTTTTCGAAGGCATCGAATTCGGTGCGATCCTGGGTGATATTGATCGTCCCTGCGTAGCTGGCCATATGTTGCTCAAGCCGAGCCTCGAAAGACTTGTAGTCCTGTTTGTCGGTTTCGGAAATGCCCTGATTCTCGTGGATCCCGACCAACTCCTGGGTCTGCAGGTAGCTGTCGACCCAGGCGCTGCGAATCATGGAGCTGAAAAACACCCCGGGCACCGCATCGTCCCGCACTGAGTTTTCGCTGATTTCGATTTTCAGCAGGCGCGAATACGAGACCACGACCATCAGCAGCATGATCGCGATAATTACCGCAAAGCTCGCCAAAATCCTTTGGCGCAGGGTCCAGTTCTTCACAGTAATTCCTCGCAGGGCCATTCAAATGGAGGGGAGTATAGCTGAGCGGCTGCGCGCTTTTATCAAGGCTTTTGATGTGCAGTGCACAGAATGCAGATGTGCTCGCGTTGGCCACAGTTATCTACACAATTTTGGTACGGCGCTGGACCTGTGGCGAGGGAGCTTGCTCCCGTGACGGCCTGACAGCCGACGCCTACCCACCTGCCCCCCCACGATCTGAGTGTGGGAGCTGACTTGCCTGCGATGGCGGCCTGACAGTCAACACAGCTGGATTGTGTACATATCCATTCCTGCGGCAATGGCCGCTTAGGGTTCCGCCCTGACGGCGGCTCACTTTTGAAAAGCGCAAAAGTAAGCAAAACGCTCTTGCCCCACCACTCGGCAC